>DASVDE010000014.1:0-109915 GCA_036381235.1 Solirubrobacterales bacterium | reverse complement strand
CCCTCCCCCCCCGCCACCCGCGGGAGGAGCGACCAGTCGCGAATTGCCGAAGACACCACTCCCCCCGCGATTACGAGATACAGAGGCACCAGGAGATTGGCGGTGTCCCCACCGGCTTCGAGAGGGATGCGGAAGGGAAGAACCGCTACTGCCGCCACCGGGAAGGCGACGGCCCAGCGATGGAAGGCGACTGCGAGAGCACCGGTCAATGCCAGAGCGAGGGCGCCCAGCAACACCAGCCGCAGCGAGTCGTCGCGCAGGTCGACGATCTGGGTCGTGTGCCACTGGTCGCCGAGGATCAGGATGGGAGCGAGGATTACCGCGAGCAGCATCGCGGCGGCGCGAAGGCGGCCGGAGGGCAAGACGATCGCCGACGCGGCGGCGATGCCGGCGATCAGAAGGCCCGCTCCGGCGAGGACCGCGCTCACATCTCCCCCTTTTGGCAGGTGGGGAGGGGCTTGCGAGGCGCCCTGTGCAGACGCATCACGCCGGGGGGCACCAGCACGCGGTCCTGGTCGAGCAGCTTCACCCGCAGCTTGTAGCGGCCCGGTTGCGCCCTGCCGGGCTCACGGCTGCGCCCGTCCCAGTAGAAGGTGAAGAAGCGATAGCGCTTCAGGAAGCGATCGCGGGCGAGGGTGACGATCAGCTTGCCGCCCGGCTTCACAACCTGCACCGTGCCCCGGTCGGAGCGAGTCACTCGGAAGCGGATGCGGATGCGATCGTGGCGACAGTCGCCATTCGGGGTGAAGCTGCGGCTCAGCGGAGTTCCGAAGGTGACCCGGTCGAGAACGAGGGGATCGCGCTTCAGCCGTTGCGAGACGGCGAAGGCCGCGACGGTGGCGATGACGAGCAGCGCGAAGACGGTGGCCGCAGCGCTAACCCGTCGAGGCATTGTCCTCCCCGACGACCACCGCGACCGGCGCCCCGGCGGAGACCGAGGCGATCTCTGCGCTCATCAACCGCACCTCTGAGATGCCCAGCGTCGCGGCGACCCGCCGCGCTTCGGGAGCGTGACCGCGCTCGAACATGACGACGCTGTCGGTGAAGCTGGAGCTGCTGTTGGTCACCGCACCGAGCTGAAAGCCCTTGCGCTCCACTATGTCGCCGAACTGAGCGGCGAGGCCGGGGACCGCGGTTCCGTTGAGGACCGTCACCTCAATCTCGGAGGGCGGCATGGCCGATGCCTTCTTGCTCTTCGCCGCCTTCCCGCTGTCGCCATCCCCCCCGGCCAGCACCGCATAGGCGATGCCGCCGCCGATGACGATGACGGCGACGAAACCCGCGACCAGCAAGAGCGGCTCGGAGAACCGGGCGCGGATCCGTTCCATGCGGCTGTATTCGGGCAGTCCTGCCTCGCGCCGCTGACGGCGCTGCTCGCGCTCGGTCACCGCCCGTTGCTCGGCGGTCCGCGCCTCCTCCAGTCGTCGCAGCTCCTCCGCCCGCTCGGCCGCGGCGGCGGAGGTGGTGTCCTTCAGCTCGGCGTCGCGCTCGGGCGCCGAGCCCGCCCACTCCCGCAGTCGCCGGATGTCGCGGCCCTGCGTGAATGACAGCAGCGCCAGGATGGCCAGGCCCAGGAACGCGGCTAGGCCGGCGAACGCGCCGATTTCCTTGATCAGCTCCACAGAATCCCCGACTTGGCTGCGAGAGGCTACTCGTCGTAGACGACTGTCGCGGCGTCGCCGCCTGGTGCCGTGATCAGCTGGACGACCCGTTCGGCGAGGTTCGCCTCATCGCCGGCCATCACCAGGTGCTCCAGCGAGTTCAGCGTCGACTCCACCCACTCCGGCTCCAGCGGAGCCTCGCGGACCGCGCGGTGGATCCGTTTCGCGGCCGTCGGCTGCTCGCTTTCCCCCGCGCCGAACAGCTCCTCGTGGAGCTTCTCCCCCGGCCGCGGTTTCGTGAACTCGACCGCTATGTCGGCCTCTGGCTCATACCCGGCCAACCGGATCATGTTGTGGGCGAGGTCGACGATCTTCACCGGCTCCCCCATATCGAGGACGAACACCTCACCCTTGCCGGCGCCGATGTCCCCGGCGCGGATCACCAGTTGGACCGCCTCCGGAATCGTCATGAAGTAGCGGGTCATCTCGGGGTGGGTGACGGTCACCGGGCCACCCCGCTCGATCTGCCCGCGGAAGATCGGCACCACGCTGCCGGAGGAGGCGAGCACGTTGCCGAAGCGGACGCTGGCGAAGCGCGTGCCGGGGTGTTTGTGGCCGGCGAGCTCGACGATCCACTCGGCCATCGCCTTCGAGGCTCCCATCACCGTCTGCGGATTGACCGCCTTGTCGGTGGAGACGAGAACGAAGCGCTCGACATTCGAGGCCGCTGCCGTCTCGGCCGTGATCCGCGTCGCGATCGCGTTGTTGCGCACAGCCTCCAACGGGTTCGCCTCCATCAGCGGCACGTGCTTGTAGGCGGCGGCGTGGAAGACGACCTCGGGCTTGAAGCGCTGCATCACCTCCAGCATCCGGCCCGGCTCCTTGCAGTCGGCGAGCACCGACTCGACGCTTGTGAAGTGGCGCTCCTCGACCATCTCGCGGTCGATCTCGAAGAGGTTGTCCTCGGCGTGGTCGAGCATCACCAACAGCCGTGGACCGACCCGGGCGATCTGGCGGCAGAGCTCGGAACCGATCGACCCGCCGGCGCCGGTAACCAGCACGATCCGGTCGCGCAGGTAAGCGCCGACCCGATCCAGCTCGACCACGATCGGGTCGCGACCCAGCACATCCTCAACCTGGACCTCGCGCAGCTGCTTGTTGAGCTGCACCCCGCCGCGCAACAGCTCGAACACGGTCGGCAGGGTGCGGACGCGGATCTCCCGCTCACGGCAGGCAGCGACCACCTGAGCGCGCAGCGTCCCCGGCGCCGAGGGGATCGCGATCACCACCTCGTCGGGCTCGGTCTCGTCGAGGATCGCCGCGATCTGCTTGGTCGAGCCGAGGACCTTCAACCCGCCGGACATGCGCATCCCGCGTTTGCGCGGGTCGTCGTCGACGAAGCCGATCGCGGTTGCCCCGAGGTTGGGGTTGAGCTGCAACTCGCGGACGACCATCTGTCCGCCGGACCCGGCGCCGACCACCAGCACCTCGCGCCTGGGGACACGGGACCCCCGCGACGGACGCTCGACTATCAGCCGCACCGCGAGCCGCGCGCCGGCGATCAGCATCAGGGTCAACAGGAAGTCCATTACCGCGACCGAGCGCGGCAGGCTGTTGGCAAACGGCTGCAGAACGGTGAAGACGACGACCAGGATCGCGCTGGCGACCGCCACCGCGCGGACGATCAGGATGAAGTCGCGGCCACTGACGTAGCGCCACCACTTCTGGTAGAGGCCGAAGGCGGCGAAGATCGCCACCTTGCCGGCGACGACGAAGCCGATCGCCTGCAGGAACAGCGTCTCGTAGCGATCCGGCATCCCGTGCGCGTCATCGAGGAAGCGCAGGCGAAAAGCCAGATAGAAGGAGAGCGCGACGAGCAGCGCATCGGCCGCGACCTGCAGCACCCGGTTGCGGTAGACGGGGTGGTTCAACCGGTTCATGGGACCGGGCGAGTTTAGAGGCTGGATGCCTCAATCCCTACAATGCCCCGCTCCCGCATGCTCCCCTTCGCCAGCGTCACAGACTTCTTTCTCGACCCGATCGTCAACGCGGGAACGGACTTCATCAGCACCACCGGGCTGCCGGCGGTCTTCATCCTGATGGCCCTGGAGTCGGCGTGTCTGCCGGTGCCGAGCGAGGCGATCATGCTCTTCGCCGGCGCCAGCGTCGCCGATGGCGAGCTGACAATGGTGGGAATCGTCGTCGCCGGCGTGCTGGGCAACCTGGCCGGGTCGTGGGCGGCCTACGCGGTCGGCTACTACGCGCGACTCGACCTGTTGGAGAAAAACCGCTTTATCCACCTGCCACCCAAGTACCTGCGATGGGCCGACGACTGGTTCGAGCGCTACGGCGACGCCACTGTCTTCTTCACCCGCATGCTGCCGATCATCCGAACCTTCATCTCGCTGCCGGCGGGCGTGGCGAAAATGCCGTTCTGGCGCTTCACGACGCTCACCCTGCTCGGCTGCATTCCCTGGGTCCTGATGCTGGCGCTGATCGGAGAGGCGGTCGGCGAGAACTGGGAAGACTGGCGGGACAAGCTCCATTACCTCGACTACGCGGTCGTTGCCGCAGCCCTCGCTCTGATCGTCTACCTGGTGGTGAAGAGGCTGCGAGGAGGCGGCTCCAACGACGATCCAGGCCCGCCGGTCGAACCCGAAGCGGCTCGCTCGGGAGGAGTTTGAGCGTCGGCGCGCCAAACGGGATCCCGACCCGCCGCGCCATCGCCCTCGGCATAGTTCAGGGGCCCTCCGAGCTGCTACCCGTCTCCAGCTCCGCCCATATCGTGCTGATCCCCTGGCTGGCGGGGTGGGACTGGGACGCGGTCGACCCGGAGGTGCGCAAGAGCTTCGAGGTGGCGCTGCACGCGGGGGCGGCCGTCGCGCTTCTGATCGGCCAGCGGCGCACGATCGTCGAAGAGCTACGCGCCTTCGATGGACGACGGGCGCTGGTCCTGGGCCTCTCCTTTCTGCCGGCCGCGATCGTCGGCTACGCCCTGGAGCGGCCGATCGAGCGACGGCTCGGCAGCCCGCGGACGACCGCCTACGGCCTGCTTGCCGGCGCCGCGGCGATGCTCGCCGCCGACACCCGGCCGCAGCGGCGCGGCAGGGGGGACGCCACTCCAGTCGACGGGTTGGCGCTGGGAGTGGCGCAAGCGGCGGCGTTGGCGCCCGGCGTCTCGCGCAACGGCGTAACCCTGGCGGCGGCTCGCTGGCGCGGTTTCTCCCGTGACCAGGCAAACCTGCTCTCCCGCACGATCGCCCTGCCGATCATCGTCGGCGCCACCGCGCTGAAGGGGGCGCGGCTGGCCCGGCGCGGCGCCTCACCCGAGCTGCGCCGCTCCCTGGCGGTGGGCGCTGCGACCTCATTCGCTTCGACCCTCGCCTCCCAACGCCTGATCGGGCTCGTCGAGCGCGACCGCGCCCTCTGGCCCTACGCCGCCTACCGGGCAGCCCTCGCCGCGGCGGTGCTGCGAAAGCTCCGTCGCTAGGCTGACGCGGGCGCGGCGCCGGCTGCCGGCACGAACTCCCGTATCGCGTCGGCGAGTCGGGTCGGCTGGTCGATCGGTATCAGCGTGTAGCTCTCGTCGATCTCGACCAGGCGGCCGTTGGGGAAATCGGCGGCCAGCTTGCGACCGTGCTCATTGGGCATCATCCGCCCCTCGCTGTCCCAGACGACTAAGACAGGGCGCTCGAAGCCGCCAAGCGACTCGGTCGCGGCCGCCATATCGCGCTTGCCCTGTTTGACGTCGCCCGCGTACTGCGCAGGTCCCGTCTGATTTCGGCCCTGTGCAAAGGCTCCAGCCACTCCCGCATCAACTCGTCGGGGACTCCGCGCTTGCTCATTTGGCCATAGATGAAGGGCAACCGGCGCGACCATGGGCGCAGCAACATCTGTCGCATCAGCGAGAGACCGCCGGGAAGCTTCGCCGACAGGCCCGCGGCCCTGCCGGCCAATCCGGGCGGATAATTCCCCTCGGTCTCGCATGAGACCAGGATCAGAGCGTCGACGCCGCCGAGGAGTCCGTCGGCGACCATTGGCTGTGCCCCCGACCAGTCGCTGAAGCAGAGCGTCACACTGTCGACGCCCAAGCTCTCGATGAACTCCGCGACCAGGCGGCCGAGTCCTCGCAACGAGAGGTCGGCCTCCGGCTTCATCGCCTCGCGGTGGGAGCCAAGCGGAAGAGTCGGCGCGATGCAGCGAAAGTCGGGGGTCAACTGCGGGACGACCTCTCCCCAGAGACGGCTGTCCATCGCCAGCCCATGCAGGAGGACAAGCGGGAACCCCTCGCCGCCACTGTCCTCGTAGTGGATGGTCCCCGCTGTCAGCCTCGCCTCCGGCATCTCACCCTCCAGTTATTTGATAGATCGCTCTAATAGCGCTAAATTATCATCGCTCCAGCTGAAAGAACGAGAGGAGCAAATGGCCGGAGACACCAAAGAGCGAATCCTCGAAAGCAGCGGCGCGCTGTTCCGAAGACAGGGATACATGGGCACCGGCGTGAAACAGATCATCGAGGAGGCCGGAGCGCCGTTCGGTTCGCTTTACCACTTCTTCCCCGGTGGCAAAACCGAGCTCGGAGCAGAGGCGATAAGGCGGTCCGGCGCACTGTACGGGCTTCTCTTCGTCGAATTCGTCGGCACCGACGTCGGCTTGGTCGACGGAGTGCGGAGCTTCTTCGCCGGCGCCGCCCAAACCCTGCGTGAAACGGACTACGCCGATGCCTGTCCAATCGCCACGGTGGCGCTTGAGGTCTCCAGCACGAACGACACGCTGCGGGAGGCCTGCGCGGATGTCTTCGACGCCTGGATCGCCGGCGGCATTGAGCGCTTCGCGCTGGCGGGCATACAGCGCGATCGGGCGCGGGCGCTCGTCATCGAGATGCTGGCTGGACTCGAGGGCGCCTTTGTCCTCAGCCGCGCCCTGCGCAGCACCGAGCCCGTCGAGGTCGCCGGGGCGGCGGCGGCCGCATCGGTCGAAGCGGTGCTGGGCGAAATCGGAAGTTGATTGCGCGAAGGAGACGGCTTGCGACCGCGTCCTACTGTTGAATCGGGTCGGTGAATAGCGACGACGCGTACGCACGGGCAGGAGTCGACCAGGGGGCAGCGGACTCCGCGGTCGCCGGGCTGGTGCGCGCGCTCGGGGCCATCCGCCTGGACCGGCCCTCGCGCCAGGTGCAGCTGCCTGGCCACTACGCGAGCGTGATCCGGATCGACGAGCGAACCGGCATCGCGCTCTCCACGGACGGGGTCGGGACCAAGCTGTTGGTCGCCGAACAGCTCGGCCGATTCGACACGGTCGGGATCGACTGCGTGGCGATGAACGTCAACGACGTGATCTGCGTCGGTGCCGAGCCACTGGCGATGCTCGACTACATCGCGATCGAGAAGGCCGACCCGGACGTCTGTGAGGCGATCGGCACCGGTCTGGCCCGCGGCGCGGAGCTCGCCGGAGTCGAGATACCCGGTGGGGAGCTGGCGCAGCTCGGCGACATGGTGCGCGGCTTCGACGTCGCCGGCGCCTGCTTCGGCACCGTCGCCCTCGACGCGATCGTCGACGGCTCCGCCGTGCGGCCGGGCGACCCGGTGATCGGACTGCCCTCCTCCGGGGTCCACTCCAACGGCTACACCCTCGCCCGCTCGGCCCTCGACGGAGTCTCGCTCGCGGAAGATCCCGAGGGACGGCTCGGCCGTCCGCTCGGCGAGGCCCTCCTGGAGCCGACCGAGATCTACGTCAAGCCGATCCTGGAACTGCTGCGGTCCGATGCCGACGTCCGCGGCCTTGCCCACATCACCTCCGGCGGCCTGGGCAATCTGCTCCGCCTCGCCGCCGATGTCGGCTACGAGATCGACGACCCGCTGCCGGTGCCGCCGATCTTCGAGCTGATCGCCGAGCGCGCCGCGGTCGGCGCCGGCGAGATGCACGACGTCTTCAACATGGGCTGCGGCTTCTGCCTCCTCGTCGCGCCCGAGGACGAGGGATCCGCGCTGAACCTGCTCCGCCGCCACTACCCGGATGCCAAGCGGATCGGCCGCGCCGTCGACGGGCCACCCGAAGTTCGGCGCGTCTGAGCCACCAAGAACTCCCACATCGGCCTGCGAAGCTAGGTTCGGCATCTCGCGACCAGGAGCAGGCCGGATCGTCGAGGCAGCGAACTTCAACGGACACGCGTAACCGACAGTACCCTCGAACAGCCAGACGACTCTCATCATGGAAGCGCGCTCGAGAAGCTCACAGATGATCGGCACCGTGCTCTCCGGTCGCTACCGGCTGGAGGCGAAGCTCGGCAGCGGGGGCATGTCCACGGTCTTCCTCGCCCGCGATGAGACGCTCGACCGCCCGGTCGCGGTGAAGGTGATGCATCGCGAGATGTCCGAGCAGGAGGACCAACTGGAGCGCTTCCGCCAGGAGGCGCGGGCCGTCGCCAAGCTCTCCCATCCCAATGTCGTCTCCGTAATCGATGCCGGGGAGGACGGCGGGCACCCCTACATCGTCTTCGAATACGTCGAGGGGGAGACGCTGAAGCAGCGGATCTCGCGGATCGGCGCGCTCGACGTCCAGGAAGCGATCGCCTACGCGATCGAGGTCGCCCGCGGCCTCTCGGTCGCCCACGCCCGCAACCTGGTCCACCGCGACATCAAGCCGCAGAACATCCTGATCGACAGCGAGGGGCGAGCGAAGCTGACCGACTTCGGCATTTCCCGCCAGCTCGAGCAGGACGGGATGACGGCGACCGGGCGGGTCCTGGGGACCACCGACTACGTCGCACCCGAGCAGGCGATGGGCCGCAGCGTAGACCCGCGCAGCGACATCTACTCCCTGGGGGTGGTTTTCTACGAGATGCTGGTCGGCCAGGTTCCCTTCCATGCCGACAGCCAGGTCGGGGTGGCGATGAAGCACGTCAACGAGGAGCTCCCCGACGTGCAGCGGCGGCGCCCCGAGGTCTCAGCCGCGGTCGCGCTGGTCGTCGAGCGAGCGACCGGGAAGGACCCTGGGGAGCGCTACCAGGAGATCGGCGAGATGATCGACGACCTCTCGACCGCGCTGGAGGTCGAGGCGGCGAGGGCGGGATCGACCACCGGCGAGGCAACCAGCGTGCTGGATGCGGTGCCGCCGCCGAAGCGCAAGCTCTCCAGCCGGGCGCGTTGGAGCTGGGCAGCCATTCTCGCCCTGGTGCTGGTCGCCGCGGCGACACTCGGCGTCGTGCAGCTGATCTCCAGCGGAGCCTTTGGCGGCGGCGGAGCCGAAGAGGGCAGCGGCAAGCCGGTGCCGATCTCCTCGGCGACCGACTACGACCCACAGGGAGACGGCGAGGAAGTCGGCGACACGGTGGCGCTGGCGATAGACGGCAATCCGACCGGCACCGCCTGGGTGACCGAGCACTACGACTCCGCCACATTCGCCGGGACCAAGTCGGGGCCCGACCCGGGGGTCGGCATCTATGTGGCGACGACCTCACCGGCGACCCCCGACAAGATGATCGTACGCACGCCGGTGCCGGGCTGGGACGCCGAGGTCTTCGCCGCGCCGGCCGGCCCGCCAAGCGACCTCTCCGGCTGGGGGGACCCGGTCGGCGAAGCGGTTGCCGCCTCGGCTCGCGAGGAGATCTCCCTGGACGTCAAGCAGCCCTCCACCTACTTCCTGCTCTGGTTCACCACGGCCTCAGAGTCCCGCGACCAACCGGGGCGCTACCAGGTCGAGATCAGCGATATAGAGCTGCGCGGCTAGAACTCGTAGGAGCGGGCTTGGGCGTGGCGTTCGATCCCGAGTCGAACCAAGCGATCGCAAAGCTCCGGGTAGGCGATGCCGGTCGCTTCCCAGAGCTTGGCGTAGACGCTCGTCTCGGTGAAGCCGGGCATCGTGTTGACCTCGTTGACCAGCACGCCTCCCTCCTCATCTGCGAAGAAGTCGCAGCGGGCGAGGCCCGTGCAGCCGGCCAGCTCGAATACCCGCAATGCCATCTCGCGCACCCGCGCAGCCTGGGCATCCTCGATCGGCGCCGGGATCGCCAGCTGCATCCCGCCCTCGCTGTACTTCGCCTCGAAGTCGTACCACTCGGCCTGCGCGACGACCTCGCCGGGCAGCGAAGCCTCCGGTGCCTCGTTGCCGAGCACCGAGCACTCCACCTCGCGGCCGGCGGCGTGCGCCTCGACGATCACCCGCGGATCGTGGCGAGCCGCCGCTTCCACCGCGGCGGTGAGCTCAGTCGGCTCCACCACCCTGCTGATTCCGACGCTGGATCCGAGTCGCGAGGGCTTCACCCACAACGGCAACCCCATCGCCAGTGCTCGCTCTCGCCAATCCTCCTCCCCGACGCCGATGAAGTCGACCTGTGGCACTCCCGCATGGGCGAAGAGCCGCTTCAGCGTCAGCTTGTCCATACAGGTTGCCGAAGCAAGCACATCGGAGCCGACGTAGGGAACGTCGAGGTGCTCCAACACTCCCTGCACGCTGCCGTCCTCGCCGAACGGGCCGTGGAGCGCCGGAAAGACGACGTCGGCGTCGAGCAGGCCCCCACCTGGAACCAGCTTCACCGACTGCCCCTTATGGGTCCAGCGCCCCTCGCCGGAGATCGTCACTTCAACCGCCTCATGACCGGCGGCCTGCAGGCCTCGCGCCACCGACTCGCCCGAACGGAGCGAGATCTCATGCTCTGAGGAGCGCCCGCCGCGAAGGACCGCGACCCTCATTGCGTCTCGCCGCCCAGCCGGGGCAAGGTGGGGGTCGTCGTCGTGCCGCTCGGCTGTTTGCCGACCACCACTGTCACCTCCGTGCCGCTCGCCACGTTGGATCCAGGCGGCGGGAACTGGTCCGTTACCCGGCCCACCTGGGAAGGGACATCCGTCTCCTGCTCCTGCACCGAGGGCGACAGGCCGGCATCGCGCAACGCCTGCACCCCGTCGGCGCGCAGTTTGCCGATCACATTGGGCACCGAGATCTGCTGCTCGCCTTTGGATACGACGATCGAGACTGTCGACCCCGGCTCCACCTGGGCGCCGGCGCTCGGCGACTGGCGGATCACCTCGCCGGCCGGCGCGGAGCTCTCCTCCTCACTGACGCTGGGCACCAGGCCGCGGCCGCGGATCTGCTGCACGGCGACCGATCGCTGAGTGCCGACCAGGACCGGCACTTTGGCCAGCTTCTGACCGAGGGAGACGTACAGGGTGACCGCAGATCCTCGCGTAAGAGTCGTTCCGGCGGAGGGGTCGGAGTAGATCACCAGACCCGCGTCGACCGTGTCGGAGTTCGCGGTCTGCAGCTGGGGCGAGAAGCCGGCGTCCTTCAGCTCCGAGATCGCGGCGTCGCGCTCGAGGCCAGCCGTCGGCGGAACCTCGGCGGTGCCCGGCCCGGAGCTCACGGTCAGGGTGACCGGCGGCTTCGAGCAGAAGAAGGTGAGGAAGGAGCAATCCAGCTCCGCCTCCTCGCCGGGCGGCGAGGCCGAGGGGTCCTGCTCGAGGACGGTATTGGCCGCCGCGTCGCGCTCGACCCGGTTGACGTCGCCGATTTCGAACCCATCCTGCTGGAGCAACGAGATCGCCACGTTCAGTTGGTTGCCGGTCACTTCGGGGACCTCGGTGGTCGTGTCACGGGTCAGCGCGAGGCCAAGCAGGGCTCCGATCAACACGGCGGCGGCGATCAGAGCCAACCACCAGCGACGGGATGCCTCTTCCTCGGGTTCCTCTTCCGCCATTGCCTCCCCGGCCACGACCGGGGGAAGCGGCGCGAAGGCGGCCGTGTCCCCGCCCGGTGCGTCTGGCTCCTTCATCGCCGCGTCGAGCGCGGCGATGAAGGCGTCGGCGCTCTGAAAGCGCTGGCCTGGGTCCTTCTCCAAGGCCCGCATCACGACCGCGTCGAGCGCGGGAGAGACCTGCGGATCGATCGAGCTGGGCCTCTGGGGGGTTTGAGAGACCTGCTTCATCGCGATCGCCACCGCGCTCTCGGCCTCGAACGGAACCCGCCCGGTCAGCGCCTCGTAGAGGATCACCCCGATCGAGTAGAGATCGGAAACCGGCGTCACGTCCATCCCCTGCGCCTGCTCGGGGGAGAGGTAGTGGGGGGTGCCCATCACCGAACCCGCCTGGGTTATCTCCGAAGCGCCGGCGCGGGCGATGCCGAAGTCGGTGACGACCGCCTTGCCCTCGGGATCGACGATCACGTTCTGGGGCTTCAGGTCACGGTGGACGACCCCGTGCCGGTGGGCGAAGCGCGCCGCCTCCAGCACCTGCCTGACGAGATGAACCGCCTGCTCGGGCGCCAGCCCGGCGTCGATCAGCGCCTTCAGCGAGTTGCCCTCCACGTACTGCATCGCGATGTAGTACGTGCCTTCGAACTCGCCGCGGTCGAAGACGGCGACGACGTTCGGGTGCTGGAGGCCCGCCGCATGCTCGGCCTCGCGGCGAAAGCGCTCGACGAACTCGCGATCCTGGACGAAGCGGCTGTGCAGAACCTTCAGCGCAACGCGCCGCTGAAGGTGCGTGTCCTCGGCCAGCCAGACGTCCGCCATGCCGCCCGATCCGAGCCTCTGCAGCACCCGGTAGCGCCCGTCGACGACGCTGCCTTCGCTCACCTCAGCCAATCCCCACCCCTCCTCGTCTCACTGTTCAGCTCCATTCAAGAGCGCCTCCGCGACGTCGCGAAAGATCGGCGCCGCCACATCGCCGCCGAATCCGGTCGTGCACTCCACGGTCGCCGCGATCGCGATCTGCGGGTCATCGGCCGGCGCGAAGCCAATGAACCATGCCTGGTTCTCGTCGCTGCCGCCTCCACAGTCCTCGTTGAAGGGCGTCTCGGCGGTTCCGGTCTTGCCGGCGACGGCGACGCCGGGGATTGCCGCGTTGGTGCCGGTGCCGCTGTTGACCACGTCCTGCATGGCCGCGTTCAGCTCGGTCGCAGTCTCCTCGCTGATCGGCTCGCTGTACTCGGAGGGGTCGAGGCGCTTGGTCACGCGCCCGTCGGGGTCCACCACCCGGCTCCAGATCTGCGGCTTCATCAGCTTCCCGCCGTTGGCGACAGCCGAAGCGACCATCGCCATCTGCAGCGGGGTCACCGCCAGCCGCTCCTGGCCGATCGCAAGGCGGGCGAGGTCGACCGGGTCGCCGGGTCCGAGCAGGTCGCGGTCCTCGAACAGGCCGCTCTTGTAGACCTGGCTGTCGGGGAGGTCGATCGGAGGCGTCGAGCCGAAGCCGAAGCGGTCCATGTACTTGAACATCGTCTCCTCGCCGACCTGCTGGCCGAGCTGGGCGAACCAGGTGTTGACCGAGTTGGTCAGCGCGGTATCGAGGGTGGCGCCGAAGAAGTCCAGGTTGAAGTCGTTGCTCAGCGGCCGACCCTGGACGTCCAACGTCCCCGGCGCGTCGATTGGCGTCTCCGGCGTGATCGTGCCGCTGTCGAGCCCCGCCGCCGCCGTCACCACCTTGAAGGTCGAGCCGGGCGGGTACTGACCCTGGGTTGCGCGGTCCAGCAGCGGGGAGGTCGGATCGACGTTGAGGTCGGAGAGGTCGTAAGGGATCCGGTTCGGGTCATATGGCGGGTTGGACGCCAGCACCCGCACCCTTCCCGTCTTCGGCTCGAGCGCCACCACTGCGCCGAAGCCCTGTGCCTCCAACTCGTCGAGCGCCAGCTGCTGCGCCGCCGGATCGAGGTTGGTGACGATGTCGTTGCCTTCCTGTCGGCGCCCGCGCAGCTCGTCGAGGATCGATGTGAACTCCGACTCCTCGCCGACCAGCTCGTCGTTGTGAAACTTCTCGAACTCGCTGTCGCCCTCGCGCACGAAGCTGTAGCCGATCGGGTGGCCGTAGAGCGAGCCCTCCGGGTAGCGGCGCACGTAGCGCAGCGCGTCGCCGCTGCCCTTCGCCACCGAGCGGGCGATCACCGTCCCGTCGTCGGCGAGGATCCGCCCGCGGCGGACTCGCTGCTGTTCGAATAACGGCCGCTTGTTGGCCGTCTTCTCCTTCAGCGCCTGCGCGTCGAACACCGCCCAGTACGAAGTGAATCCGACCAGGACCGCGAAGAGGACGACGACGAAGGCGAACAGCTTGACTATCTGACGGTTCACGACTCCCCCAGAGCGGCAACGGTGCCCGGTACAGGGGCTTCGGCCTCACGCCGCGCCCGGTCGGAGATCAGGAGCAGCAACGCCAGCAGCACGAAGTTGGCGACGATCGAGCTGCCGCCGTAGCTGATGAACGGAAGCGTGACGCCGGTGAGCGGGATCACCCGGGTCACCCCGCCGATGATGACGAAGGCCTGAATCGCGAATACGGCGGTCAGCCCGGTGGCCAACAGCTTCGAGAAGCCGTCGTCGGCGAGCAGCGCGATCTTGAAGCCCCGCGCGGCGATCAGTAGGTAGATGAGGACGACGGCGCAGCCTCCGAACAGGCCCAGCTCGTTGACGATCAGCGAGTAGATCGTGTCGGTCTGCGCCGCCGGCAACAGCGCCCGGTCGGTGCCGGGAATCGTGATCAGCGCTTGACCGAAGCCCTGGCCGAACAATCCGCCATCGGCCTGGGCGAAGATCGAGTTGAGGATCTGGTACCCGGTGTTGGCCGGGTCCCGATAGGGATCGAGCCAGATCTCGACCCGGTCGTGTACATGCGGGACGGTCGAGGCAAAGAACCAGGCGCCGAGCAGGAACATCGCCATCCCGATCGCGACGAAAGAAAAGCGCCCTGTCGCCACGTAGAGCAGCGCCAGGAATGCCGCGTAGAACATCAGCGAGCTGCCGAGGTCGCGGATGAAGACGAGCATGAACATCGATGCGCCCCAGACGACCAGCATCGGGCCGAAGTGCTTGAGCGGCGGCAGCGTCACACCGAGCACACGCCGCGCGCCGACGATCAGGACCTCGCGGTGCTCGCGCAGGTAGCTGGCGAGGAATACGACCAGGCAGATCTTCGCGAACTCGGCCGGCTGGAACTGCAACGGGCCGATCTTTACCCCCAGAAAGGCGCCGTTGACCTGCTGGCCGATCCCCGGCAGTCGCGGCGCCAGCAGCAGCAGGATGCCGACTGCGGCGATCGTGTACCGGTAGCGCTCCAGAACGTCGTAATCGCGCAGGAAGTGGATCGTCAGGGCAAAGAGGACTAGACCCAGCACGAACCAGTTGGCCTGATCGCGGGCCAGGTCGGCGTCGATCCGGTAGACCATCACCAGCCCGAAGGCGGTCAGCAGCGCGACCAGCGGGAAGAGGTAAGGATCGGCGTCGGGAAGCCGCATCCGCAGGTAGATGTGGGCGGCGAGGCAGATCGCCAGGAAGTAAGCGCCGTAGATCAGGCTGAGGTTGTCCAGCCGCGTGCTCTCCTGCGCGAAGACCGCGGCGAAGCCGGCGGTGAGGAGCAGGGCGACGGGAACCAGTGCGACCAGCTCCCGGTTGCGCGCCGCTGACCTCAAGGAACTCCCTGACTCGTCTGGATGTCCTCGATCAGCGAGACAGCGTCACTGCGGGAGCGCAGGTCGTGACCGGTGACCGAATCGCGTCGCTTAGGAGGCAGGGAATTCGTCTGGATCGGGCTTGCGTAACGCTCGCTGTAGAGCTTTGCGCCGAAGGGAAGCTCATAGGGCAGACCGCGGTAGAGCGCCACCCGGCCGCCTTCGTCGGTGCCCAGGAACCAGATCTGGCGGTTGCCGTACCAAGCGCCGAAGGCGATGGCCGCCAGGACAGCCAGCGCGGCGAGTGCCTTCGCCGCGCGCTTCAATCCCCGCCGAGTCGGTTTCGCTGCCTGTTCCTCCCGCCGCTTGCGTGCGGCTTCGGCGGCGGCGCGGCGGCGGACCTCGGTCGCGGTCAGTCCCGCCTCCTCGGCGGAGTCCCCGATCAGCGTCGCCCCCTCCGGCGCCCGCGCCGGTGCCTCGGAGTCCTCCAGCCGAAAGGCGAGCGCCGTGATGTTGTCGCGGCCTCCGGCGCGGTTTGCCTCGTCGATCAGCGCTCGCACCGCCGCCTGCATCGAGGTGGCACCGGCGAGCATGCGGCCGATCCGGTCATCGGCGATCATCGTGGTCAGCCCGTCCGAGCACAGCAGGAAGACATCGCCTGGCGACGCCGGAACCGTCTGCACGTCGACGTCGACCTCGGGCTCGGGGCCCAAGGCCCGCGTGATGATCGAGCGCTGCGGATGATCTTCGGCCTGGGCATCGGTCAGCTGGCCCTTGCGCCTCATCTCCTCGACCAGCGAGTGATCGCGCGTCAGGCGCTCCAGCTTCCCGCCGCGCAGGCGGTAGGCGCGGCTGTCGCCGACGTGGCCGATCGCAACCTCTTCGCCCTGCGCGTCGACGATCGCCGCTGTGATCGTCGTCCCCATCCCGGCCAGCGAAGGATCGGAATGGGCGCGCTCGTTGATCTGCCTGTTTGCCGCCTCGATCGTCTCCCGCAGGGTGCGCTCCGGCGAGCCGGCCGGCAGGTCGCGGTCGAACGCCTCGGCCGCTGTCTTCGAAGCGACCTCACCTGCCTGCGCGCCCCCCATCCCATCGGCGACGACGAAGATCGGAGAGCGCGCGAAGTAAGAGTCCTCGTTGGCATTCCGCTGGCGGCCGGTGTCGGTCTGAAAGGCCTGGTCGTCGACGCGCAGCATCTAGCCCACCTCGAACCTGAACTCGGTGTCGCCGATCCTCACCACGTCGCCGTCGATCAGCTCCGCCTCCCCCTTCAGCTCGGCGTCGTTGAGCAGGGTGCCGTTGGTGGAGTTCATATCCTCGATGTAGGTGCGCCCCTCACGGGCGAAGATCCTCGCGTGCAGACCGGAGGCGTAGCGATCGTCGATCCGCACGTCGGACTCGCCGGAGCGCCCGATCGAGAGGCCACCGATCAGATCGAACCGCTCGCCGGGCTGCAGGCCGCCGCCGCGCTCGGCGATCAACCAGGAATCGCCGTCGCCCGACCCGGCGCCGAATGCCGGCGTCGGGTGGAAGCCGGTCGCATCGGGGGCGGGGGTGACGGTCCGGCGCAGGTCCTTCAGCGCGCTGCGGGCGATGAAGAGCAGGAACAGGTAGAGGACGGCCAGGAAGCCGAACTTGAGAGCCACTGAAATGGGGTCGTAGTCCACGCGATCCGCACGCTACTGGGCAGTAAATGTTTCGCGCTTCGCTCGCTGCGCGAAACACCAAATTGCGACGCTTGCTCGCTCCACGCTCATGACTCGATGTCGAACCTGAAGGTCGTGGTCCCGACAGTCACCTCATCGCCGGGGCTGAGCCGCGTCGAGGCCACCCGCCGGCCGTTCACCTTCACCCCGTTGGTGGAGCCGAGGTCGGCGATCGTCCAGTCGCCGTTGGCCCCGCGTCGCAGCTCGGCGTGGCGGCGGCTCACGTTCGGATCGCGCAACACGCACTCCGCATCCTTCGAGCGGCCGATCGTGGCCCGCGGGCCCTCCAAGACGTAGCGACGATCGTCGAGGGTGACGACAGCGCGGGTGGAGACAAGCGCCCCGACTGCCTGCTCGGGGCGCTTTGGTCGGTCGGAGTCGCGCTCGCGAACGGCCGAGTAGACCATCGTGTGGCCCTCCTCGCCCTGGCGCGGCCGCTCCCCCTCGTGGACCGGCGGCTTCACCAACCGCGTCTGGATCCCGAACTCCCCCAGGCGCAGTCGCTCGTCGGTCTTGAACTCGACGGCCGGGCGGGTCAGCAGGTCGTAGCTGCGTCTGCGCGCATGCTCGAGCAGATACCCGGACAGCTCCTGTTCCAGAGAACGCTCATAACCCTCCAACTTCGAGCGGTCCCTGGTCGAGAGGAACACCGTGTACTCGTTCGGCACATAGACGCGGGCTACGGAGGCGGTCTTGTGCGCATCCATCTCCTTGGCCAGCTTCCGGGCCAGCTCGACCGGCTGCACCTCAGAGCTGAAGGCACGACTGAAGACACCCTCGACGAGGCCTTCGATCCGAGCTTCGAGGTTGCTGAAAACGCCGATCGGGGGGCTCCTTTGGGATGGAAAAAGGGTTTCCCATCGGTGGAAACCCGCAGAAATCCTACGGCAGCAGGGCTCCGTGGCCGATCGCCAGCCAAGCGCCGAGTGCTGCCGCGGTCGCCAGCGCCGTGAGCCTCATGCCCAGCGGTCGCGCTGTCTCGCGCGGATGTTCGTCAAGTCGTTCGAGGGCCTCCTCGATCGCCGTTCCCAGTTCCTCAAGCCCCGGACGGTGACTGGGTCGAGGGGCGAGGCAGCTGTCGATCGTGGCGGTCAGGTCCGGTGGCAGGTCCGGCCGCACCCTTCGCAACGGCCGGTGACGGGCGCCGATCGCCCGCGCCGTCGCCGCCGGCGTCGCCCGGCGATTCGGATTCTCACCGCTCCAGCACTCATAGAGCATCAACGCCAGCGAGTAGACATCGGCCTCGGGCCCGGCCGAGTGCCCTTCGGCTTGCTCGGGCGACATGTAGGCGAGGGTGCCGACCACGTCGCCGGGAGCGGTCAGCGCCGCGGCGTCGGTAAGGCGGGCGACGCCGAAGTCCATCAGCTTGGCGCGCGACTCGGCCTCGGTGACGAGGACGTTCTGCGGCTTGATGTCGCGGTGTACGACCGAGCGGGAGTGGGCATGGTCGAGCGCCTCGCAGAGATCGGCGCCTATCTCCCCTATCTCGCGATCGCTGAGCGAGCCTTCGGCGCTCAATTCCGCCAGGGTTGAACCGTCCACCATCTCCGTGACAAGCAGCGCGTTGCCCTCCTCCTCGCCCATCTCGTAGAGGGTGACGATGCCGGGGTGGTTGAGGCGCGCCGCGGCCTGCGCCTCGCGCAGCACCCGTCGCCGGGCCGGGCCGCGCGACTCGATCGCCTTCACCGCGACTGGGCGCTCCAGCCTCCCATCCCAGGCCTCGTAGACGACGCCGAAGCCGCCGCTGCCGATTCGGCGCTCGATCAGGAAGCGGTTGAGGACCAAAGAGCCGACCAAAGCACAAACCGGCTTCGACGTGGCGCGATGGGCTCCTGCCACGCAAAAAAGCAACCTTTGCTGCGGTTCTTTGCGACTCGACCCCGCCACCGTGCATACTTCCCGCCCAGTCAAAGGCTTCAGAGAGGCAGTCTTGGAGGAATCGTCAGCAGCGCGCCCGGTCCGCCGGCCACGCCCACCCCGTCGTCCCGAGCGCCAGCAGATCCTGCTGCGGCGCGGCCTGGCGCTGGGCGCTGGCCTGTTGGTGCTGATCCTGCTCGTGCTCGGTGTCAAAGGCTGCCTCAACGCCCGTAAGGACCGGGCGCTGACCGATTACGCCGGCAACGTCTCCCAGATCGTCGACGAGACCCAGCAGACCAGCGAATCGTTCTTTGGGAAGCTCGACGATCCGGGCAGCCTCTCGGTCACCGACTTCGTCGACCAGGTGAACGCCGACCGCAGCGCGATGGACAACTACGCGACGCGGGTCGACGGCCTCGACGCCCCCGGGGACATGAGTCACGCGCAGGCCGTCCTCGAGCTGACCTACGAGCTGCGCAGCAGTGCGATGACGACGATCGCCAACAGAATGAGCACCGCGCTCGGCGACGTCGGGTCTGAGAAGGCGATGGTCGCAATCGCCAACCAGATGCGGAAGCTGCTGACGAGCGACGTCCTCTACGCCGAGGTGGTGCGGCCGGAGATCGACGGGGTGCTCGCCGACAACGGCATCGAGGGCAGCGACGTGCCGACGAGCGTCTTTCTCCCCGATGAGACCAGGTGGCTCGACGCGACCACGGTCAGCGCCGCGCTCGGTTCGGTGAGCGGCGCCACCGGCGCGGCGACGCCGGGCATCCACGGAATGGGCCTGATCGGGGTAAGCGTCAACGGCACGCCGCTGACCGCCGACTCCCTCACGACCGTGGCGGCGGGAGACACCCCCGAGGTCGAGGCCCAGGTTCAGAACCAGGGCGACTCGACCGAGAACGGCGTCACCGTGACTGTAAGCGTCAACGGCAACGCCCTGGAACAGGACATCAGCACCATCGGCCCCGGGGAGACACAGACCGTCACGATCCCGCTGACTCCAGCCCCGACGGGGCAGGTGACCCTCGACGTGGACGTGCAACCGGTCCCCGGCGAGCAGGTCTCCAGCAACAACAAGGCCAGCTACACCGTCGACTTCCAGCTGTAGGGCCGAGATGAAGATCGCCTACCTCGGGCCGGCCGGGACGTTCACCGAGGACGCGCTGGTCGAAGCCTGGGGCGATGAGTCGTTCGAGCCCCTGCGCACACCGACGGTCCACGACGCGATCCTTGCCGTCGAGCGCGGTGAGGCCGATCGCGCGCTGGTCCCTTTCGAGAACTCGATCGAGGGATCGGTTCGCAGCACCCTCGACACGCTCGCCTTCGAAGCCAAGGCGGTGACGATCGTCGGCGAGCACGACTTCGAGGTTCGCGCCCACCTGATCGCCCGGGAGCCGATCGAGCTGGAGGAAATCGAGGCGGTGCTCTCCCACCCTCAGCCCCTCGCCCAGTGCGCGCGTTTCCTCCGCGAGCAGTTGCCGGGCGTCGAGCGGCGGGCGGTCAGCAGCACCGCGGCGGCGGTGCGCATGGTCGGCGAATCGGTCCGCCCCTGGGCGGCGATCGGCGCTCGCTCGGCGGCGGAGCTCTACGGCTGCACGATCTTGCGCGAGGGCATTGAGGACGAGGCCGGCAACGTCACCCGCTTCGTCTGGATCGCCCCCGAGGGAACAGAGCCCCCCACCGGGGAGGGGCCCTGGAAGACAGCGCTGGTCTTCTCCGAGCTCGGCGAGGATCACCCGGGGGCCCTGGTCGAGGCGCTTAGAGAATTCTCCAGCCGCGGGGTCAACCTCAGCCGAATCGAGTCCCGTCCGTTGCGCCTCGGCTTGGGCCGTTACATGTTCTTTTGCGACCTCGAGGGAGGCGTTTCCGAGGCGCCCGTCGCCGAGGCTCTGCAGGCCCTTCGAGCAAAGGCCGAGTCGGTTCGGATTTTGGGTTCCTACCCCGTCGCCTAGAATCTCCAGCACCATGGCGCGTGTCCTGGTGCTGAACGCGACGTATGAGCCGATCAACGTCTGCACTCTCAGGCGCGCTGCAGTGCTGCTGTTGAAGGAAAAGGCGGAGCTGCTCGAACAGCAGGCGGGGGCGCTTCACTCCGAGCGGATGACCATGGAGAAGCCGGACGTGATCCGCCTCGTCAGCTACGTCCGCATCCCACGCGAGGCTCACCGTCGGAAGATCACGCGGCGGGCCGTCCTCGCCCGTGATTCCTGGACCTGCCAGTACTGCGGCTCCACCAAGTCAGGCCTCACCGTCGACCACGTCATTCCCCGCAGCCGCGGCGGCAAATCCGTCTGGGAGAACATCGTCGCCGCCTGCGCAACCTGCAACCGCCGCAAGGGAAACCGTCTCCCTCGCGAGATCCAGATGCACCCGAGAACATCCCCGAAGGCCCCCGGCCCAACCACCTTTATCCAGGTCGCCAGCCCGTCGATCCCTCCGGCCTGGCAGCAGTATCTACCGGCGGCTGCCTGACCCGAGAGCTAGCTGGACTGCGAGTCCGGCGAAGGGGTGGCGCCTTCCCCGGCCTCCAGCTCATCCGGCGGCGGGCCATCGTCGGATTCCACGACCAGAGCGACGGCGCTGACGCGATCGTCGTCCTTGATGTTCATCACCCGCACTCCCTGGGTGGGTCTGCCCATCTGCGAGATGCCGCCGACCGAGGTCCGCTGCACCATCCCGTTCTGAGAGATGAACAACAGGTCCTGATGCTCGCGGACGATCAGCGCCCCCGCCAGGCCGCCCTTCTTCTCGGTCAGCTTCGCCGTCAGCACGCCTTTGGTGCCGCGTCCCTTCACCGGATACTCGGCAACCGGCGTCCGCTTGCCGTAGCCGTTCTCGGTCACCACGAACAACTCGGTGTCATCGCGGGCGATGTCCATCGCCAGCACCCGGTTGTCCTTGCCGGAGACGTTCATCCCCTTGATCCCGCTGGTGTCGCGCCCCATCGGCCGCACCAGCTTCTCCGAGAAGCGCGAAGCGTGGCCGGAGTGGGAGACCATCAGGATGTCCTCCTCGCCCGATGTCAGACGCACCTGGACCAACTCGTCGCCGTCGCGAACCTTGATCGCAATGATCCCGTCGGCGCGAATGGGCGTGTTGTAGGCGAGGAACTCGGTCTTCTTGATCTGCCCCTTGGCGGTGGCAAATGCCAGGTACTTGTTCTCCTTGAAGTCACGAGTCGGGATCACCGCCATCACCTTCTCCCCCTCGCGCAGCGGCAAGAGGTTGACCAGGGCGCTGCCTTTCGCGGTGCGCGAGCCCTCCGGCAACTCGTAGACCTTCAGCCGGTAGACCTTGCCGCGGTTGGTGAAGAACAGCAGGTAGTCGTGGGTCGAGCAGATGTGGAGATGGGCGATGTAGTCGTCCTCCTTCATGTTCATCCCCATCACCCCGACGCCGCCGCGGCGCTGCTGGCGATAGGTCGCCAGCGGCAGTCGCTTCACGTAACCGGAGGCGGTCAGTGAGATCACCATCTGCTGGTCGGCGATCATGTCCTCGATCCCGACGTCGCCCTCGAAGTGGGCCAACTCGGTGCGCCGCTCGTCGCCGTAGGACTCGACGATCTCGGCCAACTCCTCCTTGACCAAGCTCAGCACTCTTGCCTCGTCGCCGAGGATCGCTCGTAGCTCGCCGATCCGCTCAAGCAGGTCGGCGTGCTCGGCCCGGACTTTGTCGGCCTCCAGCGCGGTGAGGCGCTGCAAGCGCATGTCGAGGATCGCCTGCGCCTGCTCCCGCGAGAGCTCGAACTTGCTCATCAGCCCGTCGCGCGCCTCGTCGGGGTCCGAGGAGGCGCGGATCAGTTTGATCACCGCGTCGAGGTTGTCGAGCGCGACAAGCAGCCCCTCGAGGATGTGGGCCCGAGCCTCGGCGCGACGCAGCTCGTACTGGGTGCGACGGGTGACGACCTCGCGTTGGTGCTGGACATAGTGGTGGACCAGCTCCAGCAGGCTGAGCGTGCGTGGAACCCCATCGACCAGCGCGACCATGTTGATGCCGAAGCTGGTCTGCATCGCGGTTTTCTTGTAGAGGTTGTTGAGAACCACCTTTGCCGGCGGGCCGCCGCGCTTCAGCTCGATCACCAACCGCATCCCGGAACGGTCCGACTCGTCCCGCAGGTCGGAGATCCCCTCCAATTTCTTGTCGCGGACCAGGTCGGCGATCTTGGTGATCAGCCCGCCGTCGCCGCCCTTCTTGACCATGAAGGGAAGCTCGGTGACGACGATCGCCTCCTTGCCCCCCTTCAGCGGCTCGACGTGGGCGCGCGCCCGAACCTTGACGCTGCCCCGGCCCGAGGCGTAGGCATCGCGAATCCCCTCCATGCTCATGATTCCGCCGCCCGGGAAGTCGGGCCCCTTGACGTGCTCCATCAGCCCGGCCAGGTCGGTCCCGGGGTCGTCGATGTAGGCGGTGACGGCGGCCGCCACCTCGCGCAGGTTGTGCGGCGGGATGTTTGTCGCCATCCCCACCGCGATCCCCGAAGCCCCGTTGACCAGCAGGTTCGGGAATCGCGCCGGCAGGATCAGCGGCTCCTGGGTCGACTCGTCGTAGTTGGGGCCGAAGTCGACGGTGTCCGCGTCGATGTCCCGCAACAGCTCGGTCGCCAACCGCCCCAGCCGCGCTTCGGTGTAGCGCATCGCGGCAGCCGGGTCGTCGTCGATCGAGCCGAAGTTGCCCTGGCCGTCGACCAGCACGTAGCGCAGGGAGAAATCCTGCGCCATCCGCACCAGGGTGTCGTAGATCGCCGAGTCGCCGTGTGGGTGGTACTTGCCCATCACCTCGCCGACGATGAAGGCGCACTTGCGGTAGGCCCGGGTCGGCTGCAGGCCGATGTCGTGCATCGCATAGAGCACTCGGCGGTGGACCGGCTTCAGACCGTCGCGCACATCGGGCAACGCTCGCCCCACGATCACGCTCATCGCGTAGTCGAGGTAGGAGGAGCGCATCTCCTTCTCGAGCTCGCGGTCCTCGATCCGCCCGGTCAGGGCTTCGAGTCCCCCTCCTTCCATCAGCCGGCCTCCCTACACATCGAGGAACCTGACTTCCTTCGCGTGCGCCTCGATGAAGTTACGGCGGGGCTCGACCTGGTCGCCCATCAGCATCGAGAAGATCTGGTCGGCGGCGGTCGCGTCCTCCAGCGTCACCCTGGCAAGGGTGCGGGTCGCCGGGTCCATTGTCGTCTCGCGCAGCTGGTCGGCGTTCATCTCGCCCAGCCCCTTGAACCGAGTCAGCTGCGCTCCGTGGCGGGCCAGCTCCAACACCGCGCTGCGCAGCGCCTGAAAGGAGAGCGCCTCTTTCGTACGCCCGCCGAAGCCGACCTCGAACGGTGGCCGCCCCACCTGCTTCAGCAGCACTCCGTGCACCTCGACGAACTTGCGGTAGTCGTGATGCTCGAACAGGGTTTTCGGCAACCGGTGCGTACGCGCCAGGCCGCTCCTGCGCTCGATCGCCTTCACCACCAGCTCGTCTTCGCCGTCCTCGATCACCTCGGTGTCGAACGGCTCGCTCTCCTTTGCCGTGCCGCTAAGCGCCTTGCGCGCACCGGAGATCGTCGCCACCTCGTCATCGAGCAGGCTCGACTCCTCCAGAAAGCGCACGGTCTCGTGGCCGAACTCCGCCTGCAGCGAGGAGCCCCAGCCTTCATATTCCTTCGACCGTCGCGAGTACGCCTGCCAGCGGCTCTTGGTCAGCTTCTTCGACTGGCCGAGCGCGTCGAGCAGCTCGAAGTCCTCGAGCTTGTCGCGCAGCAGCAGCTCCTCCAACTCGGCCTCCCGCTCCAGGTAGGTCTCCTGGTTGCCCTGCTTCACCCGGTAGAGCGGCGGTTTGGCGATGTATACGTAACCGGCGTCGATCAGCTCCGGCATCTGCCGGTAGAGGAAGGTCAGGACAAGCGTCCGGATGTGAGCGCCGTCGACGTCGGCGTCCGTCGCCATCACGATTTTGTGGTACCTGGCGTCCTCGAGGTTGAACTCGTCGTGCACGCCGGTGCCGATCGCCGTGATCAGCGCCTGGATCTCGTTGTTTGCCAGCACCTTGTCGATGCGGCTCTTCTCGACGTTGATGATCTTGCCGCGCAACGGCAGCACCGCCTGGGTCGAGCGGTCGCGCGCCTGCTTCGCCGAACCCCCAGCCGAGTCGCCCTCGACCACGAACAGCTCCGCGTCGCGGGGGTCCTTGACCGTGCAGTCGGCCAGCTTGCCCGGCAGGGTCGAGTTCTCCAGGGCCGACTTGCGGCGAGTCAGGTCGCGCGCTTTTCTGGCCGCGTCACGGGCGCGGGAGGCGTCGAGGGCCTTGGTGATGATCCGGCGCGCGTCGCCCGGATTCTCCTCCAGGTACTCGCCCAGCTTGCGGTTGACCGTCTCCTCGACCAGGCCGCGAACCGGCGGATTGCCCAGTTTGGTCTTCGTCTGTCCCTCGAACTGCGGGTCGTGGAGCTTCACCGAGATCACCGCGGTCAGCCCCTCTCGCACGTCCTCGCCGGCGAGGTTGGGGTCTTTCTCTTTGAGGATCCCTTTGCCGCGCGCGTAAGCGTTCAGCGTCCGCGTCAGGGCGGCGCGGAAGCCCGAGAGGTGGGTGCCACCCTCGTGGGTGTTGATGTTGTTGGCGAAGCTGAAGATCGACTCCTGGTAGGAGGCGTTCCACTGCATCGCCACCTCGACCTGGCCCGCGGGCTCCTCGCCATCGAAGAAGATCACCTTTTTGTGCAGCGAGTCCTTGTTCTCGTTCAAATGGCGAACGAAGTCCTCGATGCCGCCCTCGTATTGGAAGGTGACGCTGTTGGTCTGGCCGCGCTCGTCGACCAACTCGATCTTCAGGCCGCGAGTGAGGAAGGCCGTCTCTCGCAGCCGCTCGGCGAGAGTCTGAAAGTCGAACTCGATCTCCTCGAAGATCTCCAGGTCGGGAAGGAAGGTGATCGTCGTCCCGTGCTCCTTTGTCTCCGCGCCCTTCTTCAGGTCACCAAGCGGCTTGCCGCGCTCGTACTCCTGGTTCCAGACGTTGCCGTCGCGGCTGATCTCCAGGTACAGGCGCTCCGAGAGCGCATTGACGACCGAAACGCCGACACCATGCAGGCCACCGGAGACTTTGTAGCCGCCGCCTTCGCCGAACTTGCCGCCGGCGTGCAGGACGGTCAGCACCACCTCGGCCGCGGGACGGCCCTCCTTCTTCATCGTCTCGACCGGAATGCCGCGCCCGTTGTCTCTTACGGTGCAGCTGTTGTCGGGGTGGAGAACGACCTGGACGCTGTCGCAGTGCCCCGCCAGGGCCTCGTCTACCGAGTTGTCGACAACCTCGTAGACGAGGTGGTGAAGGCCGCGCGGCCCAGTCGAGCCGATGTACATGCCGGGTCGCTTGCGAACCGCCTCCAGACCCTCGAGGACGGTGATGTCTTTGGCGCCATATGAATCGCCGCCGGCTTTGGCTTTCGCGGCCTTCTTCGTCTTCTCAGGCAATTAGACCCTTCCGCTTCTCATAGAAAACCCCGACCGCCCTGGGACCTGCGCCACGGGGGATCGGGGCAGAAACACGAGTTGACATAAGGATACCAGTTCGGGACCTCGGAACGCCGGCTCAATTTGCAGAAAATCCCTGCAAATTAAGCATAAACTCACTCAGGTCTCCGGCCTTTTCACACGAAAGCGCAAGCTCTCCGGAGCCTCCCTCCCAAGCTGCTCGCGTAAACGCTCGAGGAGCTGCTCCTGCATTAAGTCCAGCTCCTGCGCCCAAACCGGATCCTCGCAGTCGATTGTCAACTCCCCATCGCGTTCGGAGGCCGGCTCGGCAGCCGCGGCGAGCGTCTCTCCGACCGCCGCCGCCCAGGCCGCCTGCGCGGCCGCCAGCCGCGTCTTCGGGGCGGCTTGCTCCATCGCCGCTCGAACCGCTCCCGCCGCGGGGCGCGGGGCGCGGCGGCGCGTCATGCGGCAGCCTGCAAGGGCGTGCATGGGCCGATCCGCACCGTGGCTTCCCGGGCTGCGGCCGGCACCGAGCTTTCATCAGCGGCGGTGATCAGCGTCTGTCCGTCGCTCCGCAACCGCTCAACCAGGCGCTCCCGCCGACTCGGGTCCAGCTCGCTCATCACATCGTCGAGCAGCAGCAACGGCGCCACGCGGCGAGCCGCCAGCAGTGAGTCGCGCTCGGCGAACAGCAGCGCCAGGAGAGCCATCCGCTGCTGGCCCTGAGAGCCATAGCGGCGCAGCGCTTTGCCGTCGATCGACAGCTTCAGGTCGTCCAGGTGCGGGCCCCAGGAACCCCGTCCCAGCTTCAGGTCGGCGTTGCGGCGTTCCTCCAATCCCGCGCGCAGCTCCTCCGCCGAGCCATCGGCCCGGGGCGCGTAGGAAAGTGCCGCGACACCGTCTAATCCCAAATCCAACGCCGCGGTCGCAAATGGCGCCGCGAGCTCCTCTGCCGCCTCGCGGCGAGCGGCGATCAGCGGCGCCGCGGCTTCGGCGACCGTCGCGTCCCAGACATCCAACTCGGCGGCCGCCGTATGTCCAGCGGCGACCCGTGACAGCAACGCGTTGCGTTGCGCCAGCGCTTGGCTGTAGCGTCGACGCAGCTCCGTGCGCGAGGGCCAACGGGCCGCCACATAGAGGTCGAGATGAGAGCGCCGCTCCGCCGGCGGGCCCTTGACCAGCGTCAGTCGGTCAGGAGAGAAGACCGCAACCGGCGGGCGGTGGCGGGCGGCGGTCGCCGCCTCGGCCGGGCTGCCGTCGAGCAGGTGGCGGCGGCCCTCCGCGCGGCTGACCGAGGCGAGGAAACGATGCCTGGCGACATCGCCGTCATGGACCATCACCTCAGCTCGCGCCAGCGAGCCGCCGAAGGGGATCAGCTCCCGCCGGTCGGCAGTGCGAAAGGAGCGGCCGGTGAGGCCGAAGTAGAGCGCCTCGAGAAAGTTGGTCTTGCCGGCCCCATTCGGCCCAATCAGGCTGGTTATCCCCGGCGCCGGCTCGACCCGAGCATTCTCGAGGCTGCGGAGCGGCCTCGCTTCGACGGCGGTGACCAGCACCGGTCAGCCGCCCTAGACGTTGAGGCGAATGGGCATCACCAGGTAGCGGAAGTCCTCGTTGTCGACCGGCTGAAGTAGGCCCGGGCGCAGCGGTGAGATCAGCCGCAGCACCAGCTCATCGCCCTCGACGCTCTCGATCCCCTCCTTGAGGAACTCCGGATTGAAGCCGATCTCCAACGGCTCTCCCTCGAAGGCGGCGGGAATCGTCTCCTGCGCGTCACCCACATCGGGCGTCTCCGCCGCGACGGTCAGCTCACCGGAGGAGAAGGCGAGGCGCAGCGGCGCGTTGCGCTGTGCCAGCTGGCTGACACGGCGGGCCACGTCGAGAAAGTCCGTGCGGGGCAACCGCACATCGTGCTCGTAGGACTCTGGCAGCAGCTGTCGAAAGTTGGGGAACTGTCCCTCGATCAGCCTCGTGTTGAGGACGATTGCCCCTGCCTTGAAAATCGCCTGGTTGGGCAGCAGCGCCACGGAGACTTCCTCGATGCCCTCCGAAGCGAGAATCCGGGCCAGCTCTCGCAGGGCGCGAGCGGGAATGTTCGCCTCCAGCTCTCCGCCAATTTCGGTTTCCAGCTCCGTTCGCTTCACCGCAAGCCTGTAGCTGTCGGTCGCGACCATCGTCATCTCCCTGCCGCTGGCGCTGACGAGAACACCGGTCAGCACCGGCCGCATATCGTCGCGCGAGGCGGCTCGGGCCACGATCTCCACGGTCTCGGCAAGCGCTGCCGCCGGGATTTTCAGCGGCTCGCCTTCCTCGTCCGGGAATTTCGGGAAATCCTCCGGCGGCAGGGTCCGGAGGTGGAAGCTGGAGCCGCCGCAGCGGATCTCCACATCGTGCTCCGCCTCACGCGCTTCGATCTCCACCGCCGCCTCCGGCAGCGAGCGGGCGACCTCGGAGAGAAGCCGGCCGGGCAGTAGCGCCACGCCTTCGTCGGCGACCTCCGCCTCGAGCCCGGTCTCCAGACCCATCTCGAGGTCGGTGGCACGAAGGGCGACGCCGTCTCCTGACACGGTGAGGAGTATTCCCGACAACGATTGGGTCGCGGCCCGATTCGAGACCGCTCGGAAAACGATCGACAGCTTGGAGACGAGTTCTTCGCGTTTCGTGGTCAGCTTCAAGTGATGAATGCCTTCTTGAGTTGGATTAGTTCCTGTGGAAATCGCCGTGGGCATGGGTGACTTGGCGCTGGAAAGCGACTTGACGCTTGTGGAGAGGGCTGTGGGAGACCGTCGATTCTTGCATCGCTATCGGCTGTCAGGCTTGTGCTGTGGGGAGATGTGGATTGCCTCGCGCAGCTCACGAACTCGTTCGGAGAGATTCGGATCCTCGGCCAGTCCCGCTTCGACACGACGCAGCGAGTTGAGCACGGTCGAGTGGTCGCGGCCACCGTAGAGGCGGCCGATCTGAGGAAGCGAGAGGTCGGTCAGCTCACGGGTGAGGAAGATGGCGACCTGCCTGGCGCGCAACGGAGTTGCCGCCCTGGTCGAGCCGACCAGCTCGCCGCGCGAGACGCCGAAGGAAGAGGCGACGCGTTGCTGGATCTCTTCGACAGTTGTGGGGCGCGCCGAACGGGAGACGTTCGGGATGACTTCGGCGATCAGTTCGGAGTTGAGCGGCTTTGCCATCAGCGAGGCATGGGCAATCACCCGAGTCAGCGCTCCGTGCAACTGTCGCACGTTGGCGTCGATCCGGTGCGCCAGCTCGGAGAGCGCCTGGTTGTCGGCGATGTCGACACCCGCCTCGCTTGCCAGACGTCGCAGCACCGCCAGGCGGGTGTTCAGGGTGGGTTGATCGACCGCGACCGTAAGCCCCCACTCAAAGCGGTCGCGCAGGCGCGACTCGAGGTCGGCCAGCTCGCTCGGCAGGCGATCGGCGGAGAGAACCAGCTGACTGCCGGCTTCATACAGGGCGTTGAAGGTGTGAAAGAACTCCTCCTCGGTTCGCTGCTTGCCCTCGAGGAACTGGACATCGTCGATCAACAGCACGTCGATATCGCGGTAGCGGCTCTTGAATGCCTCGACGCCGGCGCGGCGCAGGGCGCCAACGAACTCGTTGGTGAAGCGCTCGGCGGTCGTGTAGCGGACGCTCAAGCCGGGTGCGTTGGTGCGCAGGTAGTTGGCGATCGCCACCAGCAGATGGGTCTTTCCCAGCCCCGGGGGGCCATGCAGAAACAGGGGGTTGTAGGCCTCGCCGGGGGCCTCGGCGACGGCCAGCGCAGCCGCATGGGCCATTCGGTTTCCTTCGCCGATCACGAATCGCTCGAAGGTGTAGCTCGGGTTCAGCTCCACCTCGGAGGGCGCGCTTTCGAGCGCGCCCTCCTCGACCCGCGCGAAGCTCAATTCCCGCAGCCCGGTCCCCTTCAGCGTCTCCCGAATCAGTTCCGAGTAACGTCGCTCGACCCAAGCCCGAATTCCCTCTGGAGCCGACAGATAGAGCGTCTCCGCCCGCATTCCCTCCGCCCTGAGGGGCTCGAGCCACAGCTTGTAGGTCGACTCGGGAACCGAAGCCCGCAGCCGCCCCCGAACCTCTCGCCAAATGGCGTCAAGGTCTGCTGAGCTGGCTCCGTCAGGCACGACGAGCGACCATAACGCCGCCGCTCGCCCCGGCACCGAGCTTCGACGCAAATCGCGCGGAAAACATCAGCCGGTCTTCCGCGGGCAAAGCGCCCCGGTCTCTTTTCCGCGCGTATACTGCGCGCCGGATGAAGCGCACCTACCAGCCAAAGAAGCGCAAGCGGGCGAAGACCCATGGCTTCAGAGCCCGGATGAGCACCCGCGGCGGTCGCGCCATCCTCAAGCGACGCCGGCGCAAGGGCCGGAAGCGCCTGACCGTCTAAATGGCGGCAAGGCGACGCCGCCTCTCACGCAGCGGCGAGTTCGACCGTGTTTATCGCGACGGCTCCTCCCAGGCGACTCGTTACCTCGTCCTCTACAGCTTCCCTCGCAGCGCGGATGAGGAAGGGGACCGCGAGGTGAGGCTTGGAGTCTCCGCCAGCCGCAAGATCGGCGGTGCTGTCGATCGCAACCGCGTCAAGCGGGTGTTGCGCGAGGCCTTCTGGGAGCTCTCTGACCGGCTTCCTCCCGGTTACGACTTCGTCCTCGTCGCCCGCCCCGAAATCGGCGAGCTGATCGAGCGCGAAGGAGCAAGTGGTGTCAGCGCCAGTATCGAGGAGGCTCTCGCAGGGTCTTCGGGGACGAGGCGTTCCACGTGAAACGCCTCGTCCTGCTCCCGATCCGCGGCTATCAGCGCTGGATCTCCTCCTCCCGCACCCGCCGCTGCCGCTACGAGCCAACCTGCTCTGCCTATGCGACCGAGGCAATCGAGCGCTTCGGAGTCACCCGCGGCGGGCTGCTCGCCGCCTGGCGCCTGCTGCGCTGCAATCCCTTCAGCCATGGCGGCTTCGATCCTGTCCCGTCCCATTTCACGCTGCGGGTCGGACCGGTCGATCCGGCTGAGTACCACGGGGAGACCCACGGCTGATGCTGCCGCTCGGATTTCAGCTCGCCCCACAGTTCCTCGTCGACATCGCCGACGAGGTCCTCAACTTTTTCCACGACGTGGGCCTCAGCTGGGGCGGCGCGATCATCGCCCTGACGATCGTCACCCGCACGCTGCTCATCCCCCTCACCTACAAACAGCTGAAAGGGATGCGCGCGCTACAGGCTCTCCAGCCCCAGATCAAAGAGATCCAGGCGAAATACAAAAACGACCGGCAGCGCATGCAGCAGGAGATGATGCGCTTCTACCAGGAGAACAAAGTCAACCCCTTCGCCTCCTGCATTCCGCTTCTAGCGCAGCTGCCGGTCTTCATCACGCTTTTCTACGTCCTTCAGCACGATCTCCGCTTCGACATCTGCGGCCAGACCGCGAAGGTCTGCAGCGAGGTCCCACCGGGCAATTGGGGGGAGAGCTTCCTCTTCATCCCCGACCTGACGGCTAAGGCAACCGGCGGCGTTTTGATCGCGCTACTGATCCTCTACGTGGGCACGCAGCTGATCTCCGGCCTGGTGATGGCGGTCACCGCCGACAAAAGTCAACGGACGATGATGTTCGTCCTGCCGCTGATCTTCGTCCCCTTCGTGATCAGCTTCCCTGCCGGCCTCGTCCTCTACTGGATCACCACAAACGTTTGGACGATCGGCCAGCAGTACACGATCCAAAGGATGATCCCCGCTCCACACGCTCCCACACCCGAAGAGAAAGCAGCGGCCAAACCGCCGCCGCCGCCCCCGAAAAAAAAGCGGAAGAAGAGGCGGTAGCTTGAGCGAGATGACGGATTGGCCGCAAGAGCCCGCCGAGCGGGTTCGAGAGCTCGTCGAAGGCGTGCTTGACGAGCTCGATCTCGATGGGGAGGTCGAGATACGCGAGGACGACGGCCGTATAGAGGCGATCGTCGAGGGGGATGACGACTACGGGCTGCTGATCGGCAAGCGCGGCCAAACGATCGATGCTCTTCAACTCCTCTGCTATCAGGCAGCTTTCCGCGGGATGCGGGATCGCAAGCGAGTCATCGTCGATGCCGCCGGCTACCGGGAGCGCCGCCGCGAGGCATTGGTCGCCCGCGCCGACCGCGCCGCCGAGCAGGCCCTCGCCGCCGGCCACACTGTCGAAATGGATCCGATGACAGCCCAGGAGCGCCGCGTAGTCCATGAGCACCTGAAGGAGCGCTCCGGGGTCGAGACTTACAGCGAGGGCGACGAGCCTCGCCGCTGTGTGGTCGTCGCGCCCTTGGTCTCCGAGTAGGAGGGTCCCGGTAGGGACTCCGCTTAACTTTTTCGAAGCTGCCTATGCGGCGATGGACGATGGCTGACGACGAAAAAGTACAAGACGCTCCGCCCCTACCGGGACCCTCCCTCGAGCCCGCCCAGCGCGCGACGATCGCGCGCGTCTTGGAGCTTCTGGCGAGCGAGCGAGCCTCGGTAAGCTCGATTACGGACGAAAGAGCTTGGCGGGTCCATGTCGAGGACAGCCTCACCGGGCTTGAGGTTCCGGAGCTTCGCGAAGCCGATCGAATCGCGGATATTGGCTCTGGGGCTGGGTTTCCCGGCCTGGTAATCGCCGCGGCTAACCCTCAAGCTCAGGTAGATCTAGTCGAGTCGATCGGCCGCAAGTGCGACTTCATGCAACGGGCGGTCGATGCTTCGGGAATTTCGAACGCGCATGTGATCTACGCGCGCTCGGAGGAGCTCGCGGGGGGCGAAGGTCGCGAGGCCTACGGGGCGGTCACCGCGCGCGCGGTGGGCCGCCTCTCGACTCTCGCCGAGCTGGCCTCTCCGCTTCTGCGAGAAGGCGGGGTGCTGGTCGCCTGGAAGGGAAGGCGCGACCCCGACGAAGAGCAGCAGCTGGATAGAGCCGCGGCTCAGTTAGGGATGCGCCCCGAGCAGATCCTCCCCGTCGGCCCCCGCGCAGGCAGCGAGCACCGCCATCTCCACGTAGTCCGCAAGACGGGCACAACTCCTGCAGATCTCCCCCGCCGACCGGGCATGGCCAAGAAGCGCCCCCGTGGGTCCCACTAGGCTGCGCCCCGCATGGGCCTTGTCTACGCAGTGTCGAACCAGAAGGGCGGCGTCGGCAAGACGACGACCTCGGTCAATCTCGCCGCCTGCGTGGCAAAGTCCGGCGCCCAGACCCTGCTGGTCGATCTCGACCCCCAGTGCAACGCCACCGTTGCCCTCGGCCACGACCGCGACCTGCATCCATCCTCTTACGACTGTCTGACTGGCGATGTCTCCGTCGCCGAAGCCGCCCGACCCGCGGGCCCGGACAACCTCTGGCTGGTCCCGGCCAACCGCGATCTTGCCGGCGCGGCAGTCGAGCTGCCGCGGATCGAGGCGTCGGAGACGAGGCTGCGGGAGAGGCTCGGCCCGGTCAGGGAGCGCTTCTCCTTCACTTTGCTCGACTGCCCGCCGTCCCTGGGGCCGGTAAGCGTCAACGCACTGGTCGCGGCCGACAGGGTCATCGTCCCGGTTCAGGCCGAGTATCTGGCGCTCGAAGGCCTGGTCCAGTTCCTCGAGACACTGGGGATGATCCGTCGCGATCTGAACCCCGGCCTGGAAGTGTCGGGCCTGTTGATCACCATGCACGATGAGCGCACCCGCCTCGCCCAAGACGTCGAGGAGGAGCTGCGCCGGCACTTTCCCGAAATGGTCTTCGAAACCGTCATCCCTCGCAGCGTCAGAGTCGCCGAGGCGCCGAGCTATGGTCTGCCCGTGACCGAGCACTCACCCCGATCGCGCGGGTCCGATGCCTATCGCGCCCTCGCCAAGGAGCTGGAGCGACGTGGCTAGCGACACCAAGCGGGGAATCGGGCGCGGCCTATCGGCGATCCTGCCCGAAACCGTCGCCGAAGACGCGGGTGAGCTGCGCGAGCTGCCGGTCGCCACGATCAAGCCCAATCCCAACCAGCCTCGGAAGACGTTCGACCCCGAGACGCTCGCCGGGCTTGCCTCTTCGATCGAGAGCAGCGGTGTTGTGCAGCCACTGCTCGTCCGCCCTCTACCCGACGGTAGTTACGAGCTGATCGCCGGCGAGCGCCGCTGGCGCGCGGCGCAGCAGGCAGGCCTGGAAAGGGTGCCGGCGATCGTTCGCGACTCCGAGCAGGCGGAGCGGCTGCAGGTGGCGCTGATCGAGAACATGGTCCGCGAGGACCTCAACCCGGTCGACGAGGCACGCGCCTGCGCGGCGCTGGTTGACGAGCTGGGGCTCTCGCGCGAGGAGCTGGCCAAGCGCGTCGGGCGCAGCCGCCCGGCTGTCTCGAACCTCATCCGACTACTCGACCTTCCCGACGAAGCTCTCGCCCTGCTCGAGTCCGGCGAGCTCAGCGAAGGCCACGGCCGCGCCCTGCTTGCCGCCCCCGGCAACGACGTCCGGCGGCGTCTGGCTCGCGATGCGGCAAAGGGCGGATGGTCGGTTCGCGAGCTGGAGACACGGGCTAAGCTGGCCAGCCAGCCAAAGAAGGAGAAGAGGCCTCGAAGGACGCACAGCTCTGAGGAGATGGAGGCGATGCGCGCCACCGCCGACCATTTCGAGTCCGCTATCGGTCACGAGGTCCGCGTCCACCCGAAGGGAGAGGAAATCGCGGTCGAGATCCGCTTCGCCGACCTGGATGAAGCCCTCGCCTTGGCCCGCAAGCTGGCCCGCCGACGCGCCTGACGCGTCGCCTGAGGCCCGCATCCTGCCGCTATCATCGGCCACCCCGAAGCGGGGGATCGTGGGCGATTAGCTCAGTTGGTTAGAGCGCGTCTCTGATAAGGACGAGGTCCCTGGTTCGAATCCAGGATCGCCCACTCGTGCAGCAGATGCAGATCTACGGCGTCAGCTTCGACATGGTCGGCAAGCAGCCGATCGTCTTGCTGAAGACGGTTGACGGCAATCGCTTTCTGCCGATTTGGATTGGCCACCCCGAGGCGGCGGCGATTCTGATGAAGCTGCAGGGGGCGAGCACCCCCCGGCCGATGACCCATGACCTGCTCTCTGACCTGCTCGAACAACTCGACGCCAAGTGCGAGCGGGTTTCGGTGACGGAGCTGCGCGACAACACCTTCTTTGCCTCGATCACGGTCTCGGTCAACGGCACGGAGATCGAGATCGACTCCCGCCCCTCTGATGCCCTCGCCCTCGCCGTTCGTGTCTCGGCGCCGATCTTCGCCGCCGACGAGGTGATCGAGGAGTCGGCGATCGAGTTCGAGCACGAAGTCGAGGACACCGAGGAAGTCGTCGACAAGTTCAAGGAGTTCCTCGACGAGGTGACCCCGGAGGACTTCGCCCAAGGCGAGGACGGTTAAGCGGCCGCGGGCTTCAGCGCGAGGTCGAGGATCTTCTCGACCAGCTCTTCGAAGGACATGCCGGCCGCCTCAGCCGCCTGGGGTAGGAGGCTGGTGTCGGTTAGGCCGGGAATCGCGTTGACCTCCAGCACTTGCGGCCCGTCTTCGTCGAGGATCAGGTCGACCCGAGAGAAGCCGGCGCAGCCGAGCGCGTCGTAGGCGGCGAGTGCCGCCTCCGTCACCGCGGCGGCCTCTGTCTCTTCCAAATCCGCCGGGCAGGCAAAGGTGGTGCGCCCGATCTCGTAACGCGCTTCGAAGTCATAGCGATCGCCCTCTGCCGGCACCGCCTCGACGATCGGGAGCGGCTCGCTGCCGAGGACGCTGACCGCCAGCTCGCGCCCTTCGACGAAGCGCTCCAGCAGGACCCGGTCGTCGTAGCTGAAAGCCGCGACCAGCGCCTCTGGAACCTCCAGCCAGCTCGCCGCGAACTTCACCCCCAGCGCCGAGCCGCCGCGGCTGGGCTTGACCACCAGGGGGAAGCCGAACCGCTCTTCGATTCCACTCAGCGCATCGGCGGCGCCAAGCTCGCGAAAGGCCGTCTCGTTGAAGGCAAACCAGTCCGGAGTTGCAATCCCCGCCTCGCGCAGCTCGTGCTTGGCCAGCACCTTGTCCATGCAGCGCCCGCAGGCGGCGACCCCCGGGCCGGTGAAGGGGATGCCGAGGATCTCGAGCAGCTCCTGCACTGTGCCGTCCTCGCCTCCCGGGCCGTGCATCGCGATGAAGGCGACGTCGGGGCGAGCGGCGATCAGTCGCTTGACCAGCTCGCCGTCCGCATCGATCGCGACCACATCGTGTCCGAGACGCTCCAGCGCCTCCTCGACCCGCGCTCCGGAGCGCAGCGAGACACCGCGCTCCAACGACCGTCCGCCCTTTAGCACCGCGACCTTCACGCGCTGCCCTCTCCCGTCTTCCTGAAGGGAAGAACCTCTCCGCCGTCCTTCTCCAACCCCGCCACCCCCGGACGCGGGAGCCCCGCCGCATCCATATCTGATTCCTGCGGCCGAGCGGGAGCGGAGGCGGTGGTGACGTCCTCTCCGGTGAGGGCACCGTAAAGCTCGACCTGCTCGCCGATCACCTTGCCGATCCGCCGGATTCCCTCGCGGATCTCGTCCTCGTTGACGCCGGAGAAGTTGAGGCGCATCGAGTTGCGGCCACGGCCGTCGACGTAGGCCGCCTGCCCGGGAACGAAAGCGACGTCCTCGCGCAGTGCCTTCGCCAGCAGGTCGCCGGTCTCGATGTACTCCGGCAGCGTCGCCCAAATGAACAGGCCGCCCTCCGGCTCGGTCCAGGTCGCCTGCGCCGGGAAGTGCTCGACCAGCGCCTCCACCATCGCGTCTCGCCGTCCGCGGTAGATCTCTACCAAGCTCTCTATGTAGTCGCGCCAGCGCCCTTCGGCGAAGTACTCGCGCACGAAGTACTGGGTCAGCGTCGAGGTGCAGAGGTCGGCGGCCTGCTTGCCGAGCACGACCTTCTCCATCACCGGCGGCGGCGCCACCATCCAGCCGAGCCTGATGCCTGGGGAGAGGATCTTCGAGAAGGTTCCGATGTAGATCACGAAGTCGCCCCCGTCGAGCTGGTAGAGCGGCGGCAGCTCCTCGCCCGAGTAGCGCAACAGTCCGTAGGGGTTGTCCTCGATCACCAGCAGCTCGTGCTGTCGCGCCAGCTCGACCAGGCGGCGTCGGCGATCAAAGGACATCGTCACCCCCGCCGGGTTCTGGAAGCTCGGCACCGAGTAGACAAACTTCGGGCGTCGCCCGTCGGCGGCGAGCTCTTCCAGTACACCTTCCAGCTCCCCCATTCGCATCCCCTCGTCATCGCACTCGATCTGCACTACGTCGGCCTGGTAGCTGCAAAAGACCGGCACCGCGCCGGGGTAGGTGGGGGCCTCGCAGATCACCACGTCGCCCGGGTCGACGAGCGTCTTGCAGGCGAGGTCGATCGCCTGTTGTCCGCCTGTGGTGACGATGATGTCCTCGGGCTCGGGGAGCATGCCCTCGGCGCCCATCACCTGCAGGATGCAGTCCTTGGTCTCCTCGAAGCCCTCCGTCGGCCCGTACTGGAGCGCCTCGGCAGCCGACTCCTGGGCGATCCGCGTCATCTGCGCGGCGAAGCTCTGCGGCGGGAAGGTCGAGGTGTCGGGGAGGCCACCTGCCAGCGAGATCACTTCGGGCCGCGCGGTCACCGCCATCAGGTCGCGCATCGCCGAGGAGCGCATCACCCGCGTCCGCTCCGCGAACAGACCCGCGTAGCGCTCGAGGTCGCGGGTGCGGGTATGAGCGCGGCGTCGGTGGGGCGGTTCGGGCATTGGAACAGTGTGGCCGAATCGGCGCCGACCCGCCAGGGGAGTTAGGTTTTGGGCGTGGGATCGCTCTCCGGCATCTTTCTCGTCCTCGGCATCGGCCTCGCGATCGGCATGCTGACCGGCTCCACAGGCCTGCGTGGCTCGGCCCGTGGGCGTATGACCCTGCTTGCCGGCGCGATCGGTCTCGTCGTCGGCTTCCTGCTCGCCGGCACCGCCGACGTCTCCGCCGGCGCCGGCGCCTTCTTCTGCTTGCTCGGCGCCGTCGTCGCCTGCATAGTGATCAGCGACGTGGTGCACGGCGCCGGACGGCGCGAGGGAGGCGGTTCCGGCGCGCTGGGGTTCATGGTCTCGTTGGCAGCCCTCGTCGTCGTCGGCCTCGCCATCCTGCTGCCGTTCCTGTCGCTGCTGGTCATCGCCGGGCTGATCTGGCTCGGCGCCGCCCGCCGCCGCCGCGCCCAGCGCAAACACGCCGGCCTCCGCGTCCTCAGGTAGGCGGGGAGCGCGGTCGGGATCATTCGGGGAGTGAGCGCCCCCGCTTCGAAGAAGCTCGTCCTCGCCTACGTCGACTCGCTGCGCACCGACATGCTGGAGCGGGCCGTCGCCGGGGGGCGAGCCCCCGCCCTCGGGGCTTTGCTGGAGCGCGGAGTGCTGGTTCCCGACTGCGTTTCCAGCTTCCCTTCGGTGACCCCGGTCGCCTGCGCCGAGATGGTCACCGGGGTCGGCGCCGACCGGCACTGGATAAGCGGCATGAACTGGTACCACCGGCTGGAGCGCCGCTACGTCGAATACGGCTCTTCGCTGGAGGCGACCCGTGCGGTCGGGGTCTTTCGCGCCCTCTACGACCTCGTCTACAACATGAACCTGGCCCACCTCAGCTCTGAGGTCCGGACCCTGTTCGAAGCGCTCGACGACGCCGGCGCCCGCACCGCCTGCACGCCGTTCTTGATCTACCGCGGCCGCCATCGCCACCAGGTCTCGCTCGAGGGATTGATGAAACGCGCCGTCGACGCCACTCGGCTCAAGTTTCACCATCACACCTGGGGCCCGCGCGAGCTCTTCTACGGCGACCTCTACGCCAGCCGCGACGTTCCCTGCAAGTCGACCTCGATCCCGGGCAACCGCGACGGCTACTCGGCCTGTTGCGCCGCGGAGCTGGTGCGCGAGGGCCTCTTCGACTTCCTCCTTCTCTCCCTGCCCGACAACGACAACTACTCCCACCGCCACGGCCCCGAGGCAACGGTCGAGTCGATCGCCCGCGCCGACCAATGCCTCGGCAAGTTGTTCGAGGCAGCCGGCGGGCTCGACGAGTTCCTCGACTCCCACGCCCTGATCCTGCTCGCCGACCATGCCCAGACTCCCGTCGACCGCGGCCTGCCGCTGGCGCAGATCCTCGCCCGCGAATGGGAGGTCCTGCAGCCCTCCGAGGACCGGCCGGGGGAGGCGCAGCTCGCGGTCAGCCCCAGCGGCCGCGCGGCGCACGTTTATCTCCTGCCGGAAGCGAGCGACCCGGCCGACCCGTTCGCGGTCGGCGGCCGCCTAGCCGAGACCGAGGGGGTCGAGTTGGTGTGCTGGCTGGAGGACGCCGCCGGTATGCCGCTGGAGCGACGCGAGCCGGGGCTGGCGGCGGGGGGAGGGGAGATCGCCGTGATCGAGCGCCGCGGCGAGCGGCTGCGCTTTCGACCCGGCGGCCCGGTCGGGGATCTCCGCGGCGGGCTCTGGCGGATCGAGGGTGAGCCGGGGGTCGTCGAGGCCGAGATCGAAGACAACCGTCTTCGCAGTGACGAGTTCCCCGACCCGCTGGGCCGCGTCTGGTCGGCGCTGAGCGCGCCTCAGGCGGGCGACTTCGTCGTCTCCCTGGCGCCCGGTTACGAGGCGGTGGACTGGGGCGGGGTAACCCATGTGCCCGGCGGCAGCCACGGCTCCCTGCGCCGCGGCGACTCGCTCGGCCCGCTGCTCTTCGTCGGCTGCGGCCCGGCGAACGCCGCCGAGCGCGATCAGTGGGCGTTGCGCGACGTGGCGTCGATCGTTCTCGAGCACTTCGGTGTTGAGGCGAAAGCGGGGCAGTGACCGACCCGGAGACCGTCTGGCACGGCTATCAGGCCGCCTGGGAGATGGCGCGCGGTTATGAGGGCCAGTTCGGTCACAAGCTCAACGCCCCCTACGTCTTCGTTCCGCTCTGCGCGATGTTCCTCGCTGGCCTAGTCGACTGGCGCCGCCCCTGGCGTATCGCCAACCTCGACCTGTTGGTCCTGCTCGCCTTCGGCCTCTCCCACATCTGGTTCAACCGCGGTGAGATCGGCGTCTCCGTTCCCCTCCAGTACCCACCGCTGCTCTACCTCCTCTGCCGTGCGTTGTGGATCGGCTTCCGCGGCGGGGGGGAGGGGCTGCGCCCAGTCTGGCCGGCGACCTGGCTGCTGATCGCCGCTCTCTTCCTGGTCGGTTTCCGAGTCGGCCTCAACATGGCCGACTCGGGTGTGATCGACGTCGGTTACGCGAGCGAGGTGGGCGCCAACCGCATCGCCCACGGCGAGCCGATCTACGGCAACTTCCCCGACGACGTTTCCCAGGGCGACACCTATGGCCCGGTCAACTACTACGCCTACGTTCCCTTCGAGCGGATCTGGCCCTGGTCGGGGACGTGGAACGATCTCCCCGCCGCCCACGGCGCCGCAGTCTTCTTCGACCTCGCCACCTTCGCCCTGCTTTTCCTCCTCGGCCGCCGCATCCGCCCCGGACCCTCCGGCCAGAAACTGGGCGCCACTTTCGCCTTCGGCTGGGCCGCCTACCCATACACCGACTTCGTCCTGCAGTCCAACTCCAACGACTCCCTCGTCGCCTTGCTTTTGGTCGCCACCCTGCTGCTCCTCGCCCGCCCGATTGCACGGGGCGCGCTTGCATCTCTGGCCGTCTTCACGAAGTTCGCTCCGGTCCTGCTGGTTCCGATGCTCGCGACGTATAGACCGCGGGTGGCAGGGGGGGAGGGGGGCCCTGCGGGCAGTCCACGGGCTGTCCTCGACCCCCCTCCCCCCCTGCCACCCGCGGCACTATTCGCCGGCGCATTTGTCATCGCCTCAACGGCAGTGATGGCCTGGGCCCTGATCGATCCGGGGATCTCAACGTTCTACGACCGGACGATCGCCTACCAGGCCGGCAGAGATTCTCCGTTCAGCATCTGGGGTCAGGTCAGCAGTCTGGAGCCGTTGCGGGTCGCGATCCTCACTGTCGTTGGAGCGCTGTCCGTTCTGCTGGCGTTTCGACCGCGCAAGAAGACCCTGGTGCAGGTGGCGGCATTGGGTGCCGCGCTGCTGATCGGGTTGCAGCTGACCGCCCAGCACTGGTTCTACCTCTACATCGTCTGGTTCTATCCGCTGCTCCTCGTTGCACTGGGTGGCGTCAAGGATCGACGGGAACCATCACCTGCTCGATCGAGTTGGCCAACCCCCGATCGTTGACGTCGACCACCGCTCCCATGACCCACACGTCCTCCTCGGCAGTCTCGAACCGAACCGGCATCTGGGTGATGAACCGCTCCAGCACCTGCTCCGGCTTGACCCCGAGCACGCTGGTCCGCGATCCGGTCATCCCCACGTCGGAGATGTAGGCGGTCCCCTTCGGCAGCACCCTGGCGTCCGCCGTCGGCACGTGAGTGTGGGTTCCCAGCACCGCCGCGACTTGCCCGTCGAGGTGCCACCCCATCGCCACCTTTTCGCTGGTCACCTCGGCATGGAAGTCGACCAAAAACGCGTCAGCCTCGTCCCCCAGGCGCGCCAGGATCGCGTCGACCTCGTGAAAGGGGCTGCGCGCGACGGTCAGCCCGACGGCGCCGCTCAGATTGACGATCCCGACTCGAATCCCCGCCGCGTCGAGGATGACATGACCCTTCCCCGGGTTGGCGTGGGGGTAGTTCGCCGGCCGGATCACCCGCTCGGCTCGGTCGAGGTAGTCGTAGACCTCTCTGTGGCGATAGACGTGGTTGCCGGTGGTGATCGCGCCGGCGCCGGCCTCGAACAGTTCGTTGGCCGTCTTCTCCGTAATCCCCATTCCCCCGGCCGAGTTCTCCCCGTTGACGATGACCAGATCGGGCGCATGCTGTTCCCGCAGCCCCGGCATCGCATCCCGCAACCCACGCCGACCCGGACCGCCTACCACGTCTCCGATGAACAGAACCTTCATGCGGGGGACCCTAACTCGCGAGTAGCGTTCGGCGGCGATGGCAGCGACCGGAACCAGGGCGGCCGCACTGGAGGCACGCGGCCTGGTCAAGCGCTACGGCGAGCACGATGCTCTGCGAGGGGTCGACTTCGCTGCCCACCCGGGTGAGTTGCTGGCGGTCATTGGGCCGAACGGAGCCGGCAAGACGACGCTGCTCTCAATCCTCGCCGGGATCGTCGGCGCCGATGGGGGCGAGGTTCATCTCCCGCAGGGCGAGGTCGGCTGGGTGCCCCAGCAGGCGGCCCTCTACCGGCGGCTGACCGTCGAAGAGAACCTGCTGCTCTTCGCCCGGCTGGAGAAGCACGAGGATCCACGCGCTTCGGCTGAGGAGATGTTGGAGCTGACTGGCCTCGCGGAGCGCCGCACCGAGGTTGTCGCCCGCCTCTCGGGAGGCAACCAGCAGCGGATCAACATCGCGATCGGACTGCTCTCCCGCCCCGTCGTCTTGCTGCTCGACGAGCCGAGCGTTGGCCTGGACCCCCGCCAGCGTGCTCGGCTTTGGGAGTTCGTCCTCGGCCTCGCGGGCCAGGGCACGACCGTGATCTTCTCGACTCATGACATTCAGGAGGCCGAGCGATACGGACAACGGGTGTTGGTCCTCGCCGACGGTGAGGCGCTCTTCGACGGCTCCTCCGAAGAGCTCCGCGAAGCGGTCCGCCGCGAGGCCGAGGCGCCGAGCGCCGCCGACAGGGACTTCGAGTCCGCATTCGTCGCCTACCTTCACCACCGGGGGCATTAGACAGATGCGCTGGCTGCTCCTCAAGGACCTCCAGATCCTGCGTCGGTCGCCACTCCAGGCCGCGCTGCTGGTCCTCTACCCGGTCCTGATCGCCGTTCTGGTCGGCTTCGCTATTTCGCGCGACCCGGGCAAGCCACGAGTGGCGTTCCTCAACGAGGTGCCGTCAGACAGCCGGGTCCTCGTCGGCGGGGCGCAGCTGCCGGCGATCGGCGTCAACGACCGGATCTGTGCCCGGGTCGAGTGCATCAGGGTGAAGAATCGCGCCGAGGCGGTCGACGAGGTGCGCTCAGGTGGCGCCCTCGCCGCCGTGGTCCTTCCCGCCGACTTGGTCGATCAGCTCAACTCGCTCTCGACGCTCACCCCCGGGACGCCGGGGGTCGAGGTGATCGTCAATCAGGAGGACCCGGTCAAGGCGCGCCTGGTCAACGACCGGATCGACACGTTGCTCGCCCAGGCCAACCTGCTGATCGCCCGCCGGATTGCGACCGCGGGAGGGAAATACCTCAACCTGCTGATCGACGGCGGCCGCTTCAACCTGGTCGGCCAGACGATCGACGTCCTCGGCCTGAGAGCCACCGCTCGGATACTCACCGCGATCAGGCCGGCGCTGACCCCACAGCAGCGAGTCGCTCTTGACCAGGTGATCCGTTTCGCCACGCGCGCTCGCAACAACCTCGATGTCGCGGGCCCGCTGATCGACCGCATCGCGCAGCCGATCACCGTCGACAAGCAGGTGGTCAGCGGCTCGACTCCGCCGCTCGACACCTTCGCGATCGCCGTCGCCGCGACCTTCGTCCTCACCTTCGTCGTCGTCCTCCTGGTCGCCGGCTCCCTCGCCCTGGAGAGGGAGGAAAACGCTTTTCCCCGGCTCACCCGCGGGCTCGTCTCCCGCGCCGGCCTGCTCGGCGAGAAGGTCGGTTTGGGCATGGCGGTGGGCCTGGTCGTGACGCTGCTGATGCTCGCCGGCCTCGCCCTCTTCGTCCCGCTCCACTGGGGCCGGTTCCCACTTTGGCTGGTGGCGATCCTGCTTAGCGGAGCGGCCTTTGCGGCAGCCGGAGCAGCCTTGGGTGCCGCCGCCCGCGAGGTCCGCGCCGTCTCCCTCCTTGCCTTCATGATCACCCTGCCGATCGCCTTCCTTTCCCTTGTCCCCTCCGGCGCCGTTGGCCCGACCCTCTTCGACGCGATCCGGCTCGTTACGGCTCTGTTCCCGTTCAAGCCGGCGCTGCAGGCGATGACCGCCGCCCTCGACGCCTCCGGCCCGTCCCTGGGCCAGGCTCTTCTCCACCTCGCGGCGCTTGCTATCGCCTACGGGGTCATTGCCCGCTTTGCCCTTCGCCGCTTCTCTGTCGTCTAGATAAGGGAGGGGGGTGCCCGATTGCCCCCCCACCTACAATCGCGACGATGCCGTTCCCAGCAACACGCATGCGGAGATTGCGCCGCACCGAGGCCCTGAGAGGGCTCGTCCGCGAAACAGAACTGTTTCCGCGGCAGCTGATTCAACCCCTTTTCGTGGTGACTGGGGAAGGCGTCCGCGAAGAGGTCGAGTCGATGCCCGGCGTCGAGAGGTTTTCGATCTCCGAGCTGGTGGGGGAGTGCACCGAGATTGCGGCTGCGGGCATTGAAGCGGTTCTGCTCTTCGGGATTCCGGCGTCAAAGGACGAGACCGGGTCGGGGGCCTATGACGATGAAGGGGTCGTTCAGATGGCGGTCCGTGCGCTGAAGGAGGCGCACCCCGATCTGATCGTCATCACCGACGTCTGCCTCTGCGAGTACACCTCGCACGGCCACTGCGGCTTCCTGCGCGATGGCGAGGTCGACAACGACATCACCGTCGAGCTGCTGGCAAAAACAGCGGTCTCCCATGCGGAGGCCGGCGCCGACGCCGTTGCCCCCAGCGACATGATGGATGGCCGGGTCGGCACGATCCGCCACCAACTCGACGAGGAGGGCCACGCCGGCGTACCGATCGTCGCCTACAGCGCGAAGTACGCCTCCGCCTTCTACGGCCCTTTCCGCGACGCTGCCGAGTCGACCCCGGAGTTCGGCGACCGCCGCGGTTACCAGATGGATCCGGCCAATGCCGCCGAGGCAATCCGCGAGGCCCGGCTCGATCTCGAGGAGGGCGCGGACATGCTGATGGTCAAGCCCGCCACTCCCTATCTGGACGTCGTCCGGCGCGTCAAGGAGGAGACCGGCGCACCGCTCGCCGCCTTCCACGTCTCCGGCGAGTACTCGATGCTGAAGGCCGCCGCCGCTAACGGCTGGATCGATGAGCGCGCCGCCGTGTTGGAGACGCTGACCTCGATCCGCCGCGCCGGCGCCGACGCGATCGTCACCTACTACGCGAAGGAGGCCGCTGCGTGGCTTCGGTAGGAACCCCCAAGGTCCCCCAGTCGAAGGCCCGCTCCCGCAAGGACGGCGCCGCGATTCCGCTTGACGAGACCGACAAGCGGCTGATGAACCTGCTCCAGTCGAGCTTTCCGCTCGCCGCCGAGCCCTTCGCCTCGGTTGCCGCCGAGGCCGAGCTGGAGCTGGACGATGTTCTCACCCGCACCCGCCGTCTCCTTGACGAGCGAATCATCCGTGAGATCACCCCGATCTTCGACACCCGCGCGCTCGGCTACGAGTCGATGCTGGTCGCCGCCAAAGTCGACGCCGAGAACCCCCAACGCGCCGCGGCGATCGTCAACTCCCATCCGGGCGTTTCCCACAATTACCTGCGCACCCACGATTTCAACCTCTGGTTCACGATTGCCACCCCGCCTGACTCCAAGCTGGGTTTGGATGGGACCCTCGACGTGCTGATGCGGGAGACCGGCGCCGAGTCGATGCGCCAGTTGCCCACCCTGACCTTGTTCAAGATCAACATGAACCTGGAGATGGAGAAGGGGACAGAGGCGCTCTCCGCCGCGGTCGACGCCTCACCCCCCCGTGAGCTGGAGGCCCAGCCCTACGACGAGCGCGACATCGCGGTGATCCGCGCCCTGCAGGGGCCGATGGATGCGGTGGAGCGGCCCTACGACGCCGCCGCGGCCGAGATCGGACTCTCCACCGAGGACCTGCTCGCGCATCTGCGCGGGATGGCCGACCGCAAGATCCTGCGTCGCGTCGCGGCGATCCTCTTCCACCGCCGCGCCGGCTTCTCGGCAAACGGCATGGGGGTCTGGAAGGTGTCCGAGACAGAGATCATGCAGACCGGCCGCCGGATGGCTTCCTTCCGCGGCATCTCCCACTGCTACCAGCGTCCGACCTACGAAGATTGGCCTTACAGCGTCTTCACCATGGCCCACGGCCGCTCCAAGGAGGAATGTGACGCGATCCTCGACTCGATCGCCGAGGAGTGCGGGATGGGCCCCGACGACCGCGCCACCCTCTACTCCTCGACCGAGTACAAGAAGATCCGCCTCCACTACTTCACCGAGGACTACGCTGCCTGGGAGGCCGAGCATTCCTAGCTACGAGCGCTCCGGTGAGCTCTACCGCCGTGCGCTGAAAGTACTGCCGGGGGGTGTGAACAGCCCCGTCCGCGCGATGCGCCAGATCGGCCGCGATCCGGTCTTCATCGAGCGCGGCGAGGGCTGCGAGCTCGTCGACGTCGACGGCAATCGGTACATCGACTGGGTCGGCTCATGGGGGCCGCTGATCCTCGGCCACGCCGACCCCGAGGTGGTTGCCGCCGCCGCCGGGGCCGCCGCTCGCGGTTCGAGCTTCGGCGCCCCGACCGAGGACGAGGTCGAGCTGGCCGAAGAGGTTGTCGCCCGCGTCCCCTCGGTTGAGATGGCGCGGATGACCAGCTCCGGAACCGAAGCGGCGATGAGCGCCATCCGCCTCGCCCGCGCTGCAACCGACCGCGAGGTCGTCGTCAAGTTCGCCGGCGCCTACCACGGCCATTCCGATGGGCTGCTGGCAGACGCCGGCTCCGGCCTCGCGACACTCGCGATACCGGCCAGCCCCGGTGTCACCGCCGGCCAGACTGCCACCACCGTCGTCGTTCCTTGGAACGACCGCGACGCGGTGCGCCGCGCCCTGCTCGACCATCCGGTCGCCGCCCTGATCGCCGAGCCGGTCGCAGCCAACATGGGGATCGTCCCGCCTGAGCCCGGCTTCCTTGAGTTCCTTCGCGACGCCACCACGGCCGCCGGCGCCCTTCTCGTCTTCGACGAGGTGATCACCGGCTTCCGCCTCTCCCGCGGCGGCGCTCAGCAGCTCTACGGGGTCGAGCCCGACCTCACCGTGCTCGGCAAGGTGCTGGGGGGCGGCCTCCCGGCGGCTGCCTTCGCCGGCCGCCGCGATCTGATGGAGCGGATCTCCCCTGTTGGCGACGTCTACCAGGCGGGGACCCTCTCCGGCAGCCCCGTCGCGGTCGCTGCCGGTCTCGTCACGCTGCGCCGCCTCGATGGCGATGCCTACCGACGGCTGGGAGAGCTCACCGATCGGCTTACGGCGGGCTTTTCGGAGTTGGTCCGGGACCGCCCGCTCCAGGTTGCCTCGGTCCCCGGCCTGTTCACCCTCTTCTTCAGCGAGGTGCCGGTTCACGACTTCGCTGGAGCCTCGGCTTGCGACACTGAGGCTCACGCCGCCTTCTGCCGCGCCCTGCTCGAGCGCGGGGTCTACCCGCCCCCCTCGCAGTTCGAAGCGTGGTTCCCCTCCCTCGCCCACGACGAGGCCGCGATCGACCGTACCCTTGAAGCCGCCGCCGAGGCTCTCAACGAGGCTTTCGCGTGAACGCGCTCGAGACTCTGGCCACCCAGCTGCGCGAGGAGGGAACGCCGATCTCGCCTCATGTTGGCCCATCTCCCGATGAGCTGGAGTTCGGCCCTATCGCCGCCGCCGGTCCGCGCGCGGCGGCTGCCCCGGAGGACTACTCCCTGGTCGTCGAGTCGGTCCGCGAGGGCTATCTCCTTCACTACGGAGAGTCGCGCTTGCTCGCCGGTCACGACTCCGACCTCGCGCTTCTGGCCGGCGACTATCTCTATGCGCTCGGCATCGAGCGCCTCGCCGCGCTCGGCGACATGGCGGCGCTCGCTGAACTCGCGGAGCTGATCGCGCGAAGCGCCCAGCTCCATGTCGAAGGGCGCGAGGAAGAGGCTCCAGGCATCTGGCGCTCGTCCGCCGCGGCGGTCGGCGGCGCGTTCGACGCGGCCGACGAATAAACTCCCCGGTCCTGGATTGAGCTGAATCGTGGCTGACGAGTCGGACAAGCGCAACGGGGCCGAGACGCCCTCGGGACACGAGCGGGCGAAGCCCGCTCCGCCCGGCTATTTCGAGGGCGAGTCGATGACTCGCCGCCACGCTTTTACGATCGCCAGCCAGGCTCTCGGCGGCCTCGCCGGCGCCGCCATCGTGCTCCCCGCCGTCGGTTTCGCCGTCGCCCCGATCTTCCATCGCGGCAAGGAGCGCTGGGAGGCTGTCGGCCCGGTCGACGACTTCGTGGTCGACACCTACCGCCAGGTCGTCTTCACCGAAACCGAGGGGATCGGCGATGCCGGCAAGACCACCGCCTACGTCCGCAAGGGCGCCAAGGAGTTGGGGGAGAATCCGAACGAGATCGTCGCCATCTCAAACCGCTGCGTCCACCTCGGTTGCCCGGTCCGCTTCGTCGAGGCCGCCGGCAACTTCATCTGTCCCTGCCACGGTGGCGTCTACGATTTCCAGGGCAAGCGGATCGGCGGTCCACCGGTTCGTCCCCTCGACCAGTTTCAGGCTCGCGTTCGCAACGGCCAGGTCGAGCTCGGCCCCCGCTACAGCGTTACCTCTCAGCTGGAGCCGGTTCGCGCGCGCGATCCCGGTGAGTTCACCGGCGGTGTCTGGGAGTATCTCTATCCGCCTCGCCCCTCGACCTTCCCTCCGCCGAGCAACTGAGGGCTAGCCGACGATGAAACTCGACTCGTTGATCCCCGCCCCCCTCCGCAAACCGGCCAAGCCGGGCCAGGGCAACGGAGCCAAGGGGTCCGCTCCGGCCGACTTGAAGACCTCCCCGCCCGAGCGTCCATCCGACGCGGCCCGGCTCGGCGATCGCGCCAAGGATGCCCCCGCGGACGCCCTTGCCTGGTTGGACCAGCGCACCGCGGCCAGCGGCTTCCTCACCGGAATGCTCTTCCGCAAGGTGCCGAAGGGGACCAACTGGTTTTACACGCTCGGCTCCGCCACCCTCTTCGCCTTCATAGTGCAGGCGACTACCGGCGTCTTCCTGGCGATGTTCTACACGCCGTCGACGACCCAGGCCTACGCCTCGATCTCCCACATCAACAACGACGTCTTCCTCGGCGCCTTCGTGCACGGCATGCACAAGTGGGGCTCGAGCGTGATGGTCATCCTGATCTTCCTCCACATGGGGCGGACCTTCTTCTTCGGCGCCTACAAGTACCCCCGTGAGCTGAACTGGGTGATCGGCGTCGTGCTGCTCATCCTCACCATGACGATGGCCTTCACCGGCTACCTGCTGCCCTTCGACCAGCGCTCCTTCTGGGCCTCGGTCGTCGGCATCAACATCAACGGCACCGGTCCCATCCTCGGCCCCTACCTCAGCGACTTCCTGCGCGCCGGCCCCGAGTTGGGTGCCACCACCCTCTCGCGTTTCTACGCGATCCACATGCTGCTCATCCCGGGCGCGATCATCGCCCTGATCGGCGCTCACCTCTACCTGGTCGTCAAGCTCGGCACCACCGCTCCGCCCTGGCTGCGGGCTGAGAAGCCCAAGCCCGCGACGCCGGTCTCCCAGCTCGACGCCGGTGTCGAGGGCAACGGAGCCTCCGCCCGATGAAGCCCGCCGACAAGCAGGCCTACCTGGAGGAGTACGAGCTCCTCAAGAAGAAGGGCAAGCCCTTCTTCCCCTACGCGGTGATGAAGGACTCGACGATGGCGCTGATCGTCGTCGGCGTGATCATCGCGATGTCGCTGATACTAGGCGCCGAGCAGGGGCCGAAGGCAGACCCGACCAGCACCACCTACGTGCCACGCCCCGAGTGGTACTTCTTCTTCCTCTTCGAGGTGCTGCGGGTGATCAAGCCGCCGCAACTGGTCCCGATCGCGACGATCGGGATCCCGACCATCTGCATGGTGTTGCTGCTTTTGCTGCCCTTCTATGACCGCGGGCCCGAGCGCCGTCCCGAGCGCCGTCCGATCGCCACCACCGCCGGCTGCCTGACGATCGTTGCGATGGCCTATCTCACCTACCTCGGCGCCACCGGCGGCTCGCCGACCGAGATCGAGATGGCGGTCCCGGCCCGGTATGAGGCGGGCAAGGAGGTGGTTGCCGGGTCCGGCTGCCTCGCCTGCCACAAGCTAGGCGAAAACGGCAACAATGGCCCCGGTCCGGAGTTGACCCACATCGCCCAGCGCATCCCCCGCGCCGCGATCCTCCGCTCAGTCGAGATCGGCCCAGGCATCATGCCGTCCTATCGTGACCTTCCGCCCAAAAAGCTCAACGAGCTCGCCGATTTCCTCTCCTCACTCGACTAGGCCATCGCGAGACTCGGCGCAGTTCGCCGGGCAGGTCAACCGCATGTTTGACCGCATCGCCGGACGCTATGACGCGATGAACTCCGTGATGACGGCCGGCATGCACCATCGCTGGCGCGAACGGGCTGCAAATCGCGCCGAATTGCATCCAGGCGACGCCGCTCTCGATGTCTGCTGCGGCACCGGCGACCTCTCTCTGGCACTGGCTTCCCACGTCGGTCCCAACGGCAGCATCGTCGGCTGCGATTTCTCCGAGCCAATGCTCGACCTGGCTCGAGAGAAGGCCCGCGAACAGGGCGCGACCGGGGTCCGGTTCGAATGGGCCGATGCCCTCCAGCTCCCCTACGACGACGGCCGCTTCGACGCCGTCGCAGTCGGCTTCGGGATACGCAACCTCTCTGACCTTGAGCACGGGCTGCGCGAGATGACCCGCGTTCTGCGGGTGGGTGGTCGCCTCGTAATCCTCGAGATAACCCAGCCGACCCGGCCACCCCTTTCGACCTTCTACTCGCTCTGGTTCGATCGTCTCGTGCCGGTGTTGGGCGCCTTTGCCGGCGACTCCGATGCCTACTCCTATTTGCCTGAATCGGTCCGGGGCTTCCCGAATCCCCGTCGACTGGCGGAGATGATGGACGCCGCCGGGTTGGAGAAGATCCGCTACACCGTGCTGGCCGGGGGGATCATCGCGATCCACAGCGGCGCTCGGGCGTGACCAAGCGCAGCGCCGTACCGCCGCCGGTCACCGCGGTGCTCGACGCTTCGAGCCGCTGGCTTCCGGCTCGCCTGGGCGAGGTGGAAGAGCTGCTGCGGGAGCAAAGCGCCGGCCACGGTGAGTTGCTCGCGGGGGATGCCGGCGCCACGCTCGCCGCCGGCGGCAAGCGCCTGCGGCCGCTGCTCGTCCTGCTCTGCGCCGGCCCGGAAGGGGGGGAGGAGGCGGTGCGCGCCGGCGCTGCGGTCGAGCTGGTCCATATGGCCACGCTCGTTCACGACGATGTTCTCGACGACGCTCCGCTGCGCCGCGGACGCCCAACCGTCGCCGCGGCCTCCGGTCGAGCACGCGCGGTGGCTGTCGGCGACCTGCTCTTCGCCCGCGCCTTCGCTTTGCTCGCCGAGGCGGGGGACGAGCGCGCGGTTGCCCTGCTCGCCGAGGCCTCGACCTCCCTCGCTCGTGGCGAGCTGGCTCAGCGTCAGGACGCCTTCGACATCTCGATCCCCGAGGAGCGCTACCTCGAGCGCTGCCGCCTGAAGACCGCAGCCCTCTTCTCCTGCGCTTGCTCCTTGGGCTGGTCGGCCACCCGCCGCCCCCGGACGGGGGGAGCGGAAGAGGTGGCGGAATTCGGCGCAGAAGTCGGTCTCGCCTTTCAGTTGCTCGACGATGTCCTCGATGTCTCCGGACCACCGGAGCGCACCGGCAAGGCGCGCGGCACCGATCTGCTCGACGGCACCGTCACGCTGCCGCTGATCGCCGCCGCCGAAATCGAGCCTGCGATTCGCAATACGGATCTGCGGTCGCTCGACGGTGCCGGGGCAGAGGCTCTTTGCGACCGAATCGCCGCCACCGGCGCCCTCGGTCGGGTCCGCTCACGCGCTCTCGAGATGGTGGCCGGCGCCAAGCGGTTGCTCGACTCCCCGGTCTTCGACACCGAACAGCGCCGCCTGCTCGACCTGGTAGCCGACGGCGTTGTCCAGCGCTACAGCTGACCGCTCGCCTGTCAGCGGAAGTCGTCGGCAGTGATCAGATCCGCTTGGAGCGCGGTCGCGAACGATTTCGCCACGTTCTCCATGCTCTCCCGCTCCAGGGCCTTCAACACCCCGTTCAAGGCCTCGGCGCCGCGGTCCAGCTCTTCGTCGAACGCGTCGATCTCGCCCCCGCCGTGGACCCCGTCGCACTCCCACCCGCATTCGGGGCAGCGTCGCCACAAGCGCCAGTGCGACCTGTCCGCCGTCTGTTCCCAGCGCGTCGGCTGCACCAGCCCCGATCCGCATGCCGAGCAAACGTGAAGGCCCTGGTCGGTCTTGGTCTGGTGGTGAGTGTGTCGCATTCCTCACTTATCGAACCCGCGAGGGGGCCACTCCATCCGCTGTTTTCCGAAGAGTTCGAGAAAACCCAATTACCGGGTAGTCCCCCGGTCCCCGCTTTGGGGTGATCCAATCGCGGCGGGTGGCCGTTACCATGGGTCGATGCTCGGAAATATCGGTCCCCTGGAGATCATCGTCGTCCTGATCATCGCCCTCGTGGTGTTCGGGCCCAAGCGCCTTCCCGAGCTCGGCCGCTCGCTGGGCAAGGGAATCCGCGAGTTCCGCGGCTCGGTCTCGGGCGATGCCGACGACGACGACGACCGCCGTTCGTCCCCCGAGCTCGACGCCGGTCGTGGTGAGACCGCGCCCAAGGGCGAGACGGTCGGCCAGAAGCGGACCTGAGGCCGGTCGGGATGGTCCGCCGTGTCAGGGCGGTCTCCCATGAGGATCGCCTCACCCTGGTGGAGCACCTCGATGAGCTGCGCGCCCGCATAGTCGTCTGCATCGCGGTGCTGGGCGTTGCTTTGGCGCTCTGCTTCTGGCAGAACCACCTGTTGCTGGAGATCGCCTCCAACCCGCTTCCGGCGGACCACCAGAAGCTCCTCACCTTCGGCGTCACCGAGCCCTTCACAACGACGCTTACCGTCGCGATATACGGCGCGCTGATTCTCTCCCTGCCGATCCTCCTCTACCAGGCCTACGCCTACGTGCTGCCCGCCTTCAGCGATGCCGAGCGCCGCGTGATCCTGCCGATCCTCCTGCTCGCCCCGATCCTCTTCCTCGCCGGCGTCGCCTTCGCCTACTTCATCGTCATGCCGGCCGCCGTCAAGTTCCTGCTGGGCTTCAACGACAGCCAGTTCAACGTCCAGGTTCGCGCCCGCGACTACTACGGCTTCTTCTCCACCACGCTGCTTGCCGGCGGCATCGTCTTCCAGCTGCCGCTGGCGATCCTCGCCGTCACCCGCCTCGGCATCGTCAAGGTTTCACAGCTGACCGCCAACCGCCGCTACGCCTACCTGGCGATCGCCGTGTTGGCCGCTGCTCTGCCTGGCGTCGACCCGATCTCGATGCTGATCGAGATGGTCCCCCTCATGGTTCTCTACGAGTTGAGTATCTTGCTCGCGCGCGCCTTCGGAACACCGAAGGCGCCGGGTGCAACAGCGGAGCCCTCGACCCAGGAGCGGTGACTTAGATGGCGGATGGCGAGCGTCGGATGGTCTTCGACACCAGCGGACGGCGCAAGCGCGTCGTGCAGGTCGTCTACGGATTCCTCGCCGTGATCATGGGGGCCAGCCTGCTGCTCGTCGTCGGGCCGGTCAGCATCGGCGACATCTTCTCCACCCAGGACGCGGCCAACAGCGCCGCAGACGCTCTCGACAAGCAGGCGGCCAACGTTCAACGCAAGCTGAAGCAGAACCCGAACGACGAAGCGCTGCTGCTCGCCCTCACCCGGACCAGGATCAGCGCCGGCAACGCTCGGGTGGAGATCGACCCCGCCACCAGCCGGCAGACGGTCACCCCCGAGGCCCGCGCCGAGTACCAGCAGGCGGCCGATTCTTGGGAGCGCTATCTCGAGGTTGCCGAAGACCCCAGCCCCTCTCTCGCGCAGCTCGTCGCCGGCGCCCTCTTCAGCCTCGCCCAGACCGCGCCCACCGGCACCGAGTCGGTGGCCGACGTCAGGGATGCCGCCGGGGCCCAGCAGATCGTCGCCGACTCGCGCCGCAATCTCGGCACCCTCAGCACTCTGGCCATCTACGACTACTACTCCTTCGACTTCAAGGGCGGCGACGAGGCCGCCGCCCAGGCTCAGGCCAAGACAACCTCGAAGTCCCAGGCGAAGAGCGTCAAGAAGCAGCTCGCGAGCATTCGCAAGGAAGCGAAGAAATTCCAGAAGCAGCTGGAGGCCTACGCCAAGGCGACCAAGGGCCAGGGCAAACAGCAGCTGCAAAACCCGCTGGGCGGCCTCTCCGGCACCGGCCCCTAGCCATTCCTATACTTGCTCTCTCGGGGCCGTTAGCTCAGTTGGTAGAGCAGGAGACTCTTAATCTCAAGGTCGAAGGTTCGAGCCCTTCACGGCCCACTCACCGCACGTTGCAGGCCTTCTGCACGGCGCCATCCATGACCGTGCCATCGTCGAAGGTGAAGCGGCCGTGAGTGTCGAAGATGCCGTCGCGGCAGCGGGCGGAGACGTAGCTGCGCTCCTTCCCCTTGGCTTTAAAGCGCCTGCCGACCTCCATGTCGACGTGGGTTAGGGCACCGAGGCCGCCTGCGATCGGGGGGAGGTTCACCGTCGCGCGGTAGCCAAACTGACCGTGCCGGCGCTGCTCGATCGGCACGACGACCGCGAAGGTCTGGAAAGCGGGGCTCGTCATCTGGGCGTGCAGCACGACCGTGGGATTGCCAGCCTGGGGTGGGCCATTGAACATGGTGAGAGCCGACGATGCCGGCAACGAGCCGAGGAAGGGAACAGTCACCAACGCCCTCACATGACCCTTGCCGACTATCGCCTCGCTGCAGATGCGCCGCGCCTGCCTGGGCGACGCGGTGTCGATCTCTTCCGGAGAGCAGCGGGCCAGGCCCGCTGCGGTCAGCCGTCCGTCGCGATCGAAGTCGAGGATCGCCTGCTGCAGGGCCGGCGGCGTTCCTCCACCCGTGCGCGAGAGGTCCGCATGAGCCTGGAACTTGATCGGCACGAACTCGTTGCGGGGAAGGGTGTTCGGTGTGAACCCACCGTCGGCGCGCAGAACCAGGTCGCCGACCTTGATCATCGCCGCGTGAGCGCCCCCGGCCAGCGCCGCGCTCAGCGCGATAACAGCGAGCAGTGCCCGCAGGCTCTTCCCCTGGATACCCATGCTCCTCGAACCGAGGCTAGCGTCAAATGTTGCGCGCGCTCGGGATGCGCCTGTTCTTAACAGAGTCTTTTGCGTTTCGCGGCGCCTTTTTTTCGCCGAACCGCCAAACTATGGTTCGTGCCTGTGTGGAGGAGGAGCAGGGGGAGGCGGAAGGATCGCGTTCGCCCAGAGCGGGATGGCGAGCGTCGCCATCCCATGATGCTGCGGTACCCGCGCCGGGTGCTTGCCGTCGCGCTGCTGATCTTCGCTGTGCTCGGCGTCATCGGGTTGAACGTCGAGGAGCAACTCGCGCCCAGCAGTCTCGATATCTCCGGCACCGACGCCTCGCGGGCCAACGAGATCCTGCGCGACCACTTCGGTGAGACCGCGACCTTCGCGATCCTCCTGCGTGGGCCGACCGGCGAGATCAACCGGCAGGGCCAGAACCTGGTCCGCGTATTCCGCGAAGACCCCGCGGTTACCACGCTGTCGCCCTGGGATCGCGGCTCTGTCGCGGCGCTTCGCCCATCCCCGCGTCGCGCCTTGGTCGTTGTCGACTTCCACGTTGGCGTGGAAGAGGCGGTAAACGAGAAAGTCGATTTGGTCAACGAGACGCTGGCCGAGCACGTCCACTCGCCGGTTGTCTCCACCCAGACCGGCTTCGCCACCATTTCGCGGGCGATCCAGGACGAGTCGATCTCCGCCAGCGAGCGCAGCGAGCTGATCGCGCTCCCGATCCTGCTTATCGTCCTGCTGCTGGTCTTCCGATCGCCGATCGCCGCAGCGATCCCACTCGCCTTCGGCGCCACCACGGTGTTCGTCTCCAGCGGGCTGCTCTCGCTGCTCACCCACTGGTTCACCGTCGACGCCCTCGCGCTGACCGTCTGCACGATGATGGGCCTCGCCCTCGGCGTCGACTACGCGCTGCTGATCGTCTCTCGTTTCCGTGAGGAGTTGCGCGGCGGGGCCGACCCGATCGACGCGGCGATAGTCACCCGTCGCACCGCCGGCAAGACTGTCATTTTCGCCGGCAGCACCCTGGTCCTCTCGATGACGGTCGCCTTCTTCGTCGTCCCCGGGGCACTGCTCGCCTCGTTGGCAGCGACGCTGGCGATGGTCGTCGTGCTCAGCGTGCTCGTCGCAATCCTGATCGGCCCGCCGCTCCTCGTCATGGTTGGGTCCAACATCGATCGCTGGCGGATCGGCACGCCGCCTGCCGACGAGAGCCGCTCGCGGCTGATGATCATGGTCTCCGCGGCGCTGCGCCGTCCCGCCCCGGTTGCCGCGGTGATTGGGCTCATCGTCCTCGTCCTCGCCGCGCCGGCTGTCGCTTTGAAGACGGGGCCTCTCAGCCCCGGGCAGCTGCCCCACGACGACCCCGCGCGTGAGGACTACGACCTGATCACGCAGACGATCGGCGCCGGCTTCGACGCGCCCTTCACGATCGTCGCCGCCACCGACCACGGCGCGATCACCGACCCCGACACCCTCTCCGCCTTGACTCGTTGGCAGCGGAAGATCGCCAACACGCCCGGCGTGCAGGCGGTGGTCGGCCCCGATCAGGTCGCCAAATCGGTCAAACCTCTGCAGAGATTCGGCAACAGTGTCCTTGCCCCCGGCGACGCCAGCCCGCTGGCAACTCTCGACAGGCTCGGTGTCAACCTCGGTCGCGCCGCCACCGGAGTCACGGCGCTGCGCGACGGCATATCCCAGGCGACATATGGCGCCGGGCTGTTGGTCGACGGCTCCGGGCAGGCGGAGGACGGGGCGGTGGCCATCGCCCAGGGCCTCGGCAAGGCCACCTCCGGCAGCGAGCGCATCGTCAAGGCGCTCGACAAGTCTGTCTCCGGCGCGGAGCGACTGGCCGATGCCCAGGAGCAGGCGGCGGTCGGGTCTTTCCAGATCAAGGTTGGGCTTAAAAACGAGGTTCGGAACCTCCGCAACAATCCACTGGCGCGGTCCCGCAAGCTGCAGAAAACCCTCAACGAGGAGTCCAAGCTAAAGGTCCCGACGCTGATCCCGCCGGCCCAGGACGCCCAGCAGCAGCTGCAGGCCGCCCTCGATCAGCTGGGCGCGATGACCGTCGGAAAAACCGATCCCAACTACGACGCGGCGCTCGCTGCGGTGCGGCAGGCGCTCGCTGCGGTCAGCGGCACCAATCCGGCAACCGGCCAGCCCTATGCGGCGGAATACACCGGCCTGCCGAATGAGCTGACGGAGCTGCAGAAGCGTCTCGCCAAAGACACAAATCAATCGAAGCTGATAACCAGCTTCCTGACCAGCGAGATCGGCAACCTGAACCGGCTCAGCTCGAATGCGAATCGCCTCAATGATGGGCTGAATCAGATCGCCGCCGCCGGCAAGAAACTGTCCAGCGGCGCCACACAGCTCTCCGACGCGATGGGCCAGTTGAACGACGGGCTGGTCCAACTCGGCAGCGCCACCGATTCGCTCTCCGGCGGCCTCTCACAGCTGGTCGGCGGGACGACCGAGCTGCAGCTGAGCCTCGGCGAGGCCTACCACCGTTCCTATCCGCTGCAGTCCGGCCTTCGACGAATCCAGGCGCGTGTCGTTGCCAACAACGCCTCACTGAACCGCAGGGTCGACCGGGTCCGCAACCAAACCCCGGGCATCTTCGACTCCGGCTACTTCGTGCTCTCAGCGCTCGACGGGGCTCGGGGGTCGCTGCGCGATCAAGCTGCGACGGCGGTCGACGTGAAAAACGGCGGCCAGGCGGCAAGCCTTTTCGTGATTCCCAGGTACGGCCTCAACTCACCCGGCTCGATCGCGCTCAACAAGACGCTCGACGAGGACGCCAAGGCGCTGGGCGAGGAGGCGGATCTGAAGACCGGGGTCGCGGGCGGCACCGCCCAGCTCAACACCTACAGCCGCGTCGCCCGGGACCGGATACCGATCGTCGTAACCGCGATCACGATTGCCACCTTCCTCGTCATGCTCCTCGTCCTCCGTGCGATACCGCTCGCCGCTATCGCAGTGGGGCTCAACCTCGCCTCGGTCGCGGTTGCCTTCGGCGTGCTCACTCTGCTCTTCAACGTGCCCGAGGGCTGGCCGCTGGGCGGACGCACTTACGTCGACGCGGTTGGGGCGACGATGATGTTCGGTGTCATCTTCGGGCTCTCGATCGATTATGCGGTCTTCCTCCTGGTGCGGATGCGCGAGCACTACGAACAGCACGGGGACAACGCCGAAGCGATCAAGTTCGGTCTCGAGAAGACGGCCAGGGTGATCACCGGAGCGGCGACGATCATGCTCGCCGTCTTCATTGCCTTCGCCGGTGCGCCGATCGCCACCACCAGCCAGTTGGGTGTCGGACTGACCGTGGCCGTGTTCCTCGACGCGACCGTCGTCCGCATCGTCCTGCTGCCGGCGCTGATGTTGCTGGCAGGCGACCGGGTCTGGTGGCTGCCGAAATGGCTCGACCGCGCCATGCCCAAACTGAACGTCGAGTAACCCCGAGCCGGGCTGCTCAGCTGAGCGTCGGTAGCCCCCCATCCGGCGAGGGTGGAGCGTCTTGTACTTTTTCGGCGTCCCGATCGCGGACAGCCGCAACCGCACCATCGAAAAAGTTAAGCGAAACCCTCACCGGATGGGGGCTAAGGCCGGCGGCTACTTCTTCTTCGTGCAGCCGTGCTGCGACTTCGCGGTCAGCGTCACGCCATCCATGAAGGTGAACGCGCCGCGCGACTTCAGGGGAGAATTCGCGCACATCGCCGTCACGAAGCTGCGCTTCTTCCCCTTGTAGGTGAATTTCTTGTTGATCGTGGTCTGGAAGTCGGTCAGCGCCCCGGTGCCACCCGCGATCAGCGGGATGCCGATGTCCAAGCGCGGGCCGTATCCTTGCTTGTCGTAGTTGCTGATCACTCCGTTCAGCACCAGGGTCACCTGCACCGGCGCCTGACCGTAGGTGTGCAGCAGGACCGTGGGCTTCTTGCCCTGCGGCTTGCCGTTGAACGCGGTCACGGTCGTGTTCTCGGTGAAGACCTGGGCTCCAACCGGGATCAGCGCCGTCGCCGCGCCGCTGCCGATCTTGGCGTCGCCGCAGAGCTGCAGCGCTTGGTCGGTCGAGATGTTTTGAAGCTGACCGGCGTCGCAGGTGGGCAGCCCCTTCGCGAACAGCCTCACGCCTTTGGGGAAGTCGACCACCGCCCGCACGGCGGGCGAGGGCACGCCGTTCGCGTTTGTCGTGGTCGTGGTTTTCGTGGTCACTTTCAAGGAGGCTGGGGTTCCCGTGCTCCTGGAGAGCTTCTTCGGCGAGAGCTTCACATCGATCGCCTGGGTGTTTCCGTCCGGGCCGACCACGGTCGGCCCCAATGCTGCGAGCGCGGTCGAAGCGACGACCGCGCCGGCTACAGCCACCGCCAAGGCGAGGGTCAGAGTCATCTGTTTGCGCATTTGGCTACTCCTCCATTCGATTGCCAAAGCGCCTCCCGGTGTCATAACCGAACCGCATGACCAGAGTAGCGCGTTGAATTCGAGTTAAGACCCCCTGCACGCACGCTTGGCGCCTGTGCCTTGGATACGATTCGCCCGCCGTTCCACTGGGTCGGAGGCCGTGGAGCGGAAGGCGACGATCCGTGGCTGCTAACCCCTCAGGCGAGGAGAACAATCCGGCGCCCAGCCGGAGCATCGCCCCCGCCAGAATTGCGGTGGTTGCGGCCCTTGCCGCGGCGGTCATCGCGCTCGCCTACGTTGCCTTTTTCAGCGGCAACGGCAGCCACAAGTACGACCTTCTCTTCCAGAACGCCAGCCAGCTCGTCTCCGGCAACCAGGTGCTGATCGGCGGTGCCCCGGTCGGCAGCGTCGACGAGATCGATCTCACCGACGACAACCTCGCCCTCGTCAAGGTAACCGTCGACCAGCAGTTGCACGAGGGATCGACCGCGGTGATCCGCGCCACCTCGCTTTCCGGCGTTGCCAACCACTATGTCTCGGTAAGCCCCGGCCCAAACAGCAACCCGCCCCTCGACGACGGCGCCACCCTGGGCCTGGCGGATACCACCACGCCGGTCGACATCGATCAGCTGTTCAACACCTTCCCCACCCCGGTGCGGCGCGGCCTTGGCCAGTTCATTCGCGGCTTCTCCACCACTTACGCCGGCCGCGGCCGCGACGCCAACCAGACCTTCAAGTACTTCGCGCCGGGGCTCAACCGCACCAACGCGTTCGTCAGCGAGTTCAACGCCGATCAGCGTCTCTTCGAGCGCTTCATCGTCAGCTCCAGCAAGCTCGCCACGGTCGTCGCCCAGCGCGGCGCCCAGCTCTCCAGCGCAATCGACAACGCCAGCACGGCCTTTGGCGCGATCGCCAGCCAGAACGCCGCCCTCGACCGGTCTCTGCAGGTGCTGCCTTCCTTCTTCCGTCAGGGCAACACGACCTTCGTCAACCTCCGCGCGGCACTCGACGATCTCGACCCCCTGATCGACACCGCCAAGCCCGCGACCAAGGACCTCGCCCCGTTCCTGGCCGACCTCCGTCCGGTCGTCTCCAAAGCGGTGCCGGTGTTCAAGAACCTGCGCCTCACCGTGCGTCGTCCCGGCAAGGCCAACGACGCAGGGGAGCTCTTCGCCGCGCTGCCCACCGTGCAACAGCGGGCCTCCACCGCCTTCCCCCATGCTGAACAGGCGATCGTCGACTTCCAGCCGAACCTCGACCTCCTTCGCGCCTACACGCCGGACTTCTTCAACGGCTTCGGCAAGCTCGGCCAGATCACCGGTTACTACGACGCCAATGGCCACTATGCCCGCGCCCAGCCCACCGACCTCAATCTCTTCAACTTCAACACGGGAACCGGGGTGCTCGACCCGATTGAACCGAGCCAGCAGTACGACGCCTTCGGCCCCCCGCATACGTTCCGTCGCTGCCCCGGTGGTGCCTCCCAGCCCGCGCCCGACGGCTCCAATCCGTTCGTCGACCCGCCGAGTGCCGGCGGCGCCCCTTCGTCCACCTGCGACCCGGCCGACGTGCCGCCCGGCCCATGAGAAAGGGATTGATCGCAGCCCTCCTGGTGGCCGCTGTGGTGGCTGTTGTCCTGCTCGCCTCCGGTGGCGGCGGAAGCAGCGACGGCTACACCGTGCGCGCGATCTTCGACAGCGGCGGCTTCATGGTCCAGGGCGAGGAGGTCCGCGTCGCGGGCGCCAACGTCGGTGAGATCGAATCGGTCGACGTGACCGCGCCCGGCGAGACGGTCGGCTACACGGCCGCCGGCAAGCCGGTGGCGACCCCCGCCAAAGCGGTGATCGTCATGAAAATCACCGACCCCGGCTTCCAGGACTTCCGCAGCGACGCCAGCTGCTTGATCCGCCCACAGTCGCTGATCGGCGAGAAGTTCGTCGACTGCCGTCCCACCCTGCCACGCGCCCCCGGTTCCGAGCCGCCTCCACCCCTGAAAAAGGTCCCGGATGGCGAGCCCGGCGCCGGCCAGTACCTGCTGCCGTTGGAGAACAACAGCACCAGCGTCGACCCCGACCTGATCAACGACATCCAGAGCCTCCCCTACGCTCAGCGCTTCCGGATCATCTTCAACGAGCTCGGCGCGGGCCTTGCCGGCCGTGGCGATGACCTCGAAGAGGTCGTCAAGCGCGCCAACCCGGTTCTGCGCGATGCCGACAGGATCTTCGGCATCCTCCGCGACCAGCGTCGCGAGCTCGCCCAGCTCGCGGCCGACTCCGAGCAGGTCCTGGGGCCACTCTCCCGTGAGCGAGCCCATTTCGCCGGCTTCTTCAGCAACGCGGGGGCATCTGCCCAGGCGACCGCGGAGAAGGGAACTCAGTTGCAGGCCGCCCTCAGCAAGTTCCCCGAGTTCCTGCGCCAGTTCCGCACCACGATGACAAGCCTCAAAGGCTTCTCCGACGCCGCCGCGCCGGTCTTCAGCAACCTCGACGACGCCACCCCGGCCTTCACCGAGGCGACCCGTCTGCTGAAGCCGTTCTCCGCCGCCTCCACCGTGGCGCTGAAGTCGCTCGGCGCCACCGGTGAGATCGCCGGGCCGAAGTTCCGCGCCGCCGACCCGATCGTGAAGAAGGCCCGTGACCTCGCCAAGAGCGGAGCCCACCCGACCAGCCAGCTCGCCAAGTTCCTCGTCAACATCAAGCAGACCGGCGGTTGGAATGGCCTCCTCGACCTGATCTACAACACGACCGCCGTGGTCAACGGCTTCGACAAATACGGCCACTTCACCCGCGGCGCCGTGCTCCTAACCAACTGTCTCGACTACGAGGCCAGCGCTGGCCCATCGGTTGGCTCGGGCTGTGTCGCCCGGTTCAACGGCCCCAACGCCTCGCAGCCTTCTACCGCAAGCGCCTCCGACATCTACCGCCACATTCAGGAGGAGCTGGCACGGGTCCAGCCGACCACCTCCGAAGGCGGCGGCACCTCCGCGCCAATCCTCGACTACTTGTTGGGACCATGAGGAAACGAGGCGGCATACAGGGAGCGGCAAGCAGCCCGGTCCTGGTCGGGGCGGTGACTGTCCTGGTCGTGATCGTCGCTGTCTTCCTCGCCTACAACGCCAACAACGGCCTGCCGTTCGTCTCCACCTACAACCTCACCGCCGAGGTGCCCAACGCCAACGCGCTGGTCAAGGGCAACGAGGTGCGGATCGGCGGCGTCCGCGTCGGCATCGTCAGGTCGGTCGCCCCAGTCCAGCTCGGCGACGGCAGGATCGCGGCCAAGCTAGACCTGCGCCTCGACAAGAGCGTCGAGCCGCTGCCGGTCGACTCGACGATGATCATCCGGCCGAAGTCGGCGCTTGGGCTCAAGTACCTGCAGATCGTCCCCGGCGACTCCAGCGAGGGCTTCGCTCCCGGCGACACGATCCCGACCTCCGCCGCCCGCCCGGAGCCGGTCGACATCGATCAGTTCTTCAACATGTTCGACGAGGAGACGCGGGTCGCGATTCGAAAGAACCAAGCCGGCTTCGGCAACGCCCTGGCCGGCCGCGGGCCGCAGATCAACGGCGCCTTAGGTGCCCTGCGCAACCTGGTCGAGATCGCCCAGCCGACGCTGTCGGACATCGTCGCCCCCTCGACCCGCTTCGGTGAGTTCTGGCGATCGCTCGCGGCGCTGAACGCCACCCTGGCGCCGGTGGCCGAGGCGCAGGCGAGTCTGTTCGTCGGCCTCGACGTCACCTTCGGCGCCTTCGCCCGGGTCTCTCGACCCTTCATCCAGCAGACGATCGTCAAGAGCGCCCCAACCGAGCAGGTGGCGATCGACGACTTCCCCGCGATCCGTCCCTTCTTCGATCACTCGGCTCAGTTCTTCGCCGCCCTGCGCCCGGGCAGCAAGGCGCTCGCGGACACCTCGCCGACGTTCGTCGCTGCCGAGCGCGCCGGCATCCCAGTGCTCAACTCCTCTCCCGCCTTCAATGCCCAGCTGGTGCCGACTGCCGACGCCCTGCTCGCCTTCCAGGACGCCCCGGGCGTCTTCAACGGGCTCGACCTGCTGATCGACACCAACGACACGCTCGACCCGGGAATCAGCTTCATCGCCCCTGCGCAGACCACCTGCAACTACCTGACCCTCGCCTTCAACAACGTCGCAAGCGCCGCCAGCGAGGGCAACGGAGTGGCCAACTGGCTCAGCTTCATCAACTTCGTGCCGCCCAGCGGGCCCAACAACGAGGGGTCCCCCGCCTCTGCGCCCGCCAACGGCCCCGAGCGCAACAACCACCTCCACTACAACCCCTACCCGAACACAGCCTCTCCCGGTCAGCCCAAGGGAGTTTGCGAGGCCGGCAACGAGAAGTACGCGCCCGGCCAGACAGTGATCGGCCATCCGGCTCAGCTATGGGGCACGACCACCTCCGGCCAGCTGAAAGGAGGATCGAAGTGACCCGCCTCCCGGAGCGCGATCTCAGAGCTCAGAACGAGCCACGGGGGCTGATCAAGTGGCACCCGAGCAATGCCCTGATCGCGGCGATCTTCCTCATCGTCTTCACGGTCGGGCCGTACCTGGCATTCACCAAACACGTCCCGTTCACCAGTTACGGCTACCAGGTGAAGGCGACCTTCTCCAACGCGGTCAACATCGCGACCAAATCGCCGATCCGGATCGCCGGAGTCAACGTCGGCACGGTCACCTCGGTGGACCGGGACGGGAACAACACGACGGTTACGTTCACCGTCGACGACGCCGGGCGGCCAATCCACACCGACGCCTTCGCCCAGATCCGCCCGCGGATCTTCCTCGAGGGGAACTTCTTCATCGACCTCGATCCCGGCAGCCCCAGCGCGGCGGAGCTGGACAGCGGCGGCACGATCCCGATCAGCCACACCTCCACCGCGGTCCAGCTCGACGAGATCCTCACCGCGCTTCAGTCGCCGGTCCGGGCCGACCTCAGTCGTCTGCTGGAGAGCTGGGGAACCGCCCTCACCCATGAGCCGACGGCCGCCGAGGACGCCACCCAGGAGCCCGAGGTGCAGGGCAAGACCGCCGGGGAGGCGCTCAACGGGGCCTTCAAGTACGGCGGGGATGCCGGCCGCTACAGCGCCCAGGTGACCAACGCCCTGCTTGGCACCCAGCCCCACGACCTCTCCCGCCTCGTCGCCGGCGCCGGCCGCACCTTTGGCGCCCTGGCTCACAACGAGGCCGACCTGCAGGGCCTGATCGTCAACTTCGACACCTTCACGGGCGCCCTCGCAGCCCAGTCCGCGAACCTCTCCGCCACCGTTCGCTTCCTCGCCCCCTTCCTGCAGACCGCCCGCACCTCTCTGGTCAGCCTCAACCGCACCCTGCCGCCGCTGCGCGCCTGGGCGATCGAGCTGAGGCCCTCGGTCGCCGAGCTGCCCAGCCTGATCGATGCCTCGGGTCCCTTCCTCGAGCAGGCCCGGCCGCTGCTCTCCGGCAAGGAGGGAGGCGGCACCGCGAAGCTGCTGGCGAAGTCCACTCCCGGCCTCGCCGGCGCCGCTCAGGCCGGCAAGGCGGTTGCGCTGCCGCAGCTCAACCAGCTCAGCCTCTGCACCTCCAGGGTCTTCGTCCCAACCGGCAGCCAGACAATTAATGACCAGTTCAGCACCGGCGGCCCCAGCTACCGCGAGTTCTTCTACTGGTTGACGCAGTTCGCCGGGGAGAGCCAGAACTTCGACGGCAACGGCCCCTACCTTCGCCTCCAGGCCGGAGGCGGCCCGCAGATGGCCGCGACGCCCAGCCCCAACGGCAACCTCACCACCGAGAAGAACTTCTTCTCCAACACGGTCGCCGCTCCGCTCGGTGTTCAGCCCCAGCTCGGCGGCGCGCCGCCGAAGAAGCCCGGCGCCCTCTGTTACAAGCAGTCGGTTTCCGATCTCAACGGCCCGCTTGGCCAACCCGGAGCCCCCGACCCCGCGGCGGTGACCCCATGAGCGAGCAGAGGGAGCCCGACGTGTCCCGCTGGCAGCACTTCCGCACCTCGCTGGCCCGCCAGGCGCGCGGTCGCAGCAAAGACACGATCGCGATCGCCGTCCTGCTGGTCGCCGGGATCGCGATGATGCTGTGGATCTTCACCCAGCAGAAAGCGGTTCCCTCCTGGGCTCCTTTCGTCGGCAAGGACTTCGTCCACCTCACCGGTGAGTTCACCTCCGCCCAGGCGGTCACTCCGGGACAGGGCCAGGCGGTCGACATCGCCGGCGTGCAGATCGGCAAAGTCTCCTCGGTCGAGCTCGAGGACGGCCACGCGGTGGTCGGCATGGACATCGAGCCCAAGTACCTGGAGCTGATCCACCCCGACGCCACCCTTCTGCTGCGACCGAAGACGAACCTCAACGACATGGTCGTCGAGGTCGATCCCGGCAAGGCGCCCGGGCACATCGAAGAGGGCGCCAACGTCCCGCTCTCACGCACCCAGCCGAACGTCAACCTCGATGCCTTCCTCGCCACCCTCGACGCCGACACCCAGCAGTACCTACAGCTTCTGCTCGCGGGTGGTGCTGAGGGGATCGGTGGGCGCGGCAAGCAGTTCGGCAACGCCCTTCGTCGCCTGCAGCCCTTCGCCCACTACGTCGGCGACCTCAACCGGGAGATCGCAAAGCGCCGTGTCGCCCTCGCGCGCGTCATCCACGACTTCGGCTTGCTGACCACTGAGCTGGGCCGCCGCGATACCCAGATCGAGCGCTTCGTCACGTCCTCCAAAGACGCTCTGGGCGACTTCGCCGCACAGCAACAATCGATCCAGGATGCTTTGGTGGAGCTTCCCTCCACCCTGCAGGTGGCACAGGGGGCTTTTGCCAGCTCAAACCGCTTCTCCAGTGCCGCCCGCCCGGCTTTGCTGAAGCTGATTCCGCAGGCCCAGGCGCTGGGCCCCGCCCTCGATGCGACCAAGCGTTTCTTCGCCGAGACGACCGCGCCGATCCGCGATCAGATCCGCCCCTTCACCCGACAGATCCGGCCGGTGCTGACCCATCTCAGTCAGGGCTCGAGTGACCTCAGCACCTCGGTCAAGGGCTTCGGCAACTCGCTGGGTGGCCTCAACACCGCCCTCAACGTGCTCGCCTACAACCCCTCTGGTAGCAAGGAGAGCGGCCTCTTCTATCTCGGTTGGCTCAACCACGACCTCAACTCCACTTATCTTCAGGACGCCGAGGGCCCGGTCCGCCGTGGCCTCGTGCTGCTTACCTGCAACGGCTCCGTGCTCGGCTTCGGCTTCGCCAACGCCAAACCATTCCTGAAAACGGTCCTGCAGGCGGCGAACATCCCCGACCCCAAGGCCATGCCCGACATCCCACCCGATCCGCAGCTGCAGGCTGTCGGCGGTTGCGGCTCCTTCGCGCCATGAGCAAGCAAGCCCCCAGCACAGGACAGCTTCTGGTCATCGCCGGCTTCGCGCTGTCGTGCTTCGGCATCCTGCTTTTCCTCTGGGTCACCTTCGGCGGACCGACGCCGTTCCGGGCGAAGCCCTACGAGATCAAGATCCCCTTCGATGAGGCGACCCAGCTCGCTCAGCAGTCCGACGTGCGCATCTCCGGGGTCAACGTCGGCAAGGTAAAGAGCATCGAGCTGGCGCCGAACGGCAAGCAGGCGCTGGCGACGATCGACATCGAGGATCGCTACGCCCCGATCCCGCGCGACACCCGGGCCATCCTGCGCACCAAAACGCTGCTCGGCGAGACCTACGTCGAGCTGACCCCGTCCACCGACGAGACGCCGGATCTCCCCGACGGTGGCACCCTTCCCTTCGCCCAGGTCGCGAAGTCGGTGCAGCTCGATGAGATCTTCCGCACCTTCGGTCCCCGCACCCGCGCTGCCTTCCAGACCTGGATGCAGGAGGCCTCGGTCGCAATAGGCGGCCAGGGCCAGAGCCTCTCCAACGCCTTCGGCGAGTTCCAGCCGACCTTCGAGTCCTTCGACCGACTCTTCCGGGTGCTGGACACCCAGCGGCTTGCCGTCCGCCAGCTCTTCAGCAACGGCTCGGTCAGCCTGCGCGCCTTGCGCGGCCGCAATGGCGAGCTGGCGAACCTGATCGACAGCTCCAACACCGTCTTCGCGACCACCGCGGCGCGCAACCGCGACATCGAGGCGCTGTTCCGCGCCTTCCCGACCTTCCTCGACGAGTCGAAGATGACCGTGGAGCGGCTCAAATCCTTCGCACTGAACGCCGACCCGTTGATGGTGCAGTTGGTGCCCGCTGCCCGGCAGCTCTCGCCGACGCTGATTGCTCTCGCGAAGCTGGCGCCGCAGGCACAGGGCTTCTTCGAAGGCTTCACCCCGGTCGTCGACCTCTCGCCCCGCGCCTTCCCGGCATTGCGCAAGCTCTTCCGTGACGACTTCCCGCCGATTCTGCGCGCCCTGGACCCGTTCCTGCGCAACTTCAACCCGCTCCTGACAGGCCTCGATCTCTACAAGAACGAGGTCACCGCTTTGATGGCCAACGTCGCGGCGACCTTCAACTCGGTCGCGATTAGCCCCTCAGGAGGCGACAAGCAGGTTCACTTCCTACGGACGCAGGGATACCTCGGCCCCGACGCAATCGCCACCTATGCCAATCGCCTTACCACCAACCGCGCAAACGCCTACCCTCAGCCCCTCGCCTCGAATTCGCTCGCGTCCGGCCTGCCCAGCTTCGAGACTCGCCAGTGCAGCTCCGGGATCACCGCCTCGTTGGATCCCGATACCCCCAACAACCCAGCCTTCAACGCTCGAACCGGCGGCAACGTCGACGAGGCCACCGATTTCTTCAACCGCCTCAAGCAATACGCGTTCGCCAATCAGGACAACTCCGGTTCGATCCCTGCACCCGGCTGCACCCAGCAGCCGCCTTTCGCCCCGATCGGCAAAACCGGTGGTCCCTCCACCTACCAGCATGTCTTCCCTCAGCAGGGGGGATAAACCGCTTTTCTCCTGATTGCTCCAGGCCTCTGCGGTCGAGTTTTTTGGCTTTCTGCTCTACAGTTTCGGGAGTGGCTTCCGGTAGACGTGCATCGCGATTAAGTGAGCAGCTACCTCGGGGGCGACACGGACTCACGCGGGAGGCAGTAACCGAGTCGCAGCGCAAACGCATCCACCAAGCGATGATCGAGGTGGTCTCCGAGCGTGGCTATCCCGAGACCCGGGTGGTCGACGTGATCGGCGTCGCCGGGGTTTCGAGAAAGACTTTTTACGAGCTGTTCGACAGCAAGGAGGACTGCTTCCTCGCCACTTACGACGTGCTGCTCGGCAACCTGCTTGGCGATACGGCGACCGGTTTCGAGTCAAAGCCGGGGGCGCCATGGTCCGAGCGCGTCTCTGCGGGTCTCGGCGCGCTGCTTCAGCACCTTGCCGAGCATCCCGATGAGGCGCGATTCGCGATCGTCGAGGTGCTGGCGGCGGGTCCCAAGGCCCTCGCCCGCCGCGATGCCGCTCTGCGCCAGTTCACCGGGTTTCTCGACGCCGGTCGGGCGGAGACCTCAGTCGAGCTACCGGGCATCACTTCGCTCTCGCTGGCCGGTGGCGTCAACGAGCTGCTCTACAGCGAGATCCTGCATGGAGCAGCATCCCGCCTCCCCAGCCGATTGCCGGACCTGATGTTCTGGATCAGCCTCCCCTTCCTCGGCGCAGAAGGGGCGGCAGCGGAGCGCGAGAGGGTCCGGTTGGAGATCCTCAACGCGATCCGGGACGCCGGTTCGCCGGAAACTGCCTGATTCGCGAAGATTTTCCCCACGTTAACCCGCTCCAAATAGGGAATCATCGGGTTTATCTATAGGGCGATGCTGGTAATTTGAGTCGTTGGAGGGTTGCCAAGGGCCTAGATGTCGGCTGGGAAGGCCGGCCGCAAAGGAGAGATGCAAGGGAAATGCGCAAGAACTTGATCCGGATACTGACTCTGGCCGCTGTAGTCGCCGTCGCCGTCGCCGGGGTCGCGGTCGCGTCGAAGCCGACCGTCGTCCGCGCCGGCAATCTGATCCTTACCTTCAACGGCGACGTCGTGCCCAAGAAGCTTCCGAAGAACACCTACGCGCCGATCAAGCTTCAGGCGAGCGGCAAGCTCGCTACCGCCGACGGCACCCATCCGCCGGCGATTAAACAGGTGATCCTCGACTTCGACAAGAACGGGGTGATCAACGCCAAGGGGCTTCCCGTCTGCAAGTCAGGCCAGCTCCAGGCCCGCGACACGGAGAGCGCGAAGAAGGCCTGCCCCACGGCGATCATCGGCAAGGGCGATACCGAGGTCGAGGTTCAGTTTGAGGACTCCTCGCCCTTCACCGCCAAGGGCCCCCTCGTCCTCTTCAACGGCGGCGTCAAGGGCGGCGTGACGACGATGTTCGTCCACGCCTACGTCAGCGTGCCGACCCCGACCGCAATCGTCACCACGGTCAAGGTCAAGAAAATCAACAAAGGCAAGTTCGGGTATGAAGCGGTTGCCTCGGTTCCGACGATCGCCGGCGGCGCCGGCTCGGCTGTCTCCTTCAGCCTCACGGTGGACCGGAAATTCACCTACAAAGGCAAGAAGCAGAGCCTGCTCACCGCGAAATGCCCAACCAAGCACCTATATGCGCACGGTGTCGCCGCCTTCAGCGACGGCACTCGCGTCGCCGGCGACGTAGTCAGGGCCTGCATTCAGGCGGGCTGAGCAGGGCACGGTTCATTCCCGCAAGGGGGACCACGGGTATTCGGTAAGCAGCATCAAGGGAAGAAAGGGCGGCCTTCGGGCCGCCTTTTCTATGCCTCGATCCAGACCACCTCGTCACGGCTCGGCCCGACGCCCACCAGCCGGATCGGAACCCCGGCGGACTCGGCGATGAAGCCGAGGTAGTCGCGCGCCGCGGTAGGCAGGTCGGCTTCGCTGCGGCAGTCGCGAAGCTCCTCGTCGAAGCCGGGCAGCTCTTCGTACTCGGGCTCGGCCGAGTGCAGGATCGACTGGTGGTAGGGAAACTCGTCGAAGACGGCTCCCTCCTTGGAGCGGTATCGGACCGCGACGCGCAGCGGCCCGATCCCGCTCAGCACGTCGAGCTTGGTGATCGTCAGCGCGCTCATCCGGTTGAGGCGGACGGCGTAGCGCAGCGCCACCAGGTCCATCCAGCCGCAGCGCCGTTCGCGCCCGGTCGTCGTTCCGTACTCGTGGCCGCGCTCCAGCATGTGTCGACCGGCCTCGTCGTCCAGCTCGGTTGGGAAGGGCCCGGCGCCAACTCGCGTCGTATAGGCCTTGGCCACCCCCCACACGTCCTCGATGTCGGTGGGGCCGACACCGGCGCCGACGCAGGCGGCGCCGGCGATCGGGTTGGAGGAGGTGACGAAGGGATAGGTGCCGTGGTCGAGGTCGAGGAGCGTCGCCTGAGCACCCTCGAAGAGGACGGTTTCGCCACCGTCCAGCGCCTCCCAGCAAAGGCGGGCGGTGTCGGCGATGTGCGGCTCGAGTCGGTGGCCGTATCCGGCGAACTCCTCGGTCATCGCGTGCAGGTCCAACCGCGGGTCGGGCACTTCGGCAACCGACTGATCGGCGCCCTCCCGCGTCCCCTCGCCGGCTTCCTTGCGCAGTTTGCGTCGTTGCACCGAGAGCTCGCGTAGCGCCTGCTGCTTGGGCTCCAGCGCCGCCATGATCTTCTTACGCAGGATCTTCTCGTCGAGCAGGTCCTGGACCCGGATCCCCAGTCGCAACGCCTTGTCCGCGTAACAGGGGCCGATCCCACGTCGCGTGGTGCCGATCGAGAGTTTGCCCAGTTTCACCTCGCCTGCTGTGTCCAGCAGCACGTGGTAGGGCATTATCAGGTGCGCGTTGGCGCTGATCCGCAGGTTGCCGACGTCGACTCCACGGCGCTTCAGCCCGTCTATCTCTCCCAGCAGGATGCGCGGATCCAGAACCACGCCGTTGCCGATCGCGGAGATCTTCTCCGGATAGAGGATGCCCGACGGGATCAGGTGGAACTTGAACTCCTCGCCGTCACGGACGATCGTGTGGCCGGCGTTGTTGCCTCCCTGAAAACGCACGATCATCGAAGCGCGCTCGGCGAGCAGGTCGGTGACCTTGCCCTTGCCCTCGTCGCCCCACTGGGCGCCGACTATCACCAGCCCCGGCATAACGACGATGGATTCTGACGATTAGGCTGCCACTGTGGCTTCGCGGCGCTTGCCGAACCGCATCACCCGCCGTGCCCGGGCGCGGGCGCGCTTCGGCTGGGCGCGCTCGGAGCGTGCCACCGTCGGTCTCGCCACGGTTGCGCTCGCCGGCGCCGGCACGGTGTTGGCGGGGCAGTTCGGCCGCATGCTGCGCCGTCGTTCCCACGAGCGCGACGGAAAAGAGGGGTTGGTCGAGGCGGCCCCCGCGGCGGCGCTCGACACGGTCGGCGTCGCGGTCCGCGGCTATGCCGATACGCCGCGCAGCGAGACGGTGCTCTTCAACCTGCTCGCGGGCTTCCTCGGCGCCTTCGCCTTCGTTCGCCTCTCGACACTGGGGATCCGGGACGACTGGGGCCCGTTTCGCAACTTCAGCGTCGGCGGCCGCCACATCCACCACTTCGTGCCCGGAATCCTGATCGCCTTCGCCGCCGGCACCACGGCGCTGCTCACCGACGACGACACTCTCGAGGATCGTCTCGCAATCCCGATGGGCGTCGGCATGGGCCTCACCTTCGACGAGGCAGCCCTTCTGCTGGACCTGCGCGACGTCTACTGGACCCGCGAGGGCCTGCTCAGCATCCAGCTCAGCCTCGGCGCAACCGCGATCCTCAGCATCGCCATCCTCACCCAGCGCATGCTCCGCCGCGGCGAGCGCCATCAGGAGCGGGAGGGCCTGATCCCCCCACCCGACGCTGCGAGTTCGTCCCCAACGGCATAGGCGTCATTCGTGACAAAGACGTCGCGCCTTTCTGACCCCCTTTGCACATGCGCGAGATCGCGTCGGTCAGCCTTGGGCGATGGACAGTCTCGTTTCAGTCCGTAGTGCGAATTGCGCTACACTTCGCGAAGTGGCTCCCGCTCCATCTCCACTGTCGTTGCGCCTCGGCCGTGAGAGAGCCCGAGACCTGGAGTATTTGGCTCGGCGGCGAGGAATCAATCGCGCCGAGGCCGCTCGTCAAGCGATTGACGAAGCCGCCCAGAGAGAACGCCGGCGCGCTGGCCTGGCAGCCGAAGCGCGGCAGCTGATGGCCGATCCCGCCTACATAAAAGAAGCTCGTGAAGTGGCAGAGCTGATGGAGGAGTTGCGTGGTTCGGGGTGACGTTCACGAGATTGCCCTCCCCCGGAAGCGTGGCCATGCTCAGCATGGACGTCGCTATGCGGTGGTTGTGCAGGCAGACGACCTGCTAGCCCTTTCGACCGTTCTTGTCTGTCCCACTTCTCAGTCGGCCCCGCCGGCAACCTTTCATCCGGAGGTGAGTCTCACCGACGAGCCAACGCGCGTCCTTTGCGAGATGGCAAGCGCCGTGGATGCTCGCAAGCTGGGGGCCCAGATTGGCCATTTGACCTTGGAGGAGATCGCCACGATCGATGACGCCCTTGGCCTTGTCCTCGATCTCCGCTGACCGATGAATTCGGTCGCAAAGGGCGGGTTTGGTTACACGAAACAGGATCCCCTTGGCTACGTTCTCACCCTCGGGATTGCCGCCGGTGGTCCCCGGACACTGAGTTAATGGCCCAAGCACCCACAGCCCACGTCCCGCCTCAGAACATCGAAGCCGAGGAGTCGGTGCTGGGGGCGATGCTGGTCGCCGAATCCTCGCTGACCCGCGTCATCGACGAGGTCAAGCTGAACGCCGAGGACTTCTACCTCGACAAGCACCGGGCGATCTTCGAGTGCGTTCACGACCTCTACGCAGAGTCGAAGCCGGTCGACGAACTGAGCGTCTCCGAGGCGCTCACGCAACGCAACCGGATCGAAGACGCGGGCGGCAAGCACTACGTCTCCGAGCTGGCCGCCAAGGTCCCCGCCGCCGGCAACGCAAAGCACTACGCGGAGATCGTCCAGCAGAACTCGCTGCTGCGGCGCCTGCTCGGCGCCGGTCAACAGATCCAGGGTTGGGTCCACGAGCGCGACGGCGAGCCCCGCGAGCTCTCCGAGCGCGCCGAGAAGCTCCTCTTCGACGTCGCCCACAAAGAGCAGGCGAGCGACTTCCGCCTCCTCTCGGAGATCCTCCACGACGAGGTCGATCGCCTCGAGAAGCTCTCTACCGGCGAGACCGAGCTGACCGGCACCCCCTCCGGCTTCAAGGACATCGACGCGATCACCGGCGGCTTTCAGCCCGGTAACCTGATCATCGTCGCGGCAAGGCCGGCGATGGGGAAGTCGGCGCTGGTCGCCAACATCGCCGAGAACGTGGCGGTCAAGCGCAAGCTGCCGGTCGCGTTCTTCTCTCTGGAGATGTCCGAGGTCGAGCTGGCGCAGCGCTTCATCGCCTGCCGGGCGCGGATCTCGGGCGACAAGCTGCGCAAGGGGCAGGTGGCGCAGAAGGACTGGCCGAAGGTGGTGCGTGCCTGCAACGAGCTCGAGGAGGCGCCGCTGTGGTTTGACGACTCCTCCGACCTCGGCATCCTCGATCTGCGTGCCAAGGCGCGCCGCCTGCACGCTCAGGAACAGGACAAGGGTGGGCTGGGGCTTGTGATCGTCGATTACCTGCAGCTGATGCGATCCGACGACCACCGCGCCAACCGGGTTGAGCAGGTCGGCCAGATGAGTCGCGGACTTAAGATCCTCGCCCGGGAGCTGGAGGTGCCGGTGCTGGCGATCTCCCAGCTCTCCCGTGCGCCGGAGCAGCGCCATCCGCCCAAGCCGCAACTCTCCGACCTGCGCGAGTCCGGCCAGCTCGAACAGGACGCCGACCTGGTCGCCTTTCTCTTCCGCGAGGACTACTACCGCGACCCCGAGGATGAGCCGGACGGCCTTGCCGACCTGATCGTGGCCAAGCACCGCAATGGGCCGATCGGCACCCGCAAGCTCGTATTCCTCGACCGCTTTCCGAAGTTCGCCGACTTTGCCGGCCAGGAACGGCCGGTCGAGCTGCCCGCCGGGGAGGGCCCGCCGATCGCGGACGTGGCCACAGCGGGGCCAGAGTTCTAGTGGCCGGGGCGGTGGCTCGCAGCGAGCCCTTCCGCGAGCAGGCGTGCCCGCTGGGCGTCTGCGACGGCTCCGGTTGGATCCTCGGTCCGGAGGACGTGGCGCGGCCCTGCGAGTGCCGCGAGCAGCGCCTTCGCCGTGGCCGAAACAAGGGCGTCGCCTCGGTGATCCCGCCCAAGTTTCGCGGTGTCTCCTTCGATCGCCCCCCGGTGACGGAGATGGAGCCGATGGTGGTGCGGATCGTGCGCAGCTGGGTCGATGACCTCGAGTCGAACCTCGATGCCGGTCGCGGTCTCTGGCTTACGGGCGACACCGGCACCGGCAAGACGACGCTGGCGATGCTGGTCTCGAAGGCGGCGCTCGAGGCGAATCGCTCGGTCGCGATCTACTCGCTGCCGAAGCTGTTGGCCCGCATCCGTCGCACCTACGACTCCGAGTCCGCCGGCGATTCCTACCTCGCCTTCTTCGAGCGGCTCACCTCGGTCGACCTGCTTCACATCGACGATCTCGGGGCCGAAAAGCGCAGCGACTGGGTGTTCGAGCAGCTCTATGCGCTGGTCAACGAGCGCTACGAGGCACAGCGCTCGATGCTGATCACCACCAACCTCGATCAGGAGCAGCTGGAGGAGCAGATCGGCCTCCGCACGGTTTCCCGTCTGGTCGAGATCTGCGGCGAGCCGGTGCCGCTCTTCGGGTCCGACCGGCGTATCGATCGGGCCCGCGCGGCCGGCGAGTAACCGGCCCCCTAAGCGCCGCGCGGTGGAAGGCGTTACTTCTCTTCGCTGACGATCGTCTTCACCGCGGCGACGGTGCCGTCGGCCAGCTCGATCTCAACCATGTGGGTGCCGACCTCGCGAATCGGAGAATCGAGGCGGATCTTGCGTCGGTCGATGCGCAGGTCGCGGGCTTCGCGGATGGCGTCGGCGATCTCTTTGGCGCCGACCGAGCCGAACAGCTTGCCGTCTTCGCCTGCCCGCTGGTGGATCGTCAGCACGGTCTTGGAGAGCAGGCCCGCGGCTTCGGCCTCACGCTCGGCCCGAGCCTTCTCCGCTTTCACCGTCGCCTCATGGCGGCGCTTGGCCTCCTCCAGCGCACCCGCGGTCGCCGGCTGGGCCAGCTTGCGGGGGACCAGGTAGTTGCGCAGATAGCCGGGAGAGACGTCGATTGCCTCACCCCGCCGGCCGAGGTCGTCGACATCCTGAAGCAGGATCGCCTGCGCCATCTCAGCGCTCTCCGACGTAGGGAAGCAGGGCGATCTCCCGCGCTCGCTTCACCGCCACCGACAGCTGACGCTGGTGCTTGCGAGACAGGCCGGTGACCCTGCGACTGCGCGTCTTTCCCTTGTCGGAGAGGAAGCGCCTCAGCAGATTGAGATCCTTGTAGTCGACAGAATCGACGTTGATCCGCGTGTATTTGCGTGGCCGCACGCGCTCCTGTGCACGCCGCCCGCGGCGGGAAGATGGGGCTGCTTCTCGTGTCCTTGCCACTATTTCGGTCCCTTACGTAGATGTCGCCCGGACATGCCGGGCGACGAAAACCAAGCTGGGGAAGCTTATCTAGAAGGGAATGTCGTCGTCGGAGCCGCCGCCGCCCACTCCCGCTCCCTCGAAGTCCGAGGTGTCGGCGGGGGTATCGCTGCTCGGGGTGAAGCCGCCGTTTCCGTTCCCCCCGCCCGAGCCGTCTCGGGAGCCCAGGAACTGAACCGATTTGGCGACGATGCTCACTGCCTGCCTCTTGCCGCTGCCGTCTTTCGCCTCCCACTCGCGCCAATCGAGGCGTCCCTCGATCGCAACCGGGCGGCCCTTGCTCAGGTAGTTGGCGCAGTTCTCCCCTTGCGCGCCCCAGACGGTGACGTCGAAGTAGTTGGGCTTGTCGACCCACTGACCGCTTTGGTCTTTACGGCTGCTGTTTACTGCCACCCGCAGTTCGCAGACCGGTGTCCCGCCCCCAGTGCTGCGCAGCTCGGGATCCCGGGTCAGGTTCCCGGTTATGACGACGACGTTGATGTTCGAAGCTGCCACAGCTCTCACTCCTCTGAATTCGTTATCCGGACCCCAGTCTAAGAGCGGGGGCGGCGCATTCTCTTCCCCCGCTGAAGCGAATCCCGCAAACAGCGGCGCCAACGGAGCGGTTCTATCGGAATGGCCGACGCTTTCCGGCGTCGGCGGCGGGCTACTCGGCGTCGTCAGCCGGTACGGCGGGTTCCTCCGGAGCGCTCTCGGCGTCTCCGGGCGGGGGCTCTTCGGCGGTGGCAGTGGCTGTGGGCGCCGATGCGGCGCCGGTGGCTCCCGCGACCGCCCGTTCACGCGGGGCGGGGGCGCCGCTTGCCGGCGGCACTATCGACGGCGCGTCGGGGTCGACCTTGAAGATGCGGAAGCGCAGCACCCCGTCGGCGATCTTCAAGCTGTGGTCCAGAGACTCGAGCAGCTTGGTCGACGCCTCGAAGCGGAACCAGCGGTAGTCGGCTTCGGTTCGCTGGCGGATCTCGTAGGCCATCTTCCGCAGGCCCCAGTTGTTCTCCGCCTTCAGGGTCCCTTCGCCTTCGATTTGTCCCTTTGCCTCCTGGGCAAGGGATTCGCGGGCGGATTCCGCCAGGCCGGGATCCAGCATCAGAACGAGCTCATATTCGCGTGCGGCTGCCAAAACGGCGAGGGACTATAGCCGGGTGGCTAGTGCGGCGCGAACTCCATCGAGCCGTCCAACGGCACCGGCGCCGTCGGCGGGGGTGGGGCAGGTGCGGCCGCAGGCGTCTCTGGGGGAGGAGCGACCGGCGCGGAAGCTGTCAGGGGCGAAGGTGGCGCCGTGGGCTTTTGCTTCGTCCGCCGTCGGCCGTCGGATTTTTGCCCCCTATGGTGGGCAGAATTCCGACCGCGATCGGATTTTCCCGTGAAGGGGCGGATCCGATCGCGGCGCTTGGGAGGGGCGAGTTGGACCCGGGGTAAGCCGATGTCGTCGGCCAGTGGCGGCGCCTCAGGCGGCTTCAGCAGCGAGGGGCCCACCAGCACGGCGACCAAGGACACGATGGCAATTCCGGCAACTCGAGCCGCCGACGCCCACTGAATTCGCACAGACCCCACGGACGCCCAATCTCAGCGACCCCCGGTTTCGCCCCCGCTCGGTCAGGTCACCGCTTCGCGCAGCTCCGCTATGTCGGCGAGCTGCTCATCCACCCAATCCCCCGGATTGCGCGAGAAGATGATCTCCTTCAGGTGCTCGGCCCGCACCCGTCGCTCCTCGGGGTCCATGGTCAGCGCACGGTAGATCGTGTCGGATTGCTCCTGGATGTCGAACGGGTTGACCGATAGCGCGCAGTCGGCCAGCTCCTCGTGCGAGCCGGTGTTCTCCGACAGCATCAGAACCCCGTTGCGGGTGTTCACTGCCGGCGCCTCCTTGGCGACCAGGTTCATGCCGTCGAACAGCGAGTTGACCATCAACAGGTCGAAGTGCTTGTAGCGGGCGACCGCCTCGGGGAAGTTCTCGTAGATCTTCAGGTCGATCGGCATCCAGTCGGTGGTGCCGTGGCGGTGGTTGACCACGGCGACCAGCGCCTCGATTCGCTCCAAGTACTCGGCGTACTCGGGCACGTCCTGCCGTGAGGGCTGTAGGTGCGCGATGAAGGTCACCTCCTCGCGGAACTCCGGGTGCTGGGTGAGGAAGGTGTCGAAGGCGGTGAAGCCGCGCAGCACGTTCTTGGAGAGGTCGGCGCGGTCGACGCGGATGATCAGGTGCTTGCGCCGTCGTTCCAGCACCTCGCGTTCGGCGGCCGCCACCTCGGCCGACGCCGCCGCTCGGCGCAGTCGTTCGGCGTCGATCGACAGGGGGTATGCGCGGGTGAGGGTTCGCCCGCCCGCGTGACGCACAACTCCCTCCTCGTAGTCGACGTCGCACTCCAGCAGCTCGTCGCAGCAGCGTAGGAAGTTGATCCCGTAGGCGTGGGTGTGGAAGCCGATGATGTCGTTGGCCAGCATTCCCCGGAAGAGCGCCTCGCGGATCCGTCCCGGCAGGATTCGCCAGCTATCGGGTTGGGACCAGGGAATGTGGACGAAGTGGTGCAGGAAGGCGTCGGGCCGTTCGGCGCGGATCATCCCCGGCGCCGTGTAGAGGTGGTAGTCGTGGAGCATCACCAGCGGTCGCTCCCGTCCCTCGATCTGGCCCAGCACCGCCCTCGCGATGTCGCGGTTGACGGCCTGGTAGCCGTAGTCCCAGGAGTCCAGCTCTTCCTGGCGGATGTCCGGCGCGTTGGAGAGGTCCCAGAGGTAGTGCTGGATGAACCAGAGGATCGGGTTGGCGATCACGTTGTAAAAGCGGTCGTAGGCCTCCGGGTCGCTGCCGACCAGCGCCACCCGGTAGTCGATCCCGTCGATCGACAGCTCCACCGGCCCGCCGCGCTCCTCGCTCACGGCGACGTCCTCATCGGTCATCGCCGAGGCGATCCACAGCGCGTCGCGGTGGGAGACCAGCCCCGACAGCGCCGTCACCAGCCCGCCGCCGCCGCGACGCACCGTTCGCTCTCCCGCTTCATCGCGCTCGAACTGAGCGGGCCCGCGATTGGAGACGATGATCAGAGGGTCGGAATCGGGCACGGCTTCAGCCTACCCCGACCGCCCACGCGCTACGCGTCCAGCTCTCCCAGCAGCGCCAGCCAATCGCGCAGCAGCCGGGGCGAGAGAAACTCGCGACGGGCGTGCTCCTTGCCCTCGCGTCCCAGCTGCTTGCCAAGCCCGGGGTCCCGCAACACCTCGAGGCAGCGCTGCGCGCACTCCGCCGGGGAATCGACCAGGTAGCCGCTGATTCCATCCTCGATCTGCAGCGGGATGCCACCCACGTTGCCCGCCACCGTCGGCCGCCCCTTCCAGAGCGCCTCGGTCACGGTCAGCCCGAACCCCTCGCGGATCGACTTCTGCAGGCAGACGTCGGACTGCGATTGAAAGGCGTTGACCTCGATCGCCCCGACGTTGTTGAGGTTGTTGAGGATCTTGATGTCGGGGTCGCCGTCGGCGTATTCGAACGTCTGCTGGAAGAACTCCCACCCCTCGGGGTCGTCGGTAGCCATCGAGCCGACCAGCGCCAACTGCACCTCAGGCAGCTCCGCGGTCACGTCGCGGTATGCGTCGATCACCCCCATCGGGTCCTTCCACGGATCGAAGCGTGAGACCTGGGTGATCAGGGGCCGGTCGACGTCGATCCCGAACTGCTGGCAGACGAAGGCCGCGTCCTCGGGGGAAAAGGCCATGTTCTTCGGCGACAGGGGGTCGATCGCAGGCGGGATGATGTTGATCCCGTCATGTCCGTTCACGCCTGTCGGCACGTAGGCGGGCATGTGCCAGACGGTCGCGTCGTACTCCTCGATCAGCGGCTGCAGTCGCTCGATCGGCGCCGGGTTGGGCTCGGAGAGGTCGATGTGGCAGCGCCAAACCCAGTTGCGCGCCTTCTCCCTCGCCCCGCGCCGCAGCCCGATCGGCTGGGGATCGTGGACGATCACCGTGTCCCACTCCCCCTGCAGTCCCTCGGCGTTCATCGCGTTGATCTCATCGAACAGCTGCCACTGCTCCTCGCTCAGCGTCTCCTCCGCCCCCTGCAGGGAGTTGTGAAGGAGCTTGGTCGCGTTGAAGAACTCCTCCTTGCCGAAGATCACGTGCCAGTGGGCGTCCAGCCCGGCGTCGCGCATCAGCGGCACGATCGTGTAGAGAATCTCCGAGACGCCGCCGCCGAACGCGGTGGCGCTGACGTGCAGGACGCGCTGACCTTTCAGTGGCTCGGCCAGCTCGCGGATGCGCTCGCTCAGCTCCTTGCCGGCGATGTGGGTGTAGTCGGCGAGGGACTTGTGGCCGAGGGAGACTTCCTGAAGCATCCGGGAGTTCTACATGTCGAGGCGGTTCCGCAGCCGAGCGACTTCGCTCAGCCGCTCGGCACGCTGGACGGCCGAGTGCCCAGCGTCAGTCGCACGTCCTCGACGTCGCCGTCGTTGTGCAGGACCTTCAGCGTCACCTCGCGCCCCGGTTGGTAGGAGGAGATGAAGCGGGCGAGATCGTCCGGGCGGACCACCTCGCGCCCATCGACGGCGAGGATCGTGTCGCCGCCAACTCGGTAGGCACCGGCCTGGAAGCGGATTTTCTCGTCGCCGCCTTCGAGGCCGGCCCTGTCAGCCGGTCCGCCGGGAACCACTTCAGCCAGCAGACCGCCGAAGTCGGTGTCCAGGTTGAGCCGTTTGGCCAGCTGTGGGTAGAGAGCCTGGCTGGAGACTCCGATGTAGGCGTACTCGGCCTTGCCGTCCTCTTGAAGCTGTGCGATCGAGCGCTTGATCGCCGAGATGGGGACCGCGAAGCCGACCCCGTCGTTGGCCCCGGAGCTGGTCTCGATCTGCTGGTTGATGCCGATCACCCGGGCGCCGGCGTCGAGCAGCGGGCCGCCGGAGTTGCCGGGGTTGATCGAGGCGTCGGTTTGGATCGCGCCCTCGATCTGGAACTCGGTCAGCGACTTCACCGAGCGGTCGGTTGCAGAGATGATTCCGACCGAGAGCGACTGCTGTTCGCCGAATGGGCTGCCGATCGCGGCCACCGGTTGGCCGACCACGACTTCGCTGTCATCGCCCAGCTCGAGGGGGCGCAGCTCGAAGCCGTCCGGCTTCACCTTGAGCAGCGCGACGTCGGCGAACGGGTCGAAGCCGACGATCTTCGCCGGGACGACGTTGCGGTCGGGGAACTCGACGAACACCGCTGTGGCTGGTTTGCGCTCACCGCTGCTGTCGTCGGTGACGACGTGGGCGTTGGTGACGATCTCGCCGCTGTCGTTGAGCACGAAGCCTGAGCCCTCCGCGGCGCTGGGTCCGCCGAACGGGTTGTCGCCTCCATCGTCTCCCGCGTCGAAGATCGAGCGGATCGTGACCACCCCTGGCGCCGCCTCGCTGTAGACCCTTGCCGCGTTGAAGCCGTCGGACGCCGTCTGAACGACGATCCGCGTCGCCGGCTTCTCGATGTCGGCCGAGCCCGCCGCCGAACCGCCTCCGCCACTGTCAGACCCACCGCAGCCGGCAAGCAGGGCCAGCGCTGCCGCGAGCGCCGCGGCTGGGAACCAGGCGGCAACCCTCACGCGTGGGCCTTGCTCTCGGAGCGTGGCAACGTTGCCGGAGCAGCAGCGCGTCCGGCGGGCGCAGGCGGCAGGTCCAGGGTGAAAGCGGTGAATCGGCGACTCGAGGAGATCGCGATACGGCCGTCCATTCGCTGCGCCAGCTCCCGCGCGATGGCCAGCCCCAGCCCCGATCCACCGCCGCTGTCCGCGGTGTAGAAGCGCTCGAAGATCCGTCCTTGGACGCGCTGTGGGATGCCGGGCCCCTCGTCGGAGACGGTCAACTCGGCACGGCGGTTGGCGAGGTACGTGGTCACGGTCACCTTGGTTCCCTCGGGGGTGTGAGTGAGGGCGTTATCGAGGAGGATACGGATGATCTGACGCACCCGGTCGGGATCGGCGAGGGCGATCGCCGGGTGCTCGGGGGTTCGCAGCTCCAGCCGCGAGCCGCGTCTATCGGCACGCGGCCCGAACTCCCGCGCGACCTCCCGCGCCAGCTCTCCCAGGTCGATGCTTCGCGTTGCCATCACGTACTCGCCCGCGTCCAGCTGGGAGAGATCGAGCAGGTCCGCGGTCAGTTTCGTCAGCCGCTCGATCTGAAGTCTCATCGTGTGCATGAACTCGGCTCGCTCTTCGGGGCTGGGGTCCTCCTCCTCCAGCAGCTCGACGAAGCCGCCTAGGCTGAAGATCGGTGTGCGCAGCTCGTGCGAGGCATTCGCGATGAACTGTTTGCGGGCGTTGTCCAGTTCTGCCAGGCGCCGTTGCATTTCGTTGAAGGTCCGCCCGAGCCGCCCGAGCTGTCCGCCGAAGTCGATCGGGATGCGGGTTCCGAAGTTGCCGTCGGCCACCCTGCGCGCCGCTTCCTGTATCCGCTCGATCCGCATTGCGACGATCTGCGAGTAGGCGAACCCGATCCCCACGGCCGCCACCAGCGCGATCAGCCCCCCAACCAAGATCGCGCTTTTCGTGCCGCTGTCGCCGCCGGTCGCCGCTACATAGATGTAGATGACCAGCGAGGTGGCGGCGCCGATCGCCACGGAGACCGTGGTGATCATGCTGCCGAGCGGCGTCAGGCGGAGCTTTCTCATTCCCGAAACCGGTAGCCGACACCACGCACCGTGAACAGGTAGTCGGGTTCCTTGGGATCGCGCTCGAGCTTTTCTCTGAGGTGGCGAATGTGAACGTCGACGGTGCGCGGGTCGCGGTACTCGGAATCTCCCCAAACGTGTTCGAGCAGGGTCTCGCGGCTGAGCACCCGGCCGGGGGTGCGGGCCAAAGCGCCGAGGATCTCGAACTCGACGTAGGTGACCTTCACCTCATTGCCGCCGAGGCGGACCATTCGTCGCCCGAAATCGATTTCCAGATCGCCGCTGGCGATCGTCTCATCCGCGGGGACCTCGCCGACCATGCGGCTACGACGCAGGGCGGCCTTCACCCGACTGCGGAACTCGCGCATCGAAAAGGGCTTGGTTATGTAGTCGTCGGCGCCGACCTCCAGTCCCGCGACCTTGTCGGTCTCGGTGCCTTTGGCGGTCAGCATGATGATCGGCACTTGGCTGCGGGAGCGCAGCTGTCGACAGACTTCAACCCCGTCCAGCTTCGGCAGCATCAGGTCGAGGATCACCAGATCGAAGCGCCCCTCGGCAAAGCGCGTCAACGCTTCGCCGCCGTCTTGGGCGGAGGTGACGTGATAGCCGTCCTTGCGCAGCGGATAGCTGAGCAGGGTTTGAATTGAGTCCTCGTCGTCGACGAGAAGAATTCGCGCAGTCCCGTTGGCCATGCCTGAAGGGTAATGCGCCGCGCCTTGGACGTATGTGCGAGTACTCAGAACTAAGGATCGGCGCGTTACCGCCGATATGAGGGCCATGCAGGCAAGCCAGCTCAAAACCCTTGTTGAGACCGGGCACTACAGGCCCGAGCCCGCGCGTGTCGCGGAAGCGATGCTTCAGCGTCGTGGCGTTCGCGAACTGTTGATGCACGGACCTCTGCCGCTCAGCGTAGGTGGTCGAACCCCGACGGCTCCAATGTCCGGCCGCCGGGCAGCTTGATCTCGACCCCGCTCCCCTCGACCGCCTCGCCGATCACGGCCAAGGTGGTGCTTGCCTCTCCGGCGGCCGTGGCCGCCTCGGTCAGCCGCTCCGCGGGCAAGGCCGCCAACAGCTCGTAGTCCTCGCCCCCGGTCACGGCCATCGGTAGCGGGTCGCGTCCTGCCGCCGCCGCCACTTGGGCAACTCCGTTGGCAAGTGGCACCGCGTTCGCTTCGATCCTGATTCCGACGCTGCTCTCCGCGGCGAGGTGACCGGCGTCGGCGCCCAGCCCGTCGCTGAGGTCGATCATCGCCGTCGCGCCAGCGCGCGCCAGCGCCCGCCCCGCCGCCAGGCGAGGATGGGGCTCTGCCTGCCGCGCTAGCAACCGCCGCGCGGTCTCCTCGCTCACCCCAGCGGCCAGATCGGGGCTATCGGCCAGCAGCAGCCCCGCCGCGGCGCCGCCCAGCTCCCCGGTCAGCACCAGCGCATCGCCGGCGCGCGCTCCCGCTCGGGTGATCAGGGCCTCTGCCTCTGCTGCGTGGCCGACGACAGTCGTCGTCACACTCAACCCGGGCGCTCGCGTCACGTCCCCGCCTGCCACAGTCGTCCCGGTCGAGCGGGCCAGCGCCAGAATGCCGTCGAGCAGCTCGATGCATTCGTCCTCCCCGAGGTCGGGCGGGACGCCGAGTACCACGTAGGCCTCCCCCGGCTCGGCGCCCATAGCCGCAAGGTCAGAGAGCGCTGTCGCCAGAGCCTTGTGGCCGATCTGCCTCAGCGTGCATTGACCGCGGCGGAAATGGACCCCTTCGACGACCGCGTCGACAGAGGTTGCGGTTGCTCCGCCTGGCACCGTGACCGCTGCGTCGTCGCCCATCCCGACCCGCACCCGCGGCCCGGGGGCGGGGAGCCGCTCTCGTACGCGCGCCAACAGTTCGAACTCGCCCATGTCCTCATTGTCTAGGGTGCGGCAACGTGGAGCAGCACCAACCATTCCTGCACCGCATCGGCGAGGCCGGTGCGACGGTCGGCTCGCGTCCGCCGCGCAGCAAGCGTGTGCGGCTCGCAATCCAGCTCGGGCTCGCCGTCGTCATCTTCGGCTTCCTCGTCCTCACCGTGGTCGACCAGTGGCAGGAGATCAAGGACAAGGGAGTCCACTTCCACGGAATCTGGCTGCTGCCGGCGGCCGCCCTGTTGCTCGCCTTCTATGTGCTGAGCGCGGGCGCGTGGGATCTCATCCTTCGCTTCCTGGGTTACCGGATCGGCATTGGCCGTGCCCAGGTTGCATGGGGGCAGCCCCTGCTCGCCCGTTACGTCCCTGGCAGCGTCCTCTACGTGCTGGGGCGGGTGCTGCTTTCCGAGCGGATTGGCGTGCCGCGGCGGATCACGATCGCCAGCATCGTCTATGAGCAGGCGATTTCCGCCACCGCTGCGGTGGCCGTCGCCTCCTACTTCTTCATCAGCCACCCCGATCTCCAAGGCCAGCCCTTGCGCTGGGCGGTGCTGCTCGTCGTTCCCCTCGCGATCGCCGTTCTCAGCCCGCGCGTTTTCGCCCCTCTCGCCAACCGCATTCTCCGCGCTTTCGGGCGCGAATCGCTCCCCGCGGTTATGTCGATGCGCGGTGTGCTCACCATGCTCGCCTACTTCGCAGCGATCTGGGCTGTGGTGGGGCTCGGCGTCTATTGCGTCGCGCGCTCAGTCACCACCATCCCTTTCCGCGATGCGCTGATCGTCGGCTCCGCCCAGGCGGTGGGCTACGTCGCTGCCCTGGTCACGATCGTCGCTCCCGCCGGCCTCGGCATTCGCGATGCGGCCTTTGCCTGGGCGGTGAAGGCCGCCACGCCCGGCAACAGCTTTGCGATCGGCTCCCTGGTGGCGATCGCCGTCCGCGGCGTGATGACCGTGATCGAGCTGATCTATGTGGGGGCGGTCACCGCCCTCGGCAAACGGGAGGGGTGGGCGATCCCCACCGGGGTGGTCCATCCTTCCCCAGAGGAAGAGGTGGAGGAGAGGTTGGGGCAAAAAGGGGAGGAGATGCCCCCCGCCCGGACTCGCAGCCCAACTAATTAGTTGGGCTGCTCTGAGTATCCGCCCGTTCGGGAGACACCTCCTCCCCTTTCTTGCGCGAACGCCCTGGCGCAACGTCCTCCGGGAGCCAAGGGCCGTCGGGGCTGACCCACAAGCGATGGTGACTACAGCGGGATTCGGGCCCCGAGCTGAAAAGCGGTGAGCGCCAGGAGCAGGAGCTGCAGGAGGCGGTCGCGGGAGAGGGCGGCGAGGGGAAGGGCCCAGATCAGATACCAGGGTAGGAGCCAGGAGGTGGCGAGGAGCAGGCCGAACGCTGCCCAGGCCGCGGCGCGTATCCAGTCGCCGCCACGCCAGGTCCAGACGAGCAGGCAGGCGAGGAGCGCGGCATACATCGTGAGCGCCGCGATTCGAACCGCATCGGGGTCCTGACCGCTCAGTCGCGCCGCGGTGATCGGGACGCTCATGTAGCTGGTTCGCGACTGGTTCTCCCCGGCCAGGCCAAAGGAGTGAAGCCAATCCCACCCGAAGGCGATGTAGGCGAGCGCTCCAATTGCCGCCGCGGCCGCGGCGGCACCGACCAAAAATCTCCCGAGGTGTAACGCGTTCTGCAGGTAATACCTGTCAAATGCGTTACACCCGCGTTGCCGGGCGGCCCCGAGCAGGGCGAAGGGGGCCACGAACAACGTCGAGGTCTTCGTTGCCGCGGCGGCGAGGAGCCCCGCGCCGCCCGTCGCCGGTCGCGCGGTGAGGACCGCCGCCACTGCGGCCATCGCCGGCAGCATCGCCAAACTGTCGTTGTGGGCGCCGCCGACGACGTGGACCGCAACCAACGGATTGAGGGCGACGAAGGCCGCGGCGCGCAGGGGGTCGATGCCGCGCATCGGCGACAGACGAGCAACGATCGCCGCCAGGGCCAGGACCGACATTGCGGAGAGTGCCTTCAGCGTCGCAACTGCCGCACCCAAAGACATCCAGGCAAGCGGATAGGTGAGGAGGGTGAACAGCGGTCCGTAGGCGCTGGTCGTGTTCGGCCAGGTGACATGGGCGAAGGCCGAGTCGGCAGGCGCCGCGGTTGGCGGGTTCACATAGGGGTCGAGGTCGTGCACCATCCCCAGCCGGGCGTAGTCGACGTAGCTGTAGACGTCGTGGGAGAGCAGCACCGGCGCCACCGCGAAGCCGGCGACCGCCACCACGATCGTCCCCCAGACGACCCGCGGCCCCAGCCGTGGTGCAGTCTCCAGCACGCCGAGGTAGGAAACGAGCCCCACCCACATCAACGCGTATGCGAGCCCTGGGCTCAGCTGTGGCTACCCATCGGCAGGGTCAGGGGGCGCTGATGCCGCCACCCGCCGCGGTGCCGCCACCGCCACCGCTGGAAGGTGGGCTCGGCGTCGGCGTCGGCTCCTGGCCGGCGCCCGGGGCGTAGGCGTCGGGGTTGTAGGCGTCGGGGTTGTAGCCGCCGACCGCATCCTGCCCCTTCTTTTCGCCGTCCTTCTTCTTCTCGCCACTGTCCTCGGCGAAGGTGTCCTCGCTTGGCCCCGCCTGAGTGAACTTGCCGTAGAACGGCGCCCAGCTGATCGGCGTCTCCGGCGGCTGAACCTCCTCGCAGGGCACCCCTCCGTTCGCGTACAGCGAGTTCCAGATCATCGCCGGGAAGGTGCCGCCGAAGACGGTGGTCCCGTGCACGCTGGTCATCTCGATGTCGTTGGACTGCGGGTAGCCGACCCACACCGCGGTCGCCAGGTTTGGCTGGAAGCCGGCGAACCAGGCATCCGTGTAGTTGTCGGTCGTCCCCGTCTTCCCACCCTGCCCGCCGCAGCCCGTATATGCGGCTGTGCCTGTACCGCCGGTGATGTTGTCGTGGAGCAGCCGCCAGACCTCGTAAGCGACGGCCTCGGGTACGACCCGCTTCGGGTCGGGATGCTCGGGATGGTCGATCCGCCCGCTCGGGAACTCGACCCGGCGGATCGCCACCGGGTTGTGGTGGATCCCGCCGGAGCCGAGTGTCGCGTAGGCGTCGGCCAACTCCAGCGGCGAGACGCCGATCCGCAATCCGCCGATCCCCTCCGCCGGGATCCCGTCCAGCTCAGTCGTGATTCCCATCGACTTCGCCGTTTCCGCCACCGCCTCGGGCCCGACATCGAGGTCGAGCTGGGCGAAGACCGTGTTGTCGGAGGCCACCGTCGCCTGCTGCAGGTTGATCGTCCCCTGGTAGCCCTCGTCCGCCGTTGAGACCTCCCAGTGTCCCCACTCGGGCAGGTCCAGGTTCAGGGGTTTGGAGGTGTAGTAGGTCGAGTAGGGGTCGATTCCCTGCTTGATCGCTGTGGTCAGGACGAAGGTCTTGAAAGTCGAGCCCGGCTGCCGGTGCCCCTGCGCGGCCAGGTTGAACTGGCTCTGGTCGTAATTGGAGCTGGAGACCATTGCCTTGATGTATCCGTTGCCGGGATCGATGGAGACCAGCGCCGAGGAGGGGTCGGTCGAGTAGGGCAGCGTCGTGCGCATCGCCTCCAGGCCGACATCCTGGAGCGCCGGGTCGACGGTCGTGTATACGCGCAGCCCGCCCTTGCGCACCGTGTTCACTCCGTACTTCTCGATCAGGATGTCCTCGACGTAGTCGAAGAAGTAGGGCTGGCGGCGCTTGAAATAAGTGTCCGAGAGGTGCAGCTGCAGTCCGCGCTGCTCGCCCTCCAGCGCTCGCTGTTGGCTGATGTAGCCCAGCTTCGCCATGTTCGAGAGGACCTCGTTGCGGCGAGCCAGCGCTCCTTTGGGATTGAGAATCGGGTTGTAGTCCGAGGGCGCCTGCGGCAGCCCCGCCAGCAACGCCGCCTGCTCCAGGGTCAGCTTCCAGACCGGCTTGGAGAAGTAGATACGCGACGCCGCCAACACCCCCACCGCGGTTGAGCCGTTGATCGTTCCGTAGGAGGCGGTGTTCAGATACTTGCCGAGGATGTCCTGCTTGGAGTGCTCCTTCTCGTACTCCATCGCCAGCTTCGCCTCCTGGATCTTGCGCTCCAGGTTGCGCTGCGGGTCGGTGATGCAGAGGTTTCGCATCAGCTGCATCGTGATCGTCGAGCCGCCCTGCACGACTTTGCCCGCCTCCAGATTCTCGATCAGTGCTCGGATGCCGCCTTCGTAATCGATGCCGTTGTGCTGGAAGAAGCGCTCGTCCTCGATCGCCACCGTCGCGTACTTGAGGTCGATTGGGATCCGATCCTCCGTGACCGGGGTGCGCGCTTCGTCGGAGGCGATGTACCCGAGTCGACTGCCGTCGCCGGCGAAGAGAATCGAGTTGCCGCCCCTGTCGATCGGGCGGCAGGCCGACAGCGGAGGCGCATTGGCTGCCACGTCCAGCACCCATGAGGCAACCGCGATCCCCCCGACTGCGATCACACAGAGCAGTGCGACGCCGACGAACAGCGCCTTGCTCTTCGCTCCGCCGCGGCGTCTGTGACGTCGACGATTGCGCTGCGTCATTTCAATTTCGCTCCACTCCAGGTGCGAAGGACTGGATATGCACGCTCGTTCGTTCCGCGCTCACGGGAAAAGGGTACTTCGGCGCCCCCGCCACTCAGGCCTGCGTGTCGCCGGTCGAGCGGTTGTGCACGATCCCTTCCACCAGCATCTGGTTGGGGATGACGACGGCGCTGCCGTCGCCGGGGTCGACATAGGTATAGGAGAGGGTGATGTCGGTCACCCTGCCGTCGACATCCTCGAACTCGATCCGGTCGCCGATTTTGATCGGCTGGGAAACGGCCAGCATCACCCCGGCGACCATGTTGGCGAGCGTGTGCTGGGCGGCGAAGCCGACGATCGCCGCCAGCACCGCGGTTGAGGCGAGGATGCCGGTCGCCAGTCGCTTCAGCTCGGTGAACTGACTGAGCGCGATTGCCACGACGACCAGGAATGCGATCAGGAACAGCAGCCTGCGCAGGAAGCGCAGACGCGTCCTGGTCGAGCGTGAGACCTGTGAGACTGGCGGCGACATGGAGGCAAACTTATAGTCGCGCTCCTAAGCGATCGCCTAGCCCGGGCGCTTAGTAAGCGTTAGTGCATTATCGCTTAGTAAGCTCTTCGCATGGCAAGCGAACCTTTGGCATCGCGCGCGGGGCGGTTCAGTAGAGCTCGGGATGGATCCGACGGTTACGAGGTTTTCCACCCCGAGCCCCTGCCGCCGGACCCACCCCTGCGCCTCGACGTTGATCTCCATCGCTCTCTCGACCGTGCGAACCAGGCGCTGGGCCGGCTCGACGGGATAACCCTGCTCTTGCCCGACCCGGGTCAGCTCCTCTACGCGTTCATCCGCAAGGAGGCGGTGCTCTCATCCCAGATCGAGGGGACCGTGTCCTCGCTCTCGGACCTCCTCCTGTTCGAGAACGAGGTCGCCCCCGACGTTCCCGTCGAGGACGTCGAGGAGACTGTCAATTACATAGTCGCCATGAACCACGGCGTCGACTCGATCCTCTCGGGGCAGTTGCCGCTATGCAACCGACTGCTCCGAGAGGTTCATGCCCGCTTGTTGCGCTCTGGGCGAGGCTCGGAGAAAGCGCCCGGGGAGTTTCGCCGAACCCAGAACTGGCTCGGCGGCACCCGCCCGGCAAATGCTCGCTACGTTCCGCCGCCCTGGCAGGAAGTTGAACCGGCGATGGCGGCTCTGGAGCAGTATCTGCACGACGTTCCCGAGCCCTCTCCGGTGCTGATCAAGGCAGCCCTCGCTCATGTTCAGTTCGAGACCATCCACCCCTTTCTCGACGGCAACGGTCGCGTCGGCCGCCTGTTGATCACGCTGCTTTTGGTCGATCAGGGGGTTTTGACCCGGCCGTTGCTCTATCTGAGCCTCTACCTCAAGCGCAACCGCGAGGCGTACTACGAGCGTCTCCAGCGAGTGCGAACCGAAGGTGCTTGGGAAGACTGGCTTCGATTCTTTCTCGAGGGCGTGGTCGAGGTCGCCGATTCGATCTCGGTTACCACCCAGGAGATCGTCCAAATGATTGAGAGGGACCGTGTGCGGATCCACGAATTCGGTCGCGGCGCCGCGACGGCGTTGCGGGTCCACGACTTGGCGGCAAAAAGGGTGGTGGTCAAACCCCCGCAGGCGGCACGGGTGCTGAGCCTGACCGAGCCGCCCGTCTACACCGCCGTCGCTCGGCTCGAGGAAGCGGGCCTGCTGAGAGAGGTAACCGGAAAAGCGCGGGGGAAGACCTACGTCTACCCCGAATACATGGAGCTGCTCAACGAGGGGACGGAGACTCGAGCATGAACGACGCTTCTCACTTTCCATACTCGAACTGGGGTCCGACAGCCGCCGTGCTCGGGGTGCTGCTGGCATTGGGAACGGGGATCGTGCTGGGGATTCCGGCGGTGCTGGTCGATCACCCTGGCGCGGGCGATGAACTCGGCTCCGCGGCCAACGCGATCGTCCAACTGGCCACTGCAGTTGGCTTCCTGATGGTGCCGATGCTGATCGCGGCGCGCCGCGGCGCGGACTCGATCGCCGAAGCGCTGCGCCGCCTCGGCGTGCGCCGCTTCCGTCCCTCCGCGATCAAGTGGATGGCCGCTGCGGTTGGCGCGTATCTGCTCCTCGCCTTCATCTATGCGCTGATCGTCGGGGAACCGAAGCAGAAGGACGTCGCTGAGAGCTTCGGCACCGTGCCGATCCAGATCCTGCTGATCGTGATCGCCGCCCCGGTCAGTGAGGAGGTCTGCTTCCGCGGCATGCTCTTCGGCGGCTTGCGCGAGCGTCTGCCGCGCCTTGCCGCCGCGGCGCTCAGCGCCCTGATCTTCGGCGCTCTGCATGCGCTGACGGGGATCAGCGCCGTGCCGCCGTTGATCGCCTTTGGCTTCGTGCTCGCTCTCCTCTATGAGAAGACGGGCTCGATCGTGCCGGGGATCATCTTGCACGCGCTGAACAACTCAGTCGCCCTGCTGGCTCAGTAGCTGCCGCGCCGTAGGGCAGAATGCAGCCGATGAAGCAGCGGCTGATCCCGGCAGCGGCTCTCGCCGCAGCGATATTGGCGCCCGCAGCCGCCCAGGCGGCCACGGGGGGCACGCATGGGGGGCTGCCGGATGCGACCGTGAAGATCCGGATCGGGCACCTGCACGGAGGGAAGGCGTCGATCATGAGCACCGTGCCTGTGATCGGCTCGGTGAAGCCGTTTGTCGCCGGCCAGCGGGTGAAAGTCACCTACTACCGCGACGGGCATCGCCTGTATTCGAAGTCGGTCGGCGTCCACAAAGGCAAGGGCGGCGCCGGGACCTTTCGCTCCAAGATCCGCATCACCGAGGGCGGCAGGTACGCGGCTTCGGCCAAGCACGTCGCCACCGCCGCGCTCGGTGCCGACTCCACTGTGCGCAAGGGCTGGCGCGTCAGCTTTCCCGCTTTGGGCGAGGGCCAGTGTGGCGTCGTCGTCCTCGGCTTCAAGAAGGCGATGCGCAGGATGGGCTATGTCGCCAACGACGGCCGCTGCTTCGGTGGCAAGACCGCCCGCGGCGTTCTCGCCTACCGCAAAGTCAACGACATGAGCCGCAACTACCACGCGGGCAAGGGCCTGGTGGAGCGGGTCTTCTCCGGCCGCGGCGCCTACCGCGTGCGCCACCCGGAGGCGGGCGAGCACGTCGAGGCGCCGCTCTCCAAGCAGGTCCTCGTCTTCGCCGATGGTGACAAGCCCGTCGCCGTCTATCCGATTTCCTCCGGCAAGTCTTCCACCCCCACGGTCACCGGCCACTTCAGCTTCCTGCGCACCGAGCCCGGCTACAACTCGCACGGCATGTACTACTCGTTCTACTTCTACGGCGGCTACGCGGTGCACGGCTATGAGTCGGTGCCCAACTACCCTGCCAGCCACGGCTGCATCCGCACCTTCATCGCCGACCAGCCGGAGATCTTCGATCGCATATTCACCGGCGAGGACATCTTCGTCTTCTGAGTCATCGCCCTGCGTAGGATGCGCAGCGGATGACTGACCTCGATGCAGCGAAGCGCACGTTGCTCGCCGAGCTGCGGGAGCACTCGCTGATCATCGGCGAGGTGACGTTGTCCTCCGGCGCCACCGCGCAGTACTACGTCGACGTGCGACGGGCGCTGCTACGACCGGCCGGCTTCCTCGCCGCCGGCGAGCTGATCGCCGCCGCCGCGGCCGAGGTCGACGCCGAGGCGGTTGGTGGGCCCGTGATGGCGGCGATCCCGCTCGCTTGCGCGGCGATCGCCGTCCCCGGCGGTGAGGGGCTGGTCGGCTTCTTCGTCCGCAAGGAGCGCAAGCAGCACGGGTTGCAGCGCTGGGTTGAGGGCCCTGTCGAGCCGGGCGCCCGTGTCCTCGTCGTCGAGGACACTGTCACCACCGGTGGGTCCACCGCGGCGGCGATCGAGCGCATCCGCGAAGAGGGTCTGCAGATAGCGGCAGTTCTCTCCGTCGTCGATCGCCTCGCCGGTGGCGGCGAGCGGATCGAGGCCGCCGCCTCGGCCTCCTACAGCGCCCTCGTCAGCATCGACGAGCTCTACCCGGACCGCCCCGACCGGGGCTGACTCCGGCACGTCCGCGCGCCCGAACCCCTCTTCGGTACACGCGTGGTTTCCAAATCACCACCGGCCAAGGCCCGTGCGTGATTTCCAGCGGTTTGCGCTGCAATTGAAACCAGTTCCCTTCTTTTTGCAAACTTTTGCTTGACTTTTTCAAAGGCTCTCGGCTACATTGAAAAAGCTGTCGTACCTAGAATGGCAGCGGCAGCACAGGGAGAACTCCCGAGTCCGAGGGAACGGGCAAGGGAAAACAGCTTCAGGGACATACAGGGAACGAGCCCCTAGGGAAGGGCTCAAGGGACAAGGAGAGGAAGCGAGTGATAGACGCGGGATCGCGGTTCGCGGATTCGACTCATGGCGCCGGTGCTAGCCGGGGCCTTGTGGGTGGTTTCCTTCGTCGCGCTGCCCTCCGCAACACCGACGGAAGTGGTGCGCCCGCGACGAGCGTTCTCGCCCACGCTCGTCGCGCCGCCCACGCTCGCTATCTGCTTGCCCTGACCACCGCCCTTGCTGCGCTGTTCATCTTCGCTCCGGGTGCAAACGCCGAGCTCGGCGTCGTCGGCACCTTCAAGCTCAACTGGGGCGTCGGCGGGGCCGTCAACGGCACCGGGGCGGGGGGTGTTACTCCGGGCACTTACTACTCGTCTGTAAGCAATTCGCCGCAGAACCGAATTGAAATGTTCTCTCCCTCCGGAGTTCTCCAGCGGACCTGGGGCGAAGACGTCGTTGAATCTGGTCCGGACAACGCCAACCAGACCCAGTCTGTGGCTATTTACGCGACCGGTGGGACCTTTGCCCTCGAATTCGGGGGAGAGGTCACCGGCCAGATCGCCTTCGACGCAGACGCGAGCGTCCTCGAACAGAAGTTGAATGAACTGCCCTCAATAGGCGGCGTGGGCGGGGTCGTGACTGTTACGGGGGGGCCGGGGAACGCCAGCGGCTCGACCCCCTACCTGGTGACATTCGGCGGTGCCCAGGGCGGCGCCAATCAACCTCTTCTTGTCGTGGATAACTCTGGCCTGACCGGTTCCGGCGCCACGTCTTTCGTTCAGACAACCAACCTGGGCGGTACGGGTTTCGAGATTTGCATTCCCGCAAGCGGTGATATATGCAAAAGCGGCAATAGGATCTACTACAACGTCAGCGTCAACCAAGCCACCGGAGACGTTTATGCGACCGGCAGCAGTAGTGTCGACCACTTCTCTTCCACAGGAGAATTTCTCGGCGCTTTCGGCAACGATGTCGTCCTCTCCGGAACCGATGACAGTAGCTCTGATCCCGAAAAGTTACTGACCGTCACCGCGACCGGAGGCAGCTACAGGATCTATAAATTTCCGGGTCCGAAATACAGCCCATCGATTCCCTACAACGCCTCCGCGGACCAAGTCGCCGAAGCGATCGACGCAATCGAAGGATTCGGAAGCGACGCCGGGGGGGTAACAACAGCGACCGGCGGTCCGGCAGGTCCGGGAGATCCAGGGCCTTACACCTACAAGATCACCTTTGGCGGGGTCCACGCCGGCGACTTTCTTGGTGATCTGCAAGTCGAAACCATCAACCTTACAGGTAGCCCCAAGTCAGTCGTCTTTACAACCCTCAATCCCGGTGGGGCACCGGAGATATGTACCAGCAACGATGTATGTCAGAACAGCACTGGTCCAGCCGCTTACGGCATTTCCTTCAAATCAACCATTGCCGTGGCGCCACCCGGTGCGCCCAATGAAGGAAATATCCTGTTGGCCAACCGAGTCAACGGCCAGATTCAGGAATACACAAGCGATGGGCACTTCATTCGCGTGTTCGGCGGTGGGGTGGTGTCAGGCGGGGCCGGTGGTACGGGTGACCTGACGAGTGGCTCTTACACGATCACCAACGTCACGACCTCCAGCAAGGCGTTCGCCGCAGGGCAGACGATAGCTGGCTCCGGGATCCCCGCCGGTACCAAGATCGGCGCTCTGGGCGCCGGGACGATAGTCATGACGAATCCCGCCACCGCGTCTGGATCCTCCGTCTCGGTGGCGGTCGCTGCCGGTACCGGAAACGCTCCCAATAACGAGTTGCAGACCCTCACGCTCGACAGCGCAGTCACGAGTGGCAACTTCAAACTGCGTTTCACGACTCCGAGCCCCGATAACACGACAGCAACGACCGGAAACATTCCTTACAACGCGACAGCTGCCGATGTACAGGGGGCGTTGGAGGCACTGACCAATATCGGGACCGGCAACGTGGTCGTCACTGGTGGAGGCGGACAACCCTGGACAGTCGAATTCAAGGGTGCCCGTTTCGCCGACACCGACGTTTCGACATTGGCTCGGGTCGACGGTAGCCCAAATCTCAATGTCAGCGGCAATTCTGGCCTCGCAATCGCAACCCCGCGGCAAGGCGCCTCGGCTTTCGAGATCTGTACCGGCGCATCGGGCGATCTCTGCCAAAGCGGTGTCGGTGGCACTGAACCCGGCCAGTTCGACTCGCCTCTGGATGGAGTGGCGGAAGATCCTACGGGCAACATCTACACAGTCAGCGGTTATCGAGTCCAGAAGCTTGTGCCCAGTGGCGGTGGCTTCACCCCTTCATTCTTCGGCGAAACCGAGGTGCAGCAGGTCGCGGTCAACGCCACGGGTGGGGAGTTCCGCCTTGGCCTCGTGGATCCTGCGGGAGCAACGGCCCACGGAAACGTCCGCGGCGGTGAAGAGATTTTCACCAACGTCACGTTCGACACCGGAGTATTCGAAGTCGGCATGCCTCTGAACACGCAACAATTTGACCATGCCCCAGTTCCCAGAATTACGGCAATTGGGGCCAGTACGGTCAGCGTCGACCAGACAGTCAGTAGCTCGGCGGGAGGCTCTCCCTTCAGTGCTCCGAACTATGCTTACACCGGTAACCTGCCGGCCACTGCAACTGCCGCAGAAGTCGAAACGGCGCTCAACGGACTGAAACCGATCAAAGACGACGGTGGGTCGGTAAGCGTCACGGGGGGACCGGGAGATGCTGGTGGGTCGACTCCATATGTGGTGACGTTCAACGGTGGAACCTTTGGGCGCACCGATCCGCCCCAGCTGGTGGTTGGTGAAGGAGGGACGGCGCTCAGCGGCGGTTCTGGCCCAGGAGCTGACAGTGTGTCGGTGACGACGACGACTCCTGGGGGGCCAAATGGATACAAAACCCCGACCGCAGCGGGGCTCTTCTATCAAGATAACAATACGCCGATAGATGTTGGGGTAAGTAGCACCGGGAATGTGTTCGTGGTCAAGAACTTCACGACTGGTCACACGACCTGTGCCAATGGCCTCTTCGCGCCCAGAGAAGTCCGCATTCAGGAGTTCGATCCGAGTGGCCACCTGCTTCAGGTGAGCAAGCCATGCACCGGGGTGAAGGAGCGAGACAACAGCGACGATCAGCACTTATCTATAAACGCGGCCACCGGTAACCCATACCTCTATTTGTCCAGGGTGTACCCGAACGACTTGAATGCGGGCGCATACATATTTGGAGATGTCGGTTCAACACCGGATCTCACTCTGGAACCGCCTTCAAGCGTATCGGCGACGGGGGCCACGATCTCGGGCACCGTAAATGCGAATGGCCCCGCCGATCCCGGTGTGAACGTCGCGCCCGAACCGGCGAACACAGAATACCGGGTCGAGTACAAGAAGACGACGGATACGGACTGGCAGATATGGGCGCCGGACGTCAAGATCGGCCACGCATTTACCCCGCAGGACTTCAGTGTCGGCATCAGCGGACTCACGCCCAAGACGGAATATGAAGCCAGGGTCGTTGTGACAAAGCCCTTCGGGTTTCAGCAGGTGATAGAGGTGTCGAGTCCGTTCACGACCTTGGCGGCTCGACCGGTCATCGAGGGATTCTTCTCCGGCAATGTCACAGCTAACTCGGCGGACCTTCACGCGCGCATCAATGCTTTGGGCACCGATACGACCTATCACTTCGAATATGGCTTGACGCCAGATTACGGACAGCGCACTCCTGAGATCGATATCCAGGACGGCCTGACTCCGGTGCCGGTCCAGAATCACGTCGAAGGGCTTGAACCGGTCGTTTATCACTTCCGGGTCGTCGCGGAAAATTCCGAGGGCGTAACTGTCAGCACCGATCAGACCTTCAACTTCTACCCAGAGCTCTGCCCTAACTCGGCCGCCAGGCAGCAGACGGGAGCCGGTGATCTTCCGGACTGCCGCGCCTACGAGCTCGTCTCGCCAGGGGAAGCCGGGCCCGTCACCCTCTTCTCCGGTGGGACGATCTCACCCAAGGCGAGCAACCCGCCGCGAATCTCTATCCTGGGCGCGTTCGGAGCGCTCCCCGGCCCCTGGAACCCCCCCAACGCCCTCGGCGATCCATATGTGGCAACGCGAACCGCTGCGGGGTGGGAAACCTCTTACGCGGGTATACCGGCCGAGGTGGCCGGGGGTGTCGGAGGGCAACCGGGCTGGGCCGGCTTCAACGGCGCACTCCTTTCTCCGGCCTCAAGCGATGAAACCCTAAGCCACACCCTGCATTGGCGCGATGGCCCGCAGGGGCTGGGCAGCACCTATTACGTCGGCACGCTGCACTATTCGCCGTATGTATACGGACCCCACGGGGAATATTTCGGTCGATTGCCCACCAATCTGGCCGAGGTTCCGGGCGCCGACGACCCTCGGATTCCGAGCAAACCAAATGCACCCGGCGGTTGGGTCGGCGATCAGAAAGTATCGCCGAACTATGGCCACTATTTCTTTTCATCGATCAACATCCCGTTTACGACTGATGGCGTGACCACCGGGGCCGGGTCTCTCTATGACAATGACCTGGCGACGAAAACGGTTGTCGTCGCATCGCGCCTGGGTGCGGGCAATGCCATTCCGGCCGAACCGAAAATGGCAGGGCATTTTCTGCAGATTGCCGGCACCTCGCAGGACGGTTCGCACCTGTTGATGGCTGCTCCAGCGGAATGTGAGGATACTCCGAACAGTACCCCGGAATCACAGAACTCGTACTGTGCGACCAAGCCGGCTACACCCGTGAGCCACCTGTACATGCGAGTAAACCAGGCGATTACATACGACGTTTCAGTGGGTCACGCTGTTGCTTACAGGGGCATGACCGAAGACGGCTCGAAAGTGTTCATTTCGTCTGCCGAACAACTGACTTCAGACGATGATGACAACAGCATCGATCTTTATATGTGGAGTCAGAGCGGCGCGGAAATAGGAGAGCCCTTGATCCGACTCTCGGCTGGGGTTGGCTCCATCGGCAACACCGATAGCTGCAACGCCAGCTGGATTGCAAAGTGCGGGATCGAAGTCGTCCCGCCGACCGGAGGAGGAGGAGGAGGTGCTGGTTCCGGAGCCGGTACCGGCGACCTCTGGGGAGTGCCGACCGACAACTCGGTGGCCGCTGACAGCGGGGACATCTATTTCTATTCTCCGGAGCAGTTCGTGGCGAGCCGCGGCATTCCGGGACGTCGGAATCTGTACATCTTCCGCGGGGGTGAGATCCAGTATGTCGCGACCCTCGATCCAGAACTTCCAGTAAATCGGATCCAGGTATCTCCCGATGGCAGGTACGCCGCGTTCATCACGGCGAGTCAGTTGACGAGCTACGACAACACGGCAGCGGACGGTAACTGCAACACCGACGTCTTCAGCGACCCGCGACCCCTCTGTAGGGAGATGTACAAGTACGACGCGACCGCGGACGTCCTCGTCTGTGTCTCGTGTAGGCCCGCGGGCGAAGCACCGAACAGTGATGTGACGGGGAGTTTCAACGGAATCTTCCTCACCGACGACGGCCGTCCATTCTTCAATACCGACGATGCGCTGCTCCCGCGCGATACCAACAACGATGTCGACATTTACGAATTCGTATCCGGCCGACCTCAGCTGATCACCTCAGGTGTCGCTGAAAAGGACCCCGGCTATCTCAGCTTCCAGCCGATTACGCTCCATGTGCCTGAGGTGCAGGGCCTTGTCGGGGTCAGCGCGAATGGGGTAGACGTCTATTTCATAACGCGCGACGTTCTCGTTTCGCAGGACCATAACGGACGTTCGCTGAAGTTCTATGACGCCCGAACCGATGGCGGCTTTCCGATCGCGGCGGAGGCTGCTCCATGCGCTGCTGCGGATGAGTGCCACGGTTTGCCCAGCGCTGCGCCGTCGCCCCCGTCGGTTACCAGCGGCGCGTTCCTCGGATCGAGCGGGAATGTTCACCGCAATCCATGCAACGCGTCGGGGCGCCGTGCACACCGCTATGTGTCCAGGGCAAAGTCGTTGAGGAAGCGAGCGCGCAGGCTCGTCCGAAGTACGAATCGCGCCGCGAATGCACGTGCTGCACGACTGCGCCGAAAGGCACGTGGCCTGGAGAAACGCGCTGTGCGTATCAGTCATCGGGCGCGGCTATGTCGCGGAAGGTATCGAACCGCTCGTTCCGCTGAGAGGGCCGCACGGTGAAAGAGCTGAAGGCCAGGAGCCTCATAAACGAGATGGAGAATGCCATGGCGGCCACCGAGACAAGCCGCAGCGCGTCGTCGCGTCGGAAAAACAAAGTCACATTGCTCGCGGTGCTGCTTGCCGCCCTCCTGTCGTGCACGATGCTCGCCGCGGGTGCATCGGCGAATGCGCCGGTCAGCTATCTGCTCACCGAACCTACCTCCACTCAAGCGGGCGATCATCCGAGCGTTGTAACCCGGATGTCAATTGACAATTTCTCTGAAATCGAACCGTGCGATTGCCATGTATTCAAAGAACTGAAGATCAACACTCCGCCGGGCCTTGTCGGAAGCCCGACCAACCTCCCCAGATGTACCCAGGCCGAACTCGTCGCTGGGGCCTGCCCTGTTGACACCCAGATCGGTGTTTCGGTGGTCAATTTCGGCCGCGGCTTTTCCGGGGGGTATCTGCAGCCCCTCTACAACATGGTGCCCACAGCCGACGAGCTCGCTCTGCTTGCGCTTCCGGCTCCAGCTGCCCCGCAGTACCCGATCTCAATCGCCGTCACTATCCGCACGGAGAGCGATTACGGTGTGGAGTACAAAGTGTTTGGCATTCCCAGGCTGATTGTGGCATTTGGTATTACGCAGCTCATCTGGGGAGTGCCTGCTGACCCCGTCCACGATCCGTTGCGGTTCTCCTTCAACGAGGTAAAGACGGATCAGTGCCCGGAGGCGGGGAAAGACATGTTGCCGCAGCTTCTAGAAGATAAGTATCCAGTGGGTTGCTTTCTTTCATCGAAGCCACCCGTTCCGAGCAACGCACCGGCAACGCCGTTGGTCTCGAATCCCACACGGTGTAGCGGAATGTTGACATCGTCGATCGATTCGACGGCCTACGATCTCGGCACGTCTCATACCGACGCATCGTTCCCCGCGATTCTCGGCTGCGATCAGCTCAGCTTCGACCCGAGCCTGACGGCGAAGCCGACGACGACAGAAGCCGACTCTCCATCGGGCCTCGATGTCGATCTCACGGTCCCGCAGCAGCTCAGCCCCAACACACTGACTGCTTCTGCGATCCGCGATGTTACCGTCACGCTGCCCGAGGGCTTCACGATCAACTCCAATGCCGCCGACGGCAAGACCTCCTGCACGGACGTCCAGGCGCACTTCGGCACCCGCCTGCCTGCCGAATGCCCGGAGTTCTCGAAGATCGGCACGATGGAGGTGGAGGCCTCCGCGTTCCCACGCACTCTGACGGGTGCGATGTACCTGGGCGAGCCGCTGCCGGGCAACCGCTACCGCATCTTCCAGGTCTTCGACGGCTTCTCGTTGCACTCGAAGCTGGCGGGCGTGGCGACTCCGGATCCGGTGACCGGCCAGGTCGCGGTCACCTTCAAAGACCTGCCGCAGTTCAACTTCCAGGACTTCAAGATGCACATCTTCGGGGCCGAGCGCGGCTTGCTCTCGACCCCCTCGCAATGCGGCACCTATCCGGTGGTGAGCGAGTTCACCCCCTGGGCCTACCCGCAGCTGCCCAAGCAGACCTCGACGCAGTTCTTCACGATCGATTCCGGCCCGAACGGATCTCCCTGCCCACCGAACCCGCGTCCCTTCGGCCCGAGCTTCGACGCCGGGGTCACCGATAACACCGCCGGGCAACACTCCAGCTTCCTCGTCGACCTCAATAGAGCGGACGGCGATCAGTTCCTCACCGGCCTGGACGTGAGAACGCCCCCGGGCTTCTCGGCAACCCTGAAGGGAATCCCCTACTGTCCCGAGGCGACGATCACCGCCCTGCAGTCCTCTATCTACACCGGCCTGCAGGAGCTCGCCTCACCGGCCTGCCCGGCAGATAGCGAAGTCGGCGATGTGATCGCCGGCGCGGGCTCTGGATCAAAGCCCCTTCACGTCCCCGGCAAGGTCTACTGGGCCGGCCCCTACAAAGGCGCGCCGCTTTCGCTCCTTATCGTGATCCCGGCCGTCTCGGGCCCCTATGACCTCGGCAACGTCGCGGTCAGAGTCGCCCTCTACGTCGACCCGGTGACGGCAAGGGTCTCGGCGGTCTCCGATCCCCTGCCCCAGATCATCGAGGGCATCCCCCTGCGCACCAGGGAGATCAGAGTCGACCTGGACCGCAAGGGCTTCATCCTCAACCCGACCAACTGCGATCCCTTCAGCGTCGATGCCACCGCCCACGGCGATCAGGGCGCAAGCGCAGAGCTCTCAAACCACTTCCAGGTAGCCAACTGCGCCTCCCTTGACTTCTCCCCCGAGCTCTCTCTGAAGCTCAAGGGAGCGACCAAAAGAACCGGGCACCCGAAGCTGAGAGCGGTGCTCAAGACAAAGGACGGCGAGGCCAACCTCTCCTCCGCCTCGGTGGCGATGCCCCATTCGCTGTTCCTCGACAACGCCCATCTGCGAAACATCTGCACCCGCGATGACTACGCCGCCCACAAGTGCAAGAAGGCCTCGATCTACGGCCACGCCGCCGCCTTTACCCCGATTCTCGACAAGCCGCTCAGAGGACCGGTGTATCTGCGCTCCTCGGGCAAAGCGCTGCCCGACTTGGTCTTGGACCTGAGAGGCCAGGTCAACTTCGAGGCCTCCGCCCACATCGACTCCGTAAACCAGGGGATCCGCACCACCTTCGACTTTATCCCCGACATCCCGATCTCAAAGGTCGTGCTGAACATGCAGGGCGGCGCCAAGGGCCTACTGCAGATCAGCCGCGACAACTTCTGCGCCAACACCGGCCGCGCGATCGTGCGCATCGGCGGTCAAAACGGCAAGCGAGCCGCTTTCAGGCAAAAGCTCGACACCAGCTGCGCCAAGAAGAGGTCCCACAAGCGACACCGACGAGCCCGCGTCCTTCGAGCCAGGAAGGCGGCCTAGGTCATGGCGATCCGAGACACAGAGAGGAAGCAGGCAAAGACGATGGGTGCAGCTCGGAAGCTGGTGGGAGTGATCGCAGCCTCGGCGATGCTGATCGCTGCCTTTGGGGCGACCAGCGCGCAGGCGGGAGTCGGAAATACGACCTTTGACTTCAGTTTCGGGTCGAGTGGGACGGGGGCTGGGCAGTTTTCCGCACCCCTGGGTATTGCGGTCAACCAGTCGACCGGAGACGTTTACGTCAGCGACCCGCCGCTCAATCGCATTTCGAAATTCGATGCCGATGGCAACTTCGTGCTCATGTGGGGCGAAGGCGTCGATCAAACCACCGGCGGGGATGTCTGCCCGGAAAACCCAGGCGATACATGTAGGGCCGGAGGCGCAGGGGGGGTTGGAGGTTCGCTCAGCGATCCACAGGGGATTGGCGTGGACAGCAACACGGGGGATGTTTACGTTCAGGATGTCGGCAATACGCGCGTGCAGAAGTTCGACGAAAACGGCAACTTCATCCTCACGTGGGGCAAGGCAGTTGACTCCGTAACCAACGGGAATATCTGCACCGCAGCATCCGCGCACCTGTGCAAACCAGGTGGGTCGTCGGGTGACGCATCAACCTCTCCCGTCACTCCGAGCGCCAAGGGCGTGTTTTTCGGCTGGAGCACGGCTTTTCGCTCGCCCACGCTGACCGTAGACAGTCAGGGGTACATCTACGTTGGCGAGACGCAGTCTGTTCCCTTTCACCGGGTGCAGAAATTCGATTCAACTGGACATTTTGTGGCGCAGGTCGCACCCGATACGAGCACGCTCGGCACGACGATCAGCGTCGCAGATCCAGCGGTCAATGCCGCCGGCGACCTCTACACGAGCGGATTCAGTATTGAGCATTTTCCGGCCTCTGCCTTCACAGCCGATGGATCCGCTCTTTACGACCTGACCTTTGGGGGGGTGGCCAATCATCCGCGTGGTATCGCGGTAGATCCAAGCAATCAGTATGTCTTTGCAATCGGCTCGGATTGCCTAACGACGCCCGGAGTCGGTCCCAAAGAAACCATTCAGGTTTCCGGAATCCTGCATGTGCTCGAGTACCGACCGTCATCCGAAGAGGAAGAGGTCGACTGCTCGATTCCGGCCGGAGAAGTCAAAACGTATGACACTCGCTCTATCGCGGTGTCTGCGAACCACCGGCTGTACATGGTGCGCGACGGTACACAAAAAGAAATCAGGGTCTACGACACTCCGGTTGCCGAGATCCCTCATGTGGCGAGTCAAACCGCCACACAGATCACGTCGAACAAGGCCTTGATCAAGACCGATATCGCCGCCAACCTCGATGTGGCGACCTTTCATGTCGAATATGGCGCCCGCCCGTGCTCGGAAGTACCGAACCCATGCGCTTCGACGGCCGAATCGAGCGGCATCGGCGCTTCGTTCCTTCCAAGGCCAGAGACCGGAGTGCTTACGGATCTGAAACCGGACACCCAGTACTACTATCGCGTTGTCGCCAGCAATGGTGTTGGAAGTGAACAGGGGCCTGACCGGAGCTTTCACACTTTCCCGGAGCCGGTCTTCGATCCTACATGTACGAATAATCTCGCTCGCCAGCAAACGCGCGCCGCCTTCCTGCTGGACTGCCGCGCCTATGAGCTTGTCTCCGCCGAGAACCAGGGCGGCTATGACGTCGAGTCGGATCTGATTCCCGGTCAAACCCCCTACGCCGGCTTCCCGCAGGCCGACGGCAAGGCCCTCTACGGCGTCCACAACGGAGGCATCCCGAACACCGGCAAACCGACAAACCGCGGCATCGACCCCTACGTCGCCACCCGCGACGCCGAGCACCAGCGCTGGAACACCTCCTACGTCGGCGTTCCCGCCGACGCTCCATCGACCTCGCCGTTCAGCTCGACGGTGGCCGGCGCCGACTCGAGCCTGAACAGCTTCGCTTTCGACGGGTCGGACATTTGCGACCCCTGTTTCGCCGGCGGCAGCAATGGCATTCCGATCAGAACCCCCGACGGCTCTTTGACCCAAGGCATGGCGGGGTCGATCGACGTGCCCTTCCCCGAGTCCGCCGGAGGCGTGCGCAAGCACTTCTCCGCTGACGGCTCTCACTTCCTGTTCAGCTCAAAGCAGCAGTTCGAGCCCGGCGGCAACAGCTCGGGCACCGACGCGACGGTCTATGACCGAAACCTCGATACGAATCAGACCCAGGTCGTTTCAACCGATGAGACGGGAGCGACGATCGCAGCGGGCACTGACGTGCGAGCGCTCGACGTCTCAGAGCACGGCGACCGCGTCCTGATCGGGGTCCTCAACCACACCGATGCAGCCGGCAACGAGTACTACGACCTCTATCTGCACAAGGGAACGAATCCGAATTCGACCCCGATCGAGACCGGCGGCACCGGAGCCCTCTACGCCGGGATGACCAAAGACGGTTCCCAGATCCACTTCACGACCCGAGACAACCTCGCCGATGAGACCTCCGATACGAGCGCCGATCTCTTCCGCGCCACGATCTCAGGCGGAGTGGTGACGATCGAGCGGGTCTCGAAGAACGTTGCAGGAATCGACAACGATGACTCCTGCGACCCCTCGGCCAACAGCTACAACTCGGAGGATTGGAACGTCGTCCCCGGCGAGCCGACCGATTGCTCTGTGGTCGCGATCGGCGGTCAGGGCGGCGTCGCCTCCGATTCAGGCGCCATCTACTTCCTCTCGCCCGAACAGCTTGACGGCAACGGCGTCGCCGGCTCGCCAAACATCTTCCTTGCCAAACCGGGTGAGGATCCGCAGTTCGTCAGCACGCTGGAGTCGAGTGCCAACGAGCCGCTGGGCGCTCCGGAGCCGACTTTCACACGCTCCACCGGGCCCTTCACCACCCCGGCAAGCGCCGCGATCGACCGTGCCGACGGCAGCTACTACGTCTACGACCTGGGCAACAGCACCTTCTTCCTGGGACCGAAGGACGCGTCGATCTCCAAGTTCGATGCCTCGGGCAACCTGGTCGCCGGCTTCGGCTCGGGCGGTTCGGTGGGTGGCCTTGGTGGAGACAACGGGAACGGCTTCATCCCGCTTCCGCCTATGCCGACCTCGATCGCGGTCGATAACAACCCCGCTCACGTGGCACCCGGCTTCGTCGACACCTATCGTGACGTTTTCGTGCTCGACTCTTCGACCGGCTTCTCCGCGAAGTCGAGCATCAAGCGCTACGACTCATCCGGCAACCTCGAGCAGACGATAACGCCGGCGTTTGCGACCGGGATCTTCAGCGGCATCGCCGTTGATCCGATCAGTGGCAACCTCTACGTGTCGGTGTACGACCAGAGCCTGCTGCCCGGAGGCCAAGTCTGGGTCTATCAGCCCGATGGCCTCGGTGGTTTTGCGCCCGGCGCGCCGATCGCGCTCATCTCAGTCGATGCGCAACCCCGCGGCATCGCGGTCGACTCCAACAACAAGGTCTATGTGGTCACCAGCAGCGGCGATGTGAAGGTCTACAACGGCGGCAGCAGCGCGTTACTGGGCACGCTGCCCGGCTCAAGCCCCGCTTCTGCGGTCGCCGTCGACGTCGGGTCTTACGCCGACACCAACGACGACCTGATTTACGTCGACCAGGGCAACAAGGTCGTCGAGTACGACTCCTCCGGTGCAGCCACGGGCCGTACGTTCGGCGGGGCAGGAGTGGTCGGTGGATCGATTGGCCTCGGCGCAGATTCGAGCAATTTGGTTGTTTCCAACCGGAACGGTGGCAACGTTGCGGTATTCGAGGCAAAGACGGAATCCAAGCCCGGCTACGACCACCCGCTGGTGATCAACAGCGTGCGCGAGGCGGGGACTCGTCATACCGCAGATTTCCAGGTGACTCCGTCTGGCGACCACGCCGTATTCCCCAGTGTTCAGTCGCAGACCGGCTTCGACAACGGTGGGCGGTACGAGCTCTTCCGCTACGACTCGGCCGTCGACAAGCTGGATTGTGTGTCGTGCAACACGACCAACCAGATTCCAACGACCGATGCGAGTCTCTCCGGTAACGGCCTCAGCATCGCCGATGATGGCCGAGTCTTCTTCAACACCGGTGAGCCGCTGGTCCTGCGCGACACCAACGGCAAGCTAGATGCGTATGAGTGGAAGGAAAACCCGGACGGCCAGGGAGGCAAGGCCGAGCTGATCTCCTCCGGTCAGGATCGCTCTGATTCGGGCCTCTTGACGGTCAGCGCCGACGGCAAAGACGCCTACTTCTTCACCCGCGAGGTGCTGGCGACCCAAGACCATAATGGCACCCTGATGAAGCTCTATGACGCAAGGGAGCAGGGCGGCTTCTTCATCATCCCGCCCCAGCCCTCCTGCAAAGCATCCGATGAGTGCCACGGCCCGGGAACCCAAGCTGCCCCACCGGCGCCGCTGGGAACCCTGAAAGGCACCCTCGGCAACGTCCCAGAGCCGCCGGTCTGCGACGTGAAGAGCCTCTCAAAGAGCGCCAAGCGATTCGCGAAGCGCGCCAAGGCCATGCGCCGCCGCGCCGCTCACGCCAAAGGCAAGCGCGCCAAGGCCCTGCGCAAGAAAGCCCACAAGTTCGCAAAGAAAGTAAGGGGGCGCTCGAAGGCGACCAAGAGATGCCGGGCCCGGATAAGGAGGTCGAAGTGAGTAAGCGCAGCGTATTCCTCGGCGCGGTACTGGCGAGCCTGCTCGCCGCCGCGGCCCTCGCCGGCCCGGCATCGGCGAGCGAGGCGATCAGCGCCTTCAGCGTCACCACGACGACCACTCAGGCGGGTGGTCACCCCGACCTTGGCATGAGTGTCGAACTTGAATCGCCGGGCGCACCGGAGTCTGCACGTAACGTTGTGGTGAATACGCCCGAAGGATTATTCGGCAATCCCAATGCCCTCGATAAGTGCAGTTCCGAAGACTTTGCCCTCGACCAGTGCTCTTCGTCGACACAAGCCGGCCTCATTACAGTGCGAGCCAATTACCAAGGAACGGCCGACAAACTTCTAGGCACTGCCCCCATCTTCAACCGCGAAACAGTAGGCGATGAAACGGCGCTCTTCTCATTCATTGTTCCCAGCCTGAATATCCCCGTGGCCATTCCAGTGACTGTTCGAACGGCTTCTGACTATGGTCTTCGATTTAGCGTCTCCGAGTTAACGCAGCTTGCACCGCTCAAGCGAGCGGACATAGTGTTTTGGGGTTTTCCATCGGATGCGGTCCACGATGCCGAACGATTCCCCAAAGGTTCACCTGGAAACCCCGCCGGTTGTCTTGGCATGGCCGACACCGGATGCATTGGAACGCCTACCCCGTCGCCTGTCGCCTCCCTGAAGCCTCTGACCAGTAATCCATCGCAGTGCACCGGGCAGCCGCTTACGGTGTCGTTGACGGTCACGACGTACCAAGACCCTGATCATCCGACTGAAGCCCAGTCGGGCTACCCCGAAACCACAGACTGCTATCAGATGATCTTCCGGCCGGTCCTGACTGGGACGCCGACGACAAAGGTTACCGATTCACCTTCGGGTCTCGATCTTAAGTTGAAGGCGCCTCAACCGCTTGGAGAAGCGACCACCCCATCGCCGATTCGCCACGCGACACTGACGCTCCCGAATGAGTTCACGATCAATCCGGATGCTGCGGATGGTCAGCGGGCCTGCCGCGATGCCGAAGCTAACTTCGGTTCTGAAGGCCCGGCCAATTGTCCGGACAATGCGAAAATTGGAACCTTCGACGTCGCTTCTTCGGCACTGGATGGTCCGCTGACCGGGTCGATCTATATTGGTGAGCCGAAATCGGGGGACCAGTACCGCCTCTTCCTGATCGCCGACGGCTTCGGCATCCACGCCAAGTTCCTGGGTTCCTTTAGGCCCGATCCACTGACCGGGCAGATCACCGCCTACATCAACGATCTGCCGCAGGCACCGTTCGAAGAGTTCAACCTGCACCTGTTCGCCTCCGACCGCGGTCTGATGGCCACACCCACCGCCTGCACGCTCTATCCGATCATCGCTCGGTTCTTCCCCTGGAACGACAAGCTCGCCGATCAGACCTCCACCCAATTCTTCTCGATCGAACAGGGCCCCAACGGCAAGCCCTGCCCGGGGCCGGTGCGCCCCTTCGACCCGAGACTCGCGGCCGGCACCTCAAACCCCGACGCCGGCGCCTACTCGGACTTCAACCTGAAGCTCGATCGCGACGACGGCGATCAGTTCATCCGCGACCTCAACTTCACGATGCCCCCGGGCTTCACCGGTGACATGCGGGGGATCAGCTACTGCCCGGAGGCTTCGATCGCCGCCGCGGCAAACAACCCCGGCCTCACAGAGCAAACGAACCCGAGCTGCCCAGCCTCGAGCCTGGTCGGCAGCTCAAACGTCGCCGCCGGTCCGGGCACCCACCCCTTCCACGCCCACGGCAAGATCTACATGGCCGGCCCACTGAAAGGCGCGCCGCTCTCCCTGGCCGTGATCACCTCTGCCCTGGCCGGTCCCTATGACTACGGCACGATCGTGGTCCGGGTCGCACTGCACGTAGATCCCTTGACGGCGCAGGTCAGGGCAGTCTCTGACACGGTGCCGCAGATTGTCGGCGGCATACCGATCCGCATGCGCTCGATCGAGGTGCGAATCGACCGCTCCAACTTCACGATCAACCCGACCAACTGCGCGGCGCTCTCTGTCGACTCGCAGGGAATCGGCGACCAAGGCACCGTCGTTGACTTCTCCTCCTATTTCCACGCGGTCAACTGCGCGACGCTTCCCTTCAAGCCGAAGATGACCTTCCGCCAGATCGGCAAGCGCAAGCAGACCAAGCGCAATCGCAACCCAAGGCTCGCGATCGACCTCTACACGCGTCCCGGCGACGCCAACCTCAAGTCGGTCTCGGTCACCCTGCCCAAGGCCTTCGCCATCGACCAACGCCATCTGGGCAACATCTGCGCCAAATCGGAGCTGGTGGCCAACCACTGCGAAGGACGCCAGCCGATCGGCGACGCCTGGGTGAAAACGCCATTGCTCGATCAGCCGCTCTCAGGCCCCGCATATGCAGTCTCCGGCTACGGCGTCTTGCCCCACCTCGCCTTCATCATGGGTGGCCAGGTGACGATCGTCCCCGAGGCTGAGTCCTCCTCGGTCAACAACGGCAACCTGCAAACGGTCGTACCCGTGATCCCCGACGTGCCGATCGGCCACTTCCGCTTCAACCTCTACGGCGGCAAGGAGGGCTATCTGCTCAATACGCGCAGCCTCTGTGCGGGCAAGCGCCCTCTCGTCGAGATCTCCTACGACGCCCAGAACGGCAAGAGGCGCAAGCAGAACGTACGGGTGAAGACGCCGTGCGGCAAAGAGCACAAGCGCAGCCATAACCGGCATCGGCGCTAAACTTTCCCCATCTTTGAGCGCTTTGCCGGGTTTCTTGTTTGGGAAACGAGAGGCCACGGCAGGGCCGCGACTTAAACCAAGGGAAGAGAGATAGGGATGCAGGGAGAGAGCAAGCGGCGTATCGGCTACCCCAGTCCGGCGATGGTCGTCGCAATCATTGCCTTGATCGCAGCGCTGACCGGCACCGCCTTTGCCGCCCTCGGCAAGAACTC
>DASVDE010000013.1:0-11463 GCA_036381235.1 Solirubrobacterales bacterium | reverse complement strand
GAGGTCAAGGGCTCAGCCGAGTCCAGCTCGACCGTGAAGCTCTACGCCACCGCCAACTGCAGCGGCGCCCCGCTTAACAGCGGCAGCGCCGCCCAGTTCGCCTCGCCGGGGATCACCGTCTCGGTCTCCGACAACACCACCACCTCGTTGCGCGCCACCGCTACCGACGCCGCCGGCAACGCCTCGGGCTGCTCGGGTCCCTTCGATTACATCGAGGACTCCTTGGCGCCGGAGCCCGAACCCGAGCCTACGCCGCCGGTCGAGCCGAGCCCGGCCGAACCCTCGCCTGTGCCTCTTTCCGACTTGACATTCGGGCTGGCGCCGTCTGCCTCAAATATCGTCTCCAAAGCGTCGATCGCAGTGAACGTCGCTCCGGTGATGGGCGGTTCGGCGAGGTTGCGTCTGCAGTGCGTCGGCGACAGCGTTTGTCGCGGCACGATCACATTGATCGTCTGGATCAAGGCGCGGAAGCCGGCAAGGCAGTCGACTCTTCGACACGTCGGTCGGCAAGCGCATGGCGTGCTGATCGGCAAGCGCCCTTACGCGATCGCCGCCGGAAGGACTCGCCTAATTCAGGTGCGACTTACGCGACGGGGCAAGGCGCTGTTGCGCAGGTCCGGGCGCCGCGGTCTGCGGGCGAGGCTCCGCGGACCTGGACTGCAGAACACAACCGTCAGGCTCCAGCCTCGGGGACGCCGGCCGCGAAGCTGACCGACCAGATCCGCAGGCCGGGGGAGGGGTGCAGCTCGAGCGCATGCCTCTCGTGGTGCGGATGCTCGATCAGCGGATAGAGGTCGGCGCCATCGATCTCGACTTCCTCCGTCTTGCCTCCGTCGACGGCTACGCCGAGCCGTCCACTGCCTTCGATCGTTGCGAACGCGCCGCCGGCTTCGTAGTCAATCGCCAACTCGTCTCCGTCCTCTCCCGCCGTCCAAGGCCGCTCCCAGGAGCCGCCGGGGAAGGTTTCCGGGGTAGGCGCCATTACGCGGGCGCCGGGCCCGTCCGTTGGGCGCAGGGGGATCATCGGCTCCGGCAGCGCGCGCAGGGCGTCGATCTCCCGCAACTCCTCCTGGATCGCCAGCTCGGTCCCCAGGTAGTCGCCCTCGCCGAAGTGAAACCAGGCGAGGGCGCCGCCCAGCGCCCAGAGGAAGAGGCTGGGCCAGCCCTCGCAGCCGTAGGAGTGCCAGAGGTCGCGGCCGGCGTCGATCGCGACCGGGAAGTCGACGCCGAGTGCCTTCAGGCCGCCGGCAACCGCCTCGCGATCGGCGCCGAACGGGAAGCGGGGAGCCTGCACGCCGATCGTCCGCAGTCCCGCCTCGCGATAGCGGTGCGCCCACTCCGTCACGTAGGGGAGGGTCCGCACGCTGTTCAGCTGGGCGTAGTCGAAGAAGTGGACCAGGACCGGGCCGGCGGCTGTCAGCGGCGGCATCGATCCCGGGTCGACGCCGATCCACTCGACCCCGGCCGGGAGGTCTGGAGCGGCGATGTTGTCGCGATTCGGGCGCACCCCGGGACGTTATCCTGAGGCCGGTGAATCTGATCCCAGGGGGGGACTCGAGCGCGACTCTGCATCACCGGATCGATCTGGCGATCGGCATTGCCCTGGGGCTCGTGCTCGGCATCGCGGTCGTAGCCGCCTTTGTCTTCCTCGGCAGCGAGGACACGATCGACGCGCCGCGCATTTCGGGGGTCGATACAGGCAAGTCGGCGCCACCGGCAAAGCGGATGCCTGCGCAAAAGCCAGAAGCCCCTCCAGCTGAAGAGCACCAATGAATTCGAATGCGGGCCGTGCGCTGATCGGCGCCGCGGTGGTCGTGGTTGCGGTCGTCTTGTTGATCGTCCTCAAGGACAGCGGCAATGGCGGCAGCACCAAGACGAGCACGACGAAGTCCCCCACGATCCCCACGATCGTGATCAGGAATGGCAAGCCGGTGGGCGGGGTGAGGGAGCTCAGCTACACGCGGGGCGACCGGATCCGCTTCAGGATCGATTCCGACGTCGGCGACGAGATTCATGTCCACGGCTACGACCTGATGAAGGACGTCAAGGCGGGTGGCTCTGTCAGCTTCGACTTCACGGCCGATATCGAGGGCATCTTCGAGGCTGAGCTGGAGGATCGCGGCGAGCAGATCGCGGAGTTGCGCGTAAACCCGTGACCTTCCTGCCGTTCGCGCATGCGCTGGCCGCCCGGCAGGACCTGCCGATTCCGGCCTGGCTGTTCGCCTGGGGGGCATCGATCGTCCTGATCGTCTCCTTCTTCGCGCTCTCGGCGTCGTGGCGCACGCCCCGCTTCGAGGAGGGGCACTGGCGCCCGCTCGGGGCGGGGCTCTCACGCGCCCTGCTGGGCTTGCCTGCGCAGGCGCTCTGCGGGGCGCTCGGCGTCTTCCTGCTGGGCGTCTCGGTCTATGCCGGCCTGCGCGGCACCGAGGCCCCTGATCGCAACTTCGCCCTCACCTTCATCTTCGTCACCGCCTGGCTCGGCCTGCCGGCGTTGAGCGTCGTCCTCGGCAACGTCTTCAAGCCATTCAACCCCTGGCGCGCGGTGGGCAGGTCGGCGGGGGGCGCGTTTTCGGCACTCGTCGGCCAGCGCCCCGCGCGCCTCGCCTATCCGGAAGCGCTCGGCCGCTGGCCCGCCGCGATCGGCCTGCTCGCCTTCGTCTGGCTCGAGGTCGTCTACGGACCAAGCGGCGGGGTCGCAGTTGGGCTATCGCCGCATACGACAGCCGTCGCAGCCCTTATCTACAGCGGCTACACGCTGGCGATGATGGCCCTCTTCGGCGTCGAGAAGTGGTGCGAGAGGGGGGAGGTCTTCTCGGTCTACTTCGGGATGTTCTCGCGTCTCGGGGCGTTCGGCGTCCGCGACGGCCGGCTCGGGCGGCGGCGGCCGTTCTCCGCCACAACGAGCTGGGCGACGGTTCCCGGGTCGCTGGCGGTGGTGATCGCCTCGATCGCCTCCACCAGCTTCGACGGAGCTCAGGAAGGAGCGTTCAGGGGAGCGATCGAGAGCACCTTCGACCATCTGATCGATGCCGGGCTCTCCCCTCTGGCCGCGCTGCGGCTCACCGACACCGCCTTTATGGCCCTCTGTTTCCTCGGAGTCGGGCTCGTCTACCTGATCGGCGTGCGAGGGATGGGGACGGTGCATGGCGCGCCGCCGTTGCGCAAGCTGCGCTCCGGCTTCGCCCACTCGCTGATCCCGATCGCCTTCGCCTATCTGCTCGCCCACTACTTCAGCCTCTTCGTCTTTCAGGAGCAGGCTCAGTTCACCTACCTGCTCTCCGATCCACTCGGCACGGCGACGACCGACCTCTTCGGCACCGCCTCGGGCGGCATCGACTTCACCGTGCTCAGCGCCAATGCGATCTGGTACGTGCAGGTCGGGGCACTGGTCACCGGGCACGTCGCCGGCCTCGTCCTCGCCCACGACCGCGCCGTCGCCTATTGGAGCGACTACCGCGAGGCCTCTCGCTCCCAGTACTGGATGCTGGCGGTGATGGTCGCCTTCACTTGCTTCGGCCTCTATCTGCTCTCGGTCGCCAACTCCTAGCCAGACCCCCCGGCGCAGGTCCCGAATTGCCGGAAGCGCGGCAGGCGTTAGACAAAAATCTCATTCTTGTCACTTGGGCACGGCCTGCACGCGGATTGGCCCTGCGACAATACGTTTCATGAGGGAGAACTGGACCGACGCCCGTCTCGACGACCTCGCCCGACGGGTCGATGATGGATTCAACCGAGTGGATCAAGACTTACGAGCTCTCAACGCCCGCTTTGATGCTATGCAGCGAGCGATGATCCAGGTCGGCGGTGGCATGATCGCAGCCCTGGTCGGTCTCATCGTTACCCAACTCTGACTTTGGTCCTCCATCTCCAGGCACCAAGACGACGCTGTCGCAAGGACGCGATTAGAGGATCTCGGCGAGGCGGCGCTCCAGCGCCGCGGAGACCTCGTCGCGCACCGGGCCCTCGGCGAGCCGCTCGACCAGGGACTCGAGGAAGCCCTCGATGATCAGTGCCTTCGCCTCGGCCGGGTCGAGCCCGCGCGAGGTCAGGTAGAAGAGCTGGTCGCGGTCGATCTGGGCGATTGCCGCCGCATGGGTGCAGCGGACGTCGTCGGCGAGGATCTCCAGGCCCGGGATCGCGTCGGCGTGGGCCTCGGTGGAGAGCAGCAGGTTGCGGCTCTCCTGGAAGGCGTCCGTCTGCTGGGCGCCGGGGTCGACCTTGATCATCCCGCGCCAGACCGCGGTGGCGCCGGCCGCGAGCACACCGCGGAAGGCGAGGTCGGAGTTGGTGTTCGGCGCCGCGTGCTCCTGGGTGGTGTCGTAGTCGAGATGCTGGCCGCGCCCGCCGGCGTAGCCGCCGGTCACCCGTGCCTCGGCGCCCGGGCCGGCGAGGTTGGTCTCCATCCGCACCTTGCCGCGTGCCGAGCCAAAGCCGAGCGCAGCCCAGTCGAGTCTGCCGTCGCGCTCTACGCGGGCGCGCTGGGAAGAGAAGATCCAGGCCGATTCGGAGATGTCCTGGGTGCTGACGTAGCGCAGGGTCGCTGCCTGACCGACGTGCAGCTCGACCACCGAGTTGAGCAGCGCGTTCGTCTCATCGCCGGCGGAGGCGCAGTGCTCCCAGACCTCTGCCTCGGCGCCCTCTTCGAGCACGATCAGGGTTCGCCAGCCGACCGCGGTGCCTTCTTCGTCGAGCGACACCTCGACCCGGATCGGCTCCTCCAGCCGCACCCCCGCGGGCACGTGGACGAAGACGCCGTCCCGCCATCCGGCCTCGTTGCGGGCGACGAACGGATCCTCGATCGGGACCAGGGAGCCGAGCCGCTCGTGGATCAGCGCGTCGTGGGATTCGACCGCCTCGGCGAGTGGAAGCACCGTGGCTCCCTCGGCTTCTTCGATCGAGGCCGCGGCGGGCGCGGGGCGGTAGGAGTCGATCTCCAGCCCGGCGAGGTCGGTGAACTCCCACCCCTTCGCTTTCTGATCGGGAAGCGACAGCTCCTGCGCGAGAGAGGCGCCCCTCTGGCGCCTCTCGGAAAGCCAAGCCGGTTCTGTCGCGGCGGCGCTACCCAATGCTTCCCTCCATCTGCAGCTCGATCAGCCGGTTCAGCTCGACCGCGTACTCCATCGGCAGCTCCTTGGTGACCGGCTCGATGAAGCCGTTGACGATCATCTTCGAGGCCTCCTCCTCGTCGAGCCCGCGGCTCTGCAGGTAGAAGATCTGCTCGTCGCCGATTTTGGAGACGGTCGCCTCGTGGCCGACGTCGGCGTCGTTCTCGTCGATGCGGATCGTCGGGTAGGTGTCCGAGCGCGAGTCCTCGTCGAGCAGCAGTGCGTCGCAGACCACCTTCGAGCGCGATTCGGTCGCCCCGTTGGCGACCTCCAGCAGCCCGCGGTAGGTCGCGCGGCCGCCGTCCTTGGAGATCGACTTGGAGAAAATCGAGGAGGAGGTGCGCGGCGCCGCGTGGATGATCTTGCCGCCGGCATCCTGGTGTTGGCCCTCGCCGGCGAAGGCGATCGAGAGGATCTCGCCATGGGCTTCGGGGCCGAGCAAGTAGATCGACGGGTACTTCATCGTCAGCTTCGAGCCGAGGTTGCAGTCGACCCACTCCATCGTCGCCTTCTCGTGGGCGACGGCGCGCTTGGTGACCAGGTTGTAGACGTTCTGCGACCAGTTTTGGACGGTCGTGTAGCGGACCCGGGAGCTCTTCTTGGCGACGATCTCGACCACCGCGGAGTGCAGCGAGTCGGTCGAGTAGACCGGCGCCGTGCAGCCCTCGATGTAGTGGACGTCGGAACCCTCCTCGGCGATGATCAGCGTCCGCTCGAACTGACCCATGTTCTCGGTGTTGATCCGGAAGTAGGCCTGCAGCGGCATCTCGACCTTGACCCCGGCGGGGACGTAGACAAAGGAGCCGCCCGACCAGACCGCCGAGTTGAGCGCCGCCAGTTTGTTGTCGTTGGGCGGGATGATCGTCGCCCAGTGCTCGCGCACCAGGTCCTCGTGCTCGCGCAGCGCGGTGTCCATGTCGGTGAAGATCACGCCCTGGGCCTCGAGCTGCTCGTTGACCTGGTGGTAGACGACCTCGGACTCATACTGGGCGCCCACACCGGCGAGGAATTTGCGCTCCGCCTCGGGGATGCCGAGCCGGTCGAAGGTGTTTTTGATGTCCTCCGGCACCTCGCTCCAGTCGCGGCTGTTCTTTTCGGAAGCGCGCACGAAGTAGTGGATGTCGTCGAAGTCGATCTGGCCCAGGTTGCCGCCCCAGGTCGGGGTCGGGCGCGAGTAGAAGTGCTCCAGCGCCTTCAGCCGGAAATCGCGCATCCATTGCGGCTCGTCCTTGTACTCGGAGATCGATTCGACCACCTCGCGGCTGAGCCCCTTCGGCGCCTTGTAGGCGTAGCCCGTCTCGGAATCGTGAAAGCCGAACTTCTCCTTGTAGTCGGCGTTGATGCCGGCGAGCTCTCTTTTCTCAGCTACGACCTCAGGCGTTGCCATGGTCAGTCGACCTCCAGGGTGATCGTGTCGTCCTCGATGGTCACCGGGAACGTTCGCACCGGAGCATAGGCGGGGAGGGTCTTGGGCCTGCCGGTGGTCAGGTCGAAGAGGGAGCCGTGGCGGGGGCACTCGACGGTGCAGGTTGCGGTGTCGAACTCGCCTTCGGCGAGCGGCCCGTCGTCGTGGGAGCAGCGATCCTCGATCGCGTACAGCGATCCGTCGCAGTTGAAGACGCCGATTTTCAAGCCCTCGTGCTCGACCAGGCGCATGGCGCCGGGCTCCAGCTCGGCGGCGGGGCATACGGCGATCTTGGTTGTGGTTGTGCCGTCCGTCACGTTATTCCTAGTATCTCAGTCGGATTTTAGCGACGTGAGAGGATCAACAGGCCCCAGCCTTAGAGGAGAGGACGCGAGATGAGTGAGAGAACGAGCTACGAACCGGGGACTCCCTGCTGGATCGACCTCGGCACTCCCGACCAGGATGCCGCAGGCGAGTTCTATGGCGCCGTCTTCGGCTGGAGCCTCGAAGAGGACGAGAACGCCGAGGAGACCGGCGGCTACCGCACCGCCCAGAAGGACGGCAAGGCGGTTGGCGGCGTGATGAAGCTGATGCAGGAGGGACAGCCACCCGCTTGGCTGACCTACATCGCGGTCGAGGACGCCGACGCGACGGCGGCCAAGGCGCGCGAAGCGGGTGCCAGCATCCTCGCCGAGCCGATGAGCGTGCTCGACTACGGGCGGATGGCGGTCCTGGCCGACCCGGGTGGCGCCGTCTTCGGCATCTGGCAGGCGGGGATCCACATCGGCGCCGGCATCGTCAACGAGCCCGGCGCGCTGAGCTGGAACGAGCTCAACACCCGCGATCCGGAGGGCGCCAAGGCCTTCTACGGCGCCGTCTTCGGCTGGGGTTTCGAAGATGCCGAGTTCGAGGGTATGGGCACCTACACCACGATCAAAGTGGGGGAGAGGCCTGTCGGCGGCATGCTCGACATGGACAGCCGCGAAGTCCCGGCTGAGGTGCCCCCGCACTGGCAGGTCTATTTCGCCGTAGAGGACACCGACGCTGCGATAGAGAAGGCGAAGGAGGGGGGCGGCAGCGTCATGTTCGGCCCGATCGACATCCCGGCCGGCCGTTTCGCCATCCTCACCGACCCCTTCGGGGCGAGCTTCGCCACGATCGCCCTCAGCGAGGAAGCGCAGGCGAACGCTTAAAGCGAGCCGAGGTCGGTGGCCGCCTCGGAGGGGTCGCCGGCCTCGCCTTCGTCCTCCCAGTCGGCGGGCTCGCCGAGGCTGGCGCTCTTGATCACCTTGAGCCCCAGCATCGCGCACTTCATGCGGGTGGCGGAGATCTCGATGCCGAGCAGGTCGAGCACGTAGTCCTTCGGCAGGCGCAGCAGCTCCTCACGCGTCTTGCCGAGCAACTCGTCGGTGAGCAGCGAGGTTGCGGCGGTGGAGATCGCGCAGCCCTGGCCCTCGAAGGCGATCTCGGCGACCTTCCCCTCCTCGTCGAGGCGGATCGTCACATGCTGCTCGTCGCCGCAGAGCGGGTTGGTGTCCTCGAACTCGAGGTCGGGGCTCTCGATCCGCCCGAAGTTGTGCGGTCGCTTGTAGTGCTCGAGGATCTGATCGCGGTAGAGCTCGTCCATCAGAGGCCGAAGACCTTCCGGGCATCGTGGAGGCCCTCGACGAGGCGGTCGATCTCCTCTTCGGTGGTGTGGACGGCGAAGCTGGCGCGAGCGGTGGCGGCTACGCCGAGGCGGTCCATCAGGATCTGGGCGCAGTGGTGGCCGGCGCGCACGGCGACGCCGTGGCGGTCGAGGATCTCGGAGACGTCGTGGGCGTGGATTCCCCCCAGCTCGAAGGAGACCGGTCCGACCCGCTCGGCGCCGCGCGGCGGCCCGAAGATTGTCAACTCCGGCACCTCTCTCAGCTGCTGCAGCGCGTAGTCGGCGATCCGGCGCTCGTGCTCCGCCACCGCATCCATCCCAAGTCCGTCGAGCCAGCGCAGGGCCGAGGCCATGCCGATCGCCTGGGCGATGGCCGGCGTCCCGGCCTCGAAGCGCGCCGGCGGATCCGCGTAGGTGGTTCCCCCGCGGGTGACCTTGCGGATCATCGAGCCACCGCCGAGGAAGGGGGGCATCGCCCGCAGCAGGTCGAGTCGCCCCCAGAGGGCTCCGATCCCGGTCGGCCCGTAGAGCTTGTGTCCCGTCAGCGCATAGAAGTCGACGCCGAGCGCCCCGACGTCGACCGGCAGCTTCGGTGCCGCCTGGGCGCCGTCGGCGAGCACCAGCGCGCCGGCATCGTGTGCAAGGTGGGCGATCTGGGCGAGCGGATTCTCGGTCCCCAGCACGTTGGAGACGTGGGCGACCGCGACCAGCTTCGGGCCGCGCTCCAGCGCCGCCGCGTAGGCCTCCATGTCGAGCAGGCCCTCGCCGGTGATCGGAACCCAATCGATTTCTGCTCCCACCCGCTCGGCCAGCTGCTGCCAGGGGACGATGTTGGAGTGGTGCTCCATTTCGGTGAGCACGATGCGGTCGCCGTCGCCGACGTTGGCATCGCCCCAGGCGCGCGCCACCAAGTTGATCGCCTCGGTTGCGTTGCGAACGAAGATCACCTCGCGGCGGTCGGCCGCGCCGAGGTGATCGGCGACCGTCGCCCGCGCGCCCTCGTACGCGGCGGTCGCCTCCGCCGACATCGTGTGGGCGCCGCGATGGACGTTGGAGTGGTGGCGCCGCTCGTAGCGGTCGACCGCCTGGATCGAGGCCAGCACGCGCTGGGCGCTGGCGCCGCTGTCGAGGTAGGCGACCGGCCTGCCGTGCACCTCGCGCTCGAGCGCGGGGAAGGAGGCCCTGACCTTCTCGATCGGGAAGGCCGACGCGGTCTCTGTCGTCGTCGGCTCCATGCTCCCGTCAGGCAGAGGCCGCGGCCTCAACCTCCTCGCGGATCCAGCCGTAGCCCTTCTGCTCGAGCTGCTCGACCAGCTCCGGGCCGCCCTCCTTGACGATCCGCCCCTCGAACATCACGTGGACGAAGTCGGGCTTGACCATGTGCAGGATGCGCTGGTAGTGGGTGATGATCAGGACGCCCATGTCGGGCCCGGTGAACTTGTTGACGCCCTCGGCGACGGTGCGCAGGGCGTCGATGTCGAGGCCGGAGTCGGTCTCGTCGAGGACCGCGATCTCGGGCCGCAGCAGCGCCAGCTGCAGCAGCTCCATGCGCTTCTTCTCGCCGCCCGAGAAGCCGTCGTTGAGGTAGCGGCTGGAAAAGTCTTTCGGGATGTTCGCCAGGTCCATCGCCTCCTGGGCGGTCTTGGCGAAGTCTTTGATCTTGATCTCGGCTTCTCCGCGCGCCTCGCGATGGGCGTTGAGGATCATCCGCAGGTACTTGCTGACCGAGACGCCGGGGATCGCGACCGGGTACTGGAAGGCCATGAAGAGGCCCGCGCGCGAGCGCTCGTCGGGGTCGGCCTCGGTCAGGTCCTCGCCCTTGAAGGTGATCGTGCCCTCGGTCACCTCGAGCGCCGGGTGGCCCATGATCACGTTGGCGAGCGTCGACTTGCCGGAGCCGTTGGGGCCCATCAGCGCGTGCACTTTCCCCTTCTCGACGTCGAGGTCGAGGCCTTTGAGGATCTTCTTGTCCTCGACCTCCACGTGCAGGTTCCGTATCTCCAGCTCAGCCATTTCGCTCCGTTTCGGGGGTTTGTTTCGAAGTTGTCGTGATGCCTACGCGACGCTGATCGCCGCGGCGCGTTTCGGGGCGCTGTGCTCCGAGAACTCGACCAGCTCCGCCAGGGTGGTGCCGGCGAGAGCCTTGGTGACGCCGCCCTGGACGCGCATCCACAGCAGCTTGGTCGAACAGGCGTGGTCGCCGTCGGACTCGTGCGAGCAGAGGACTTTGCCTTCCGGCGAGTCGTGGAAGCACTCCATCGGCGCGATCTGCCCTTCCAGCGCCTCGACCACCGCGTCCATCTGGATCTCCTCCGCCGGCTTCGCCAGGCGGTAGCCGCCGTGGGCGCCGCGAGTGGAGGTGACCAGGCCGGCCTTGCGCAGTTTCGCCACCAGGTGCTCCAGGTAGGAGAGCGGCAGGTTCTCCGCTTCGGCGACGGAGCCCAGCGAGACGGGCTGCGAGCCGGGCTGGCGGCCCAGCTCGACCATCAGGCGAACTCCGTACTCGGCTTTGGTCGAGAACAGCATGCGACCTCAAATCCTACTGAAGGGGTCGGTTATGGCTCGATCAGGCCGCGGCGGATCGCGTAGCGGACCAGCTCGACCCGGTCGCGCATCCCGAGCTTTCGCATCGCGTTGGCGCGGTGGTTCTCGACCGTCTTCTCGGAGAGGTGGAGGACCTCGGCGATCTGCTTGGTCGTGTGCGCCTCGGCGACGAGCTTGACGATCTCCTCCTCGCGCGGGGTCAGATCCTCCTCGCCGCTGGAGCCGCGCACGAGCACGTCCTTGATCAGCATCCGCTGCGCTTCGGGGGTGAGGAAGGGCTCGCCGCGCTCGACCGCCCGGATCGCCGCCAGCAGGTCGGTGTCGGCCTGGGCCTTCAGCACGTAGCCCGAGGCGCCGGCTTTCAGCGCCTCGAACAGGTAGCGCTCGTCGTCGTGCATCGAGAGGATCAGGACCGAGACCTCGGGCGCCTGCCGCTTGATCTCGCGGGTCGCCTGCAGCCCGGTCAGCTTCGGCATCTTGACGTCGAGGATCGCCAGGTCGGGGCGCTCGCGCACGGCGAGGTCGCGCGCCTCGGCGCCGTCGCCGGCCTCGGCGACGACCTCGATGTCCGGCTGGCGCTCCAGCAGCAGCCGCAGCCCGGAACGGACGATCCCGTGGTCGTCGGCGATCAGCACCCGCATGCCGCAAGTCTTCCAGGAGGCGGGAGCCGGAGCGCCGCTAGCGGTAGCAGGCACGCAGGGCGCGGCGCTGGGCCCTCAGCTGGGCTCGGCGCAGCACCCTGGTCCGCTTCCGGATCCGCC
>DASVDE010000012.1:0-92329 GCA_036381235.1 Solirubrobacterales bacterium | reverse complement strand
AGATGGTCGCGCTCTACAACGGCGTCGGCGGCGGCGCAGTCGCGCTGATCGCCTGGTCGGAGTTCCGCCACGGCGCCGGCACCGACTTCCCGCTCGAGTCGTTCGTCCCGATCCTCCTCGCCGCGGTGATCGGCTCGGTTTCCTTCTGGGGGTCGAACATCGCCTTCGCCAAGCTCCAGGACCTGATCCCGACCCGTCCGCTCGCGGTCCCCGGCCAGCAGGTGATCAACGCGGTGCTGCTCGCCGCGATCGTCGTGATCTGCATCGTCCTCGGCATCAACCACAACGACGATCCCTCGCAGGCCCTCTTCATCCTCATCCTCGTCGCCGCCGCGCTGCTCGGCAACCTCGTCGTCCTGCCGATCGGCGGCGCCGACATGCCGGTCGTGATCTCGCTCCTGAACGCGCTCACCGGCCTGTCCGCGGCGGCGGCCGGCTTCGCGCTCGACAACGTCGCGCTGATCGTCGCCGGCACGATCGTCGGCTCCTCGGGAACGATCCTGACGATGGAGATGGCGACGGCGATGAACCGCTCGGTCGCCAACGTCCTCTTTGCCGGCTTCGGCGGCGCTCCCAGCGGCGGTGGCGGAGGCGATGGAGAGGAACGACCTCACGTCTCGATCGGCGCCCAGGACGCTGCGATCAAGCTCGCCTACGCCGACTCGGTCGTGATCGTGCCCGGCTACGGCCTCGCCGTCGCCCAGGCCCAGCACGCGATCAAAGAGGTCGCCGACGAGCTGGAGAAGCGAGGTGTAACCGTCAGCTACGCGATCCACCCGGTCGCCGGCCGCATGCCCGGCCACATGAACGTCCTCCTCGCCGAGGCCGACGTGCCCTACGAGCAGCTGAAGGAGATGGAGGAGATCAACCCCGAGATGCCGCGCACCGACGTCGCGGTCGTGGTCGGGGCAAACGACGTCACCAACCCGGCCGCCAAGAACGACCCCGACAGCCCGATCGCCGGGATGCCGATCATCGAGGTCGACCAGGCTCAGCAGGTGATAGTGATCAAGCGCTCGCTCAGCCCCGGCTTCGCCGGCATCGACAACGATCTCTTCTATGAGCCGAACACCTCGATGCTGTTCGCCGATGCCAAGCAGGCCGCGGCGGACATCGCCGCCGAGATTCAGAACCTCTAGTAGGGAAGGGTCGAGCGCCCCTCTCGCTCGCTGTCGTTTTCGCGTGGGTCGGTTGCGGTCGCCCGAGTTGCGGGCGGGCGAAAACGTAGCGCCGCTCGCGGAAGGGGGCACTCGACCCTTCCACACAAGCCGTTGCCTCGGGGGAGAGATCCAGCCGGCCAAAGGTTAGGGAGGTGTGCATGAGCAAGGGCAGGGGACGGTCGAGTGGATTGGTCTTACCTGCCTGGTTTCCTTGCTCTTCGCGGCGCTGTTAGCGGTGGGGGTGCGGGTGTCGGGCACGGCGCTGGCCGACTCGATCTTCAATCGGATCCTCTGTGCGACGGCGATGGCTGACACCTGCAACGACGAGCCGCACCTGATCGCCGCCTACGGGACCGAGGTCGGCAAGCTCGCCAACGATCACATGCCGAACCTCGCCTTCGAGCGTGGCTCGAAGGCACTGCCGGTCAACTTCCGCCGCTGTCGCAGCACCGCCTGCGGCGACGGCGCCGAGGATCCGCCGAGCGACTTCGTCCGCCGCGCCGGGAAGGGGTTGCCGGTGACCGCGTTCGTCCACGTGATCGACTGCCGGCCGGGGGAGGCGGCGCGCTCAGAGGCAGAGGGCGTCGACTGCTCGGGCGAGCGCGCCGGAAATTTGTATCTCCAGTATTGGACTTATTACGCCGACTCGGCCACCCTGCGCGGCGTTCCGATCGTTGGCGCCAAGGGCTTTCACCCCGACGACTGGGAGGGTGTGCAGGTCCGCATCAGCCCCGACGGCGATGTCGACCAGCGCGCCTCATCCCACAACGGCTACAACCATGACCGGGGACCGCTCAACTGGCCCTCGGACGTCGGCGCCGCCTCGCTCAAGTCCCTCTTCGAGAAGCTCGGCGCCCATCCTCGGAATGGTTGGGGCGACGAAACCCGCTGGCTCTTCGTCTCCGGCGGCAGCCACGCCGGCAATGCCAGGGCCTTCCTGCCCGACTTCGAGCGGATAGCCCGCAGTCGCCAGGTCCACCTGATCCCGCTGGAGCCGATCGCTTCCGGCCGAAATCCCCGATTCGCAGTCAGCCCGCCCTGGCGCAAGCGCGTCTGGCGCGATCCCGAGGCCGAGGAGACGCACTGACCTGGCGACTTTCTCTCGCATAGCGCGAGTAAGTCGCCAGGTCGATGGCTATTGTTGCGGCGGCACTGCCTCGGCCGGCATCTGCGTTACGTAGAAGCGGGTGCGGCCGATCTCCTCGCCACCGACTTTGACGATGACGGCGTGGGGGCCGTTGGCGCTGAAGGCCGTATGCGCGCCGAGCGAGAGGACTATGCGCTGCTCCTGGCCGGCGACCGAGCCCGGCGGGCGGCCGGTCTCGAAGTCGAGCGAGAACTCGTCGCCGAGGCGCTCGCCGTCGGGATCCTCGATGTGCAGGGTCATCGTGTGCTGAAGGTTGGTCTCGTCCCAGGGCACATCGAGGCCCAGGGCAATCGAGAAGTTGAACTCCTGCGGCAGCTCGGGGAAGCGGAGCTGGTTCCAGCCCGCTCCCATCGCGTAGATCTTGCCGTTGATCGACTCGCTGTGGTCGCTGAGGAGCAGAAAGCCAAGGTCCATCGTGGCCCCGCAGGTTACTTCGGCGGCATTCGCAGGGCGCCGTCCAGGCGGATCGTCTCGCCGTTCAGCATCGGGTTGGCGACGATCTGGCCGACCAGCCGCGCATACTCCTCGGGTCGCCCGAGGCGGTGAGGGAAGGGGACACCCTCGCCGAGAGCCGTGCGCGCCTCTTCGGGCAGCGCCGCCAGCAGGGGCGTGTCGAAGAGGCCGGGGGCGATCGTCACCACGCGAACGCCGCGCCCGGCCATGTCGCGCGCGGCGGGCAGGGTCATGCCGACGATGCCGCCCTTGGAGGCCGCGTAGGCGATTTGGCCGATCTGCCCGTCGTAGGCGGCGATCGAGGCGGTGTTGACGCAGACCCCGCGCTCGCCCTCCTCGTCGGCCTCGTTTTCGCTCATTGCCGCAGCCGCCAAGCGCAGCACGTTGAAGGTGCCGATCAGGTTCACCTTGATCACTTTGGAGAACAGCTCCAGGTTGTGAGGGCCGCCCTTGTGGGCCACCCGCTCGGCCCAGCCGATCCCGGCGCAGCAGACCGAGATGCGCAGGCCGCCGTCGATAGATGCCGCCCGCTCGACCGCCGCCGATACTGCGGCCTCGTCGGTCACGTCCGCCTCGACGAAGGCTGCACCTGAGCCCAGCTCGGCAGCCAGCGCCTCGCCCTTCTCGGCATTGAGGTCGGCGATCGTCACGTCAGCGCCCGCTTCGGACAGCGCCCGCGCCGTTGCCTCGCCGAGCCCGGAGGCCCCGCCGGCGACCAGCGCGCTCATTCCTGCGACCTGCATCGACGCGCACCCTATAGCCGTCCTTCACATCCTGGCAGGCATGTCTCGCTAGGCTTTTGGCATCGCCACCGAGGTGACGTCAAGTTCCAGGGAAGCGATCGCGGACCGCCTCGCGGAGGCGCGCGAGCGAACCTTCGAGTTGATCGAGCCGCTCGACGACCGCCAGCTCAACACGGTCTACTCGCCGATCCTCAGCCCTTTGGCCTGGGACCTCGGTCACATCGCCAACTTCGAGGAGCTGTGGCTGGTCCAGACGATCGGCGGCCGCGAGCCGCTGCACGGTGAGCTGGGCCGCTTTTACGACGCGATCGAGAACCCGCGCAAGATTCGCGGCGAGCTGCCGATCCTGCGCGATGCCGAGCTGCGCGACTATCTCGCCGATGTCCGCGAGCGCACCCTCGAGGTGCTCGACGAGGTCGGGATCGACGAGGGCGCCGAGGATCCCCTCCTTCGCGACGGCTTCGTCTACGAGATGCTGATCGCCCACGAGCACCAGCACAACGAGACGATGCTCCAGCTGCTGCAGATGGTCGACGGGTACGAGTCGCCGCGGCTGGACGCCGCCGCCGGGGAGCCTGTCGCCGACGATGCCGAGACGGTTGCCATCTCCGGGGGAGAGCATGAGATCGGCGCCGGGCATCGGGGCTTCGCCTATGACAACGAGCGCCCTCGTCACACGGTTGAGCTGGCCCCCTTCGAGATCGATCGCAGCCCGGTCACCAACGGCGCCTTCGCCCGCTTCATGGAGGAGACGGGAGCCGAGCCGCCGATGTACTGGGAGCGCGACGGCGAGGGGGGTTGGATTCGAACGGCGATGGGTAGAGAGGAGGACATAGATCCCGCTCGCCCGGTCATCCACGTCTCCTGGCATCAGGCAGATGCCTTCGCCCGCTGGGCCGGCAAGCGGCTTCCGACCGAGCAGGAGTGGGAGGCCGCATGCTCGAGGCTGCAAATGGTGGGACAGGCCTGGGAATGGACGTCCTCGGACTTCCTCGCCTACCCCGGCTTCGAGGCGTTCCCCTACCGGGAATACTCGGAGGTCTTCTTCGGTGACACCTACAAGGTGCTGCGCGGCGCCTCGTGGGCGACCGACGACGCGGTGGTCCGGCCCAGCTTCCGCAACTGGGACCTGCCCGAGCGCAGCCAGATATTCGCCGGCATCCGCTGCGCCAGGGACGCATGACCACCACCGAGCCACAGATCGAGATCGAGATTCGCCCGGCCGGCAACGGCGGCTCGACGATGGCTCGCGAGGTTCGCCTCGGCCTCCTGATGGACCGCAAGGAGTTGGCGCCGAAGTACTTCTACGACGAGCTTGGCTCCCAGCTGTTCGAGCGTATCACCGAGCTGCCCGAGTACTACCCGACCCGGGCGGAGCGGGCGATCCTCGCCGATCGCTCCACCGAGATCGTGGCGGCGGCCGGCGAGCCGGGGACCCTGGTCGAGCTGGGCTCCGGGTCGGCGGCCAAGACCCGTCACCTGCTGGACGCGATGAGGACGGCCGAGTGCCTGCGCACCTATGTCCCGGTCGACATCTCCGAGGAGATCACCCACGAGACGGCGCAGCGCCTGGTCGAGGAGTACCCGGGCTTGGCCATCCGCGGGCTCGTCTGCGATTTCGAACACGACCTGGAGCGAATTCCCAATGGGGGAGGCGGGAGGCTGGTCGCGTTCCTCGGCGGCACGATCGGCAATCTCTACCCGGACGCCCGTCGCGATTTCCTCACCCGTTTGGCGGCACTGCTCGGGCCTGAAGATCGGATCCTGCTCGGAACCGACCTGGTCAAGGAGCCGGCCCGCCTCGAAGCGGCCTACGACGACTCCCAGGGTGTCACGGCGGAGTTCAACAAAAACGTGCTGACGGTCCTCAACCGCGAGTTGGGCGCTGACTTCGACCTCGACGCCTTCGAGCATGTCGCCCGCTACGACGGGGAGGAGGCGAGGATGGACATCCGCCTCCGCTCACTCGTCGACCAGACGATCCGCCTCGACGGCCTCGACCTGACGATCGAGTTCGCCGCCGGCGAAGAGATGCGCACCGAGATCTCCGCGAAGTTCACCCGCGAGCGCCTCGAAGGCATCTACGCGGAAGCGGGTCTGGAGCTGAGTGGCTGGTTCACCGATCCGGCCGCCGACTACGCGCTAAGCCTCGCCGCTCCCGCTTAGGGCGACCAGCATCGCCCGCACCGATTCGGCCAGCGCGGCGGTGTCATAGCCGCCCTCCAGCATCGCCCCGACCGGTGCGCCGAAGCCTGCGGCCGACTCCCGCACCGCTGTCGCCATCCTCCCGAATGACTCCGCTTCGAGCATGCAACCGGCGAGCGGGTCGTCGCGGTGCGCATCGAACCCGGCTGAGATCAGGACCAGGTCGGGCTCGAAACGAGTGGCGGCCGGCAGGATCTCCTCCTCCAAGGCCGCGGCCCATTGCGCTTCGCCCGAGCCGGCCAGCATCGGCCTGTTGAGCGTGTATCCCTCGCCCGCGCCGGAGCCAGTGTCCTCCACCGCCCCGGTGCCGGGAAAGATGCCCGCCTGGTGGAGGCTGGCGTAGAGGACGTCGCTGCGCCGCCGGAATGCCTCCGCCGTGCCGTTGCCATGGTGGACGTCCCAGTCGAGGATGAAAACGCGCTCCGCTCCCAGCTCGCGGATCGCCAGCTCGGCGGCAATCGCCACGTTGTTGAAGAGACAGAAGCCCATCGCGCGGCCGGGCTCGGCGTGGTGGCCCGGTGGGCGCATCGCGCAGAAGCCGGCCTCATCCTCACCGGCCAGCAGGGCCCTCGTCATCTCGCACGCGCCTCCGGCAGCACGCAGGGCCGCTTCGAAGGACGCTTCGACGACGTAGGTGTCGGCGTCGATCGCACCGCCTCCCGCGGCGGCGAGCCGGCGGATGCGCTCCACATGATCGGCCGAATGGATCAGCCTCAGTTGGGCCTCGGTGGCGGCGGGCGCCTCGCATCGCTTCGACCCGAGCCAGTCCTCGCCGGCCAGCCGCGACTCGATCGCCCGCAACCGCTCGGGCGCCTCGGGGTGACCCGGCATTGGCCCGGCGGGATCGTGTGCGAGGCAGTCCGGGTGGCTGAAATAGAGCACTCCCGCGACTGTATCCGCACGATCCCTAGGAGCCCCTCGCTGCGGAGTCGTTCACTGCGGCGGCGATCGTCGCCACCGCCTCTCGCAGCTCTCGTTCGCTCGGAAGCCCGTAGCCGAGCACCAGGCCCGGTGGCTGACGATGGGCGCGAGTGAAGGTGCCGAGGCCGTGGACCCGGACTCCGCCGGCGGCTGCGGCGGCTACGACCGGATCCTCGTCGACGCCAGCGGGCAGCTCCAGAACCGCGTGCAGGCCGGCGGCCACGCCGCGAACGCCGGCACCCGGCAATGAGGCTTCGATCGCGTCGAGAAGGACGGCGCGCTTGTTCCGGTAACGCTGACGGGCGGCGCGCACATGGCGGTCGAATCCGCCGCTCGCGATCAGCTCCGCGAGCGCCCGCTCCTCGATCCGCCGCCCACCGCCGTCCGCCCCGGCCCTGGCCGTGACCGCGATCGACAGGAGCTCGGCGGGCAGGAGCATCCAGCCGATCCGCAGCGCCGGCGCCAGGGTCTTGGAGACGGTTCCAGCCAGGACGACGACGTCGGGCGCGAGTCCCTGCAGCGCCCCGGCTGGGCCGCGGTCGTAACGCAGCTCGGCGTCGTAGTCGTCCTCGAGGATCAGGGCGTCCCGCTCGCGGGCCCAGGCGACGAGACGGCGCCGGCGCGCGGGCTCCATCACCGCTCCCAGGGGCAAGGAGTGGGCGGGGGTGACGACTGCGGCGTCGGGCTCGACTGCGAGGAGTGCGTCGACGTCGATGCCCCCGTCGTCGATCGGCACAGGCACAACCTCGAGCCGCTCGGACTCGATCGTCCAGCCCGTGACCGGATAGCCGGGGTCCTCGACCGCGACGCGATGAGCGCCCCGCGCCCGCAGCAGTTGGCAGAAGATCCGCAGCGCCTGTTGATAGCCGGCGGTGACGAGGACTCGCTCAGGCGTCGCGGCGGCTGCGCGGACGCGGCCGAGGTGCTCGGCAAGGGCCATCCGCAACTCGGTTGTGCCGGCGAGCTCGCCGTAGTTGAGGCGCTGGTCGGGAAGCTCCGCGAGCGCGCGCCGCAAGGCTCTCTCCCAAGTTCGGCGCGGGAACAGCGAGAGGTCGGGGGCGCCGGGGAAGAGGTCGATGCCCGGCGCCGGGGCCGGCACCGGCTCGGGAGCATCCGCGCCGCCGGCAAGTTCCGGTTCGAGAGCGTGCGGCGCGACGCTGGTGCCGGATCCGCGTCGGGCGACGACGTAGCCCTCGGTGCCGAGCTGCTCGTAGGCCTCGACGACGAGCCGGCGCGAGACGCCGAGCTGTTCCGCCAGCGCTCGCGACGATGGGAGGCGGGCGCCGGGGCGCAGGCGCCCGGCGCGGATCGCCTCGCGCAACCCGGTCTCCAGCTGCGCCCGCCGCGGCTGTCCGGGGTTCCAGCTCGGCAGCAGCAGCTCCGGGGAAGCCGACGACGACCACAAATTGGACCCCATATTCACCACTGAATTGGACCCTATCGTGGTGCCACATTCGGATAGCGTGCTGCTTCGATCTCGAAAGGGGGCCAGGAATGCAAAGAATCGAGCCACGCAGGGGAGTCTTCGCCCGTATCGTCGCCCGCGGCGGCCGCATCAATTACGGACGGGAGCTGGAGTCATCCGGCGTCTACGCGCTTCACCCGCGGCTGATGTTCGACTTCCTGCGGGCCAATCGTGCCTTCGAACGCTGCCGGCACGTTCCAAAGCCACTCGCCGAGCTGGCGGTGCTGAGGGCGGCGACGATCGTCGGTTGCGAGTTCTGCATCGACATCGGCTCCGAGTACGCGCGCCGCTCCGGACTCTCCGACGAGCAGCTCCTCGCCCTCCATGACGCGCACGGGTCGGGCCTCTTCAATGAGGATGAGCTCCTCGTGATCGATCTCGCCACCGGCATGAGCCGCACCCCCGGCGGGGTCGACGACCAGCTGATGAGGCGGGTCGGCGAGCGCTTGGGCTCCAAGGGGGCGCTGGAATTGGTCCACCTGATCGCCTGGGAGAACACCCGTGCTCGTGCCAACGTCGCCCTCGGCTTCGGCGCCGCCGGCTTCAGCGAAGGCAAGGTCTGTGCGGTGCCGAATCCGGAGGCTGCGCCGCAGCAGACGGCCGCCGCGTAACCCGACGAAACATCAATTGGGCGCCAGCGCCTCGATCGTCTCGGCGAGTTTGTCCGGCGTGGTGATCGGGGTGAGGATCGGCAGGGTGATGCCCCCCTCGACGAAGGCGGCGATTCGCTCCTTCATCTGCTCCGGGTCGCCGAAGATGAACATCTCCTCGATCAGGCTCCAGGGCGCGGCTGCCGCGGCACCCTGGCGATCGCCGGACTCCCAGGCGGCGATCATCGCGTCGATCTCATCGCCGTAGCCGAGCCAGCGGTAGAAGGCGGCGTAGACCGGGACCGTTATGTAGGAGGAGAACATGAAGCGTGCCAGGGGCTCGACCTGCTCGCGCTCGCCCGGCAGACAGAAGAAGCGGCAGAGCAGCTCGAAGCCCTCCGGCGCCCCCTCCAGCTGCGCCGTCACCTTCGGTAGCCCGCCCAGCGGCAGGAAGTTGGTGAAGGCGCCATCGCCGCGCTCCACCGCCAGCTCCAGCATCTTGCCGCGCAGCGCCGCCAACACGATCGCCACCCGCTCGGCGGGCGCCGTCTCAAGCTTGAAGCCGGTCGCCGTCCGCTCGCCGTCGAGCGCTGTGCGCAGGAACTCGAGTGTGTCGCGGACCTTGCTCAGCGGGCGCTCGAAGGGAATCTCGTTCCAGCCCTCGACGATCCGGTCCGAGGAGGATCCGATGCCGAGCACGAAGCGCCCCCGCGAGGCGTCGGCGAGCGCGGCGGCCTCCTGCGCCAGCAGTGCCGGACCGCGCTGAAAGACGCCGACGATCCCGGTCCCAAGCCGAGCCCGCTCGGTCCAGGCGGCACTCAGCGCCAGCGGCGTGAAGCCGTCGGGCCCATTCGTCTCCCCGCTCCAGATGTCCGTGTATCCGACCGCCTCCGCCCGCTTCACGAGCTGCTCGTGGTCGGCAAGCGAAACGCCCGGAAGCGGCAGCGTCAGTCCCCACCTCATAGGCACGAAGCGACCCTATAGCCTCCCGGCCGATGGGGGTTATCTCTCAGGACGTCCGCTCGGGGAACAAACCCGATCGCAACCTGGCGCTGGAGCTGGTGCGCGTCACCGAGGCTGCGGCGCTGGCCGCTGCCCGCTGGGTCGGGCGCGGCGACAAGATCGCAGCCGACCAGGCCGCCGTCGACGCGATGCGCTTCGTCCTCGATTCGGTGCCGATGGACGGCGTCGTCGTGATCGGCGAGGGGGAGAAGGACGAGGCACCGATGCTCTACAACGGCGAGATGATCGGCGATCACAGCCCGCCGGTCGTGGACATCGCCGTCGACCCGCTGGAGGGGACCCGCCTCTGCGCGCTCGGTATGCCCAGCGCGCTCGCGGTGATCGCCCTTGCCGAGCGCGGCACGATGTTCGATCCGGGCCCCTGCGTCTACATGGAGAAGATGGCCGGTGCCGAGGAGATCGCCGACCTGCTCGACCTCGACCGGCCCCTGCCCGAGACGCTGAAGCTGATCGCCGAGCGCAAGGGCAGCTCGATTGGCGACGTCACTGTCGTCATGCTCGACCGCGACCGCCATCAGGAGGCGATGAAGGAGGTCCGCGAGGCCGGGGCCCGCATCCGCCTGATCACCGACGGCGACGTCTCCGCCGCGCTGCTCGCGGTCAGCGATCGCTCTCCGGTCGACCTGCTCTGGGGGATCGGCGGCACGCCGGAAGGCGTCATCTCCGCCGCCGCGCTGAAGTCGATGGGCGGCCAGCTGATCGGCCGCCTCTGGCCCCGCAACGACGAGGAGCGCCAAGCCGCCCTCGACGGCGGCTACGACCTCGACCGAGTCCTCACCGCCAATGACCTCTGCTCCGGCGAGGACGTCTTCTTCTCCGCCACCGGCGTCACCGACGGCGACGTCCTACAGGGCGTCCGCTACCGGGGCAAAGGCGCCACCACCGAGTCGCTGGTCATGCGCTCGCGCTCCGGCACGGTCCGCCGCGTCCAGGCGACCCACGATCGGGCGAAGCTGCGCGAGATCACCGGCGAAAGGTATGGCTGAGCGTCAGCAGTCCCGGCACGGCTCGGGCTTTGTGGCCGCTGAATAGGGAAATTCACCGGTGTCGTGCAGCTCGTGGCGCAGCGAGTTGATCACCGCCCCGGCCAGCAACGCCAGGCTGAGCACGTAAAACCAGAGCAGGGCGATGAGGATGAAGCCGACGGTGGACCCGAGCTGCGAGAGGCTCGACACGTTGGAGAGGTAGATCGGGAAGAGCCAGTTGGCGAGGCCGGCGCCGACGGTGACGAAGGCCGCGCCCGGCCAGACGTCCCGCCATGGCATATGGCCTTTCGGCACCGCCCAGAAGATCACGCAGCAGATCAGGAAGGTGACGAAGAGGGCCGCGGAGAGCAGCAGCACGGTGTCGATCGCCTTGTAGTTGGAGAGGCCCAGCGGCAGCTTGTCGGTGCTCGAGACGAGTGCCCCCTCGATCGCCGGCATGAAGATGCTGGCAGCGATGAACAGCAGAACGACGACCAACATCGCGAAAGAGAAGCGCTTCTGCTCGACCCAGCCGCGGCACTCGACGTGATAGATGCGGCAGAAGGCAGTGTCCATCGCTCCCCAGAAGGACGCGCCGATCCACAGCGAGCCGAAGAAAGCGGCGATGCCGATCGTCGTCGAGTTCTCCTCGATCCTGTTCAGCGCGTCGGTCAGCGTGCCCTGTTCGACGTTGGGGAAAAGGCGTTGCAGGTCGTCGAGCACGCTCCCCTCGACGCCGTTGAGTTTCAGCACCTGACCGAATATGAAGAGCACCAGCAGGGCAAAGGGGAAGACCGCCAGCATCAGGTTGTAGGCGACCATCGCCGAGAGACCGGTGACGTTCTCTTGATAGGCGCGATTCCAGAAGGCACGCAGCCATGGGCGTGGATGTCGCGGGGAATTGGCCATCAAATCTTGACTTCACAAACTGAAGCGACTACCATGCGAACAGACGTTTGAGGACTTGAGCGCCCGTAAAAGCGCCGTCGCAGTGCCCCGTTACTTCGCGGACCAGGTCGCTGGTCCGCTTTTTCGAGACTTTTTGCCCGCGGCGGCATTTCATGGGCAGGACTAAACCACCTAACGCAAGGGAACGAGTAGAGACGGATGCTGGTAGCAGAGCTTCAAGAGCTTGAGGAAGTCAAAGGCCTGATCAACCGCGGGCAGCAGCTCGGCGTGCTGACCTTCGGCGACATCGCTTCCGCGGTCTCGGAGGTCGACCTCGACGAGTCCGACGTCGAAGACCTCTACGGGCACCTCGAGAAGTCGGGAATCGAGCTGGTCGAGGACATGGACCCGGCGCAGAAAGCCGCCGCCGACGCGCTCCCGATCGATACCGGCAAGAAAGGTCGCCGCCGCCAGAAGCAGGCGCTCGACCTGAAACCGGATATGACGACCGATTCCTTGCAACTGTTCCTCAAGGACATCGGCAAAGTCCGCCTGTTGACCGCCCAGGAAGAGGTCGACCTCGCGAAGCGGATCGAGCGTGGCGACCTCGACGCCAAGCAGAAAATGGTCGAGTCCAACCTGCGCCTGGTCGTCTCGATCGCCAAGAACTACCGCAATCAGGGTCTTCCCTTCCTCGACCTGATCCAGGAGGGCACCCTCGGCCTGGTGCGCGCGGCGGAGAAGTTCGACTACCGCAAGGGGTTCAAGTTCTCCACCTACGCGACCTGGTGGATCCGCCAGGCGATTGCCCGTGCCCTCGCAGACAAGGCGCGCACGATCCGTATCCCGGTTCACGTCGTCGAGAAGCTGAACAAGATCGGCCGTGCCGAGCGCAAGCTGGTCACCGAGCTGGGCCGCGAGCCGACCCCGGAGGAGATCGCCGAGGTGACGGGGATCGATCCCGAGGAGGTCGACTCGATCAAGCGCTCCGCGCAGGCCCCGGTCAGCCTCGAGAAGCCGGTCGGTGACGAGGAGGAGTCCGAGTTCGGCCAGTTCATCGCCGACGAGAAGGCGGAATCCCCGTTCGACCGTGCCGCGGATCTGCTGACCAAAGAAGCGCTGAAGGAGGCGCTGGAGAACCTCTCCTATCGCGAGCGCCGCGTGCTGGAGTTGCGCTACGGCCTCGGCGGCGAGCACCCGCGCACGCTGGACGAGGTGGGTCGCACCTTCAACGTCACCCGCGAGCGCATCCGCCAGATCGAGAATCAGAGCCTGAAGAAGCTGCAGTCGCTGGGCGAGGCCCAGAAACTGCGCGAAGTAACTTGATCCACAGCGGCTAAAGGGCCGCGCATCTCGGTCGATACAGGTCGGGATGTTTGAGATCGACAATGCATTGCGCACGCTGATCGAGCGCGAGGGCTCCGACCTTCACGTCAAGGTCAACTCGAAACCGATCATCCGCCAGCACGGTGAGCTGGTCTACCTCGACGGCTACGAGCCGCTGACCGAAGAGGACACCGAGAAGGCGTTCCACGACATCGCCGAGGTGCGCTCGCTGACCGAGTTCGAGGAGGCGGGGGAGGCCGACTTCTCCTACGCGATCTCCGGTCTGTCGCGTTTCCGCGTCAACGTTTTCAAACAGCGCGGGGCGATCTCGATCGTTTGCCGTGCGATTCCCTTCGACATCCGCTCGGTGGAGGAGTTGGGCTTGCCGGACGTCGTCACCAGGCTGGCCGAGGAGCAGCGCGGGATCATCCTCGTCACCGGCACCACCGGCTCGGGCAAGAGTACGACGCTGGCGGCGATGATCGACCACATAAACCGCACTCGGTCGCATCACATCATCACGCTCGAGGACCCGATCGAGTATCTGCACCGCGACAAACGCTCGATCATCAACCAGCGCGAGGTCGGCTCTGACACGGAGAGCTTCGCCCGCGCGATGCGCCGCGTCCTGCGACAGGACCCCGACGTGATCCTGATCGGCGAGATGCGCGATGAGGAGACCGTGCGCACGGCGCTCTCCGCAGCGGAGACCGGCCACCTCGTCCTCTCCACCGTCCACACCCTCGACGCGACCGAGACGATCAATCGCATCATCGACTTCTTCCCCCCGCACCTCCAGCACCAGGCGCGGGTGATGCTTGCCGCGACGCTGAGGGGCGCGATCGCCCAGCGCCTCGTGCCCGACATCACCGGCGAGGGACGCGTGCCCGCCTCCGAGGTACTGGTCGTCACCGGGCGCGTGCAGGATCTGATCCTCAACCCCGAGGAGACCGGCAAGATCACCGAGGTGATCGGGGAGGGCGAGTACTACGGCATGCGCACCTTCGACCAGTCGCTGCTCGGCTACGTGATGGAGGGCAAGGTCTCCGAGCAGGTGGCGCTCGACTACGCCTCCAGCCCGCACGACTTCAAACTGATGCTGGCCGCCGGCGGCCAGCGCGCGAGCGGCATCGAGCAGATCGCCACTCAGACGGTGGATTAATACGACCGTCCAGCTTCACGGACGCCGGGCCTGCGCGGCTCAAGGGCTTGTCCGTGGCGTCGATCTACCCCTGATGAACGCTGTCCGCCGAATTCGCCGCCGCCTGCTCCTGCTTGCAAGGGCCGAGCACGGCATGGCATTGCCTACGGCGATGTTCGCGCTGATCGCCAGCTTCGGCCTGGCAAGCGCTGCGGTTGTCGCCTCGGTCGACAGCCAGAGGGGAACGTCTCGCGATCAGGACTCCAAGAGTGCGATCGCCGCAGCCGATGCGGGCGCAAACGTGGCCTTGATGCGACTCAACCGCTACGCGAGCGCTTTGACCGTCTCTTCGCCCTGCCTGGGGGTGAGCGGGGGGACGCTGGTTCTGACCACCGCTTCCGGCGACGGCTGGTGCCCGGCGGTTTCCGGCAGCGTCGGCGGCTCTACGTATTCCTACCGAGTCAGCCCGTTCATCGAGGGGGGCGTTATGAACGTGGTGACGACGGGCAGTGACGGCACGGTCAGTCGTCGCATTGATATCGCATTCACGACCACCACGGTCGGCAGCGCCCTGGAGGACGAGGGGCTGATCGGCCTCGACGACATCGAGATCGACAACAACGCCGACGCTCAGGTCAGCGTAGGCACCAACGGCAACATCCACGTCTACAACAACGGAAACGTCTGCGGCAACGTGCGCCATGGCGTCGGCAAAAAAGCGACCTTCGACAACAACGGGACGCAGTGCACCGGGTACTCGGTCACCGAGGGCAATGTCTCGCTACCGCCGGTCAGCAGCTTCATCCCGACCGACATAGCGACCAACAACTCCAACGGCCGCATGGCCAAGTGCATCTCGACAAACAACCCGGCCGACTGCCAGCTCGATTCCTACGTCACCAACAACGGCAAAGGCCCGACCTCGACGGTGCCGTGGAACGCGACCACCCGGGCGATCACCACCGCCAACAACGCGACCCTGACGCTGACCGGCGGCGACTACTTCATCTGCTCGCTCTCGCTCAACAACAACTCCCACCTGATCATCTCCGAGAGCGCCAAAGTGCGGATCTTCTTCGACACGCCGGAGAACTGCGGGCTCAAATCGGGCGCCAAGCAGATCGACGTCCAGAACAACTCCGACATCAAAGCGACCGGGTACCAGCCCGAAACAGGGAAATTCAACCTGCCTGGCTTTTACCTGCTCGGATCGACGAGCATCCAAACCTGGGCGTCCTGGTCGAACAACGCAGGCGATGCTGAGTTCATCCTCTATGGGCCCGACACGGATATCGAGTTGAGAAACAACGCCACCTTCACCGGGGCAATCGCCGGCAAAACGATCCACCTCGACAACAATGCGATCGTCATCGGAGCCGCTCCGGAGGCGAAACCCCAGATCGGCGGTGCCACCCTCTACCAGCGCCAATCCTATGTCGAGTGCACCGGCGCCACCGCGTCGCCGCCGGACGCGAACTGCTGAAGCGCGGCTTGCAGCAGCGCGGGTCCTCGCCCGCCCCTCAAGGTCTGAGCTCGGATTGTCGAGCTAGATAAGCGAACGTATGAGGGACAAGCTAAACAGCAATCCTCTGGCCCAGGTGATCCTGATCGGCGTTCTGCTGGTCTTCGCCGGCTTCTTTGCGATCTCCACGATGGGGGGTGGCGGAAGCGATGCGGGCTCGACCACGACCGCCACCTCGACCACCGTCGAGACGCCGGCCGGCACAGCCTCGGTGACGGCGACCCTCACGACTCCGACCGGCACCTCCACCCCGGTTGTTCCCACCTCGACCGGCGCGGTTCCGCCCGCGCCTCGCCCGCTTCCTCATTCTGTCGTTGCGGCATGGTCCGCCGGTAGCACGGTCGTGCTGCTGTTCGTCCGCGACGGGGGGATCGACGATCGCTTGGTCAAGGCCACGGTCGAACGGCTCAGCTCTCTTTCCGGCGTCGCCATCTTCGTCGTTCCCGCCGGGCGTATCGCCCGTTACTCGGCGATCGCACAGGGGGTCGACGTTAACCGGGTCCCCGCCCTGGTCGTCCTGCGGCCGAAGCGCCTCGATGAGGGCATTCCCACCGCCTCGGTCCAGTATGGCTTCCAAAGCCCGGAGAGCGTCGTGCAGGCGATCGTCGACGCCGGCTACAAGGGCCGCACGGTCCCCTATCACCCTTAGAGCGATGGAGGGAAGGAACTACCCCACCCACCTGCGACCGGTTCCGGGATCCGGCGACTCGACGGCGCCTGCCTTCGACGCGCCGGCAGCCTCCGGCACCCCGGGGCTGACGCCTCCCCAGACCCGCGGCCGCTCCACCGGCTTCGTCACCGACATGCTCGTCGATCTCGGCTTCGTCGGGGACGACCGCGCTCGTCAGGCGATCGAAGAAGCGCGGAATGCGGGAAGGCCGCCGGAGGAGCTTCTGCTTCAACAGGGCGCGATCTCCGGCGACCAGCTCTCCAGGGCGATCGCCGAGCGTTACGGGCTCGACCACGTCGACCTCTCCGCCTATCACGTCGACATGGCGGCGGCAAATCTGATCTCGGTCAACACCGCTCGCCGCTACAACGCGCTGCCGGTCGGATTCGTCGACAAGCAGACGTTGCTGGTGGCGATAGCCGATCCGACCAACGTCCTCGCCGTCGACGACATCCAGATCGCTACCGGGCTCGACTGTCGCGTCGCGGTCGCCACCGCGGAGGACATCGATGCGCTCGTCGGTCGCCTCAACACGCTGCAGAGCTCGGTCAGCGAGACCGCCATCGAGGGGGATGAGTACGAAGAGGGCGGTGAGCTGGCAGAGGTGGCCGAGATGCAGGCCAGCGCCGAAGACGCTCCCGTCATCAAGGTCGTCTACAGCATCCTCGGCCAGGCGGTAGGGGAGGGGGCCTCCGACATCCATTTCGAGCCCGGCGAGGGTGAGATGCGCGTTCGCTTCCGAATCGACGGTGTGCTGCGCGAAGCCGCGCACGTGCCGAAGCGGATGGTCAGTGCGGTCGTCTCGCGGGTGAAGATCATGAGCGACCTCAACATCGCCGAGAAACGGGTTCCGCAGGACGGCCGGGTGAGCGTCACGGTCGAAGACCGCCGAGTCGACCTGCGTGTGACGACGCTGCCGACCCAGCGCGGCGAGGGGGCGACGATCCGCATCCTCGACAAGGAGAACGCTCAGCGATCGCTTGACGACCTGGGAATGGACGGCTCGGCTCGCGAGCGCTTCGAGGCCGCCTTCCACCAGGCCTACGGTGCGGTGCTCGTCACCGGGCCGACGGGCTCGGGAAAGTCGACGACTCTCTACGCGGCCCTCGGGGATCTGAACCAGGTCGAGAAGAACATCATCACGATCGAGGACCCGGTCGAGTACCGGTTGGGCGGCGTCAACCAGATCAACGTAAACCGCAAGGCGGGGCTCGACTTTGCCACGGGGTTGCGCTCGATCCTGCGCGCCGATCCAGACATCGTGATGGTCGGCGAGATCCGCGACTCAGAGACGGCACGGATCGCCATCGAGGCGGCACTCACCGGTCACATGATGCTGACCACGCTGCATACGAACGATGCCCCCGGCGCGGTCACGCGCCTGGCGAAGATGGGAATCGAGTCCTTCCTGATCGCCTCGTCTGTCGACTGCGTCGTCGCCCAGCGGCTGGCGCGGAAGCTGTGCCCACAATGCAAGCGGCGCGCGATCATCCCTCCCCAGGCACTGGCCGACGCAGGCCTGGGGTCGAGGGTCGAGTTGGAGGGCTATGAGCCGGCCGGCTGCGGGCGGTGCAACCACAGCGGCTACAAGGGGAGGGTCGGCATCTTCTCCGTGATGACGATGAGCGACCGGATCAAGGAGATGGCGGTCGCACAGAGCTCGGAGGCCGAGATCGCCGCCGTGGCTCGCGAGGAGGGCATGTTGACCCTGCGTGAGGACGGGCTCGGCAAGGTGAGGGCCGGCCTCACGAGCCTCGAGGAGGTGCTCCGTGTTACCGCCTGAGCGCCGCACTCGTCGGTTTCGGGTATCGAGGAAAAGCGTCAGGGAGACGATCTAGCGCTTATGGACTTTGACTTCGCAGAGGTTCTGCACCGCATGGTCGAGGCCAAGGCCTCCGACGTCCACCTCACCGCGGGCGCCCCGCCGGCGATTCGCGACAAGGGCAAGATCACTCCGATGGAGGGTTTTCCCACGCTCACCGGCCAGGAGACGCGCGAGGTCGTCTACAGCATCCTCAACGACGACCAGCGCAAACGCTTCGAGAATCACAAACAGCTCGACTTCGCCTATGCGATCCCAGGCGTCGCTCGCTTCCGCGTCAACTGCTTCTTCCAGCGTGGCTCGGTGAGCGCTGCCTTCCGCCTGGTCCCACAGGAGATCCCCGGCCTCGACACGCTTGGGGTCCCGCAGGTGCTGCGTGAGCTGACCGCCAAACCACGCGGCTTTGTGCTCGTCACCGGGCCTACGGGCTCCGGCAAGTCAACGACGCTGGCGGCGATGCTCGACGTGATCAACGCCGAGCATCAGGATCACATCCTCACGATCGAGGACCCGATCGAGTTCCTCCACCGACACAAACGCTCGATCGTCAACCAGCGCGAGGTCGGCTCCGACGCGGAGGACTTCGCGCTCGGCCTGCGGGCTGCGCTGCGCGAGGACCCCGACGTGATCCTCGTCGGCGAGATGCGCGACCTGGAGACGATCTCCACCGCCCTCACCGCGGCGGAGACCGGCCACCTCGTCTTCGCCACCCTGCACACTCAGTCCACCGCGCAGACAGTCGACCGGATCATCGACGTCTTCCCCCCAGAGCAGCAAGGCCAGGTTCGCACCCAGCTCTCGATCGCCCTGCAGGGGATCGTCACCCAGCAGCTGCTACCCACCGCCGACGGCATGGGCCGCGTCGTCGCCTGTGAGGTTTTGATTCCCACTCCGGCTATTCGCAACCTGATCCGCGAGGGCAAGACCCATCAGATCTATGCCGCGGTTCAGACCTCCGGCGCGGTGGGGATGCAGACGATGGACGCCGACCTGGCGCGCCTGGTGAGAGGCGGCAAGATCACCCGCTCCCTCGCCGAGCAGAGGGCTTCCGTGCCCGAGGAGCTGAAGCGGCTGCTGGGGGGCGTTCCCCCACAGATGCCGGGCGGCGGCATCGCCGGGGATGTCGCCTCTCAGCCGGCGCCCGCCTACACACAGGGGGCATAGGCGATGGCGGGCGCCAGCACCTTTGCCTTTAAGGCCATGGACGTGGCCGGGGCTGCCACGGCCGGGGAGGTGGAGGCGGAGTCCAAGGCCCAGGTCTCCGAACAGCTGCGCCAGCGCGGCTTGATCGTCCTCGACGTCACCGAGAAGAGCGAGCCGTTCAAGATCGAGGACATCTTCAAACGCTGGCAGGGCGTCAACATGCGCGAGCTGGCCGTCTTCTCGCGCCAGTTCGCAACTCTGGTGGCTTCGGGGATGCCGATGCTGCGCACCCTCCACACCCTCGAGGAGCAGACCCAGGACGAGAAGATCCGCGAGGCGGTCGCTGGGGTGCGGGCGGATGTGGAGGCGGGCTCCTCCCTGGAGCAGGCGATGGAGCGCCATCCCAAGGTCTTCGATCGGCTGTTCCGGGCGATGGTGCGCTCAGGCGAGCAATCGGGGCGGTTGGAGGAGGCGCTGGACCGGATCGCCTTTCAGGTGGAGAAGGCCGACGCGCTGCACCGCCAGGTCAAATCGGCGCTGATGTATCCCGCCCTGGTGTTCGGTGTGGCTGCGGTCGTGCTGGTCGCCGTGGTCGCGTTCATCATCCCCGTCTTCGTCGGCATCTTCGAAGAGATCGCAGCCGATAATCCGGGGGAGAGCGCCGCGCTGCCGGTCCCGACCCAGATGTGCGTCATCGCCTCCGACGCGATCACCGGCTACTGGTACCTGTTGCTGCCCGGCATCGTCATCTCCTTCTTCGTCTTCTTCCGCTGGAAGAAGACCGATAAGGGCCATGAGCTGTGGGACAAGTTCAAGCTGCGGTTGCCGTTCAAAATCGGCGATGTGATCCAGAAGGTTTCGCTGGCCCGCTGGTCGCGCACCTTCTCGGGCTCGGTGTCCTCGGGCGTGCCGATGCTGCAATCGATCAAACTGACCGGGGAGACGGCGGGGAACATCGTCGTCGAGCAGGCGATGGAGGATGTCTATGCCTCGGTCAAGCGCGGCGGCTCACTCGCCGGCCCGATCGAGCAGAACCCGATCTTCCCGCCGATGGTCGGGCACATGATCGCGGTCGGCGAGGAGACCGGTCAGCTCGAGCACATGCTCTCCAAAATCGCCGACTTCTACGAGGCCGAGGTCGACGCCAAGGTCAAAGCCCTGACCGCTCTGATCGAGCCCGTGATGATCGTCTTCGTCGGCGGCATCGTCGGCTTCATCGTGATCTCGATGTACCTGCCGATCTTCACCCTCTACGACAAGATCCGCTGAGTCTCCAGTCCCGACGGGGCGGCCCGCCGGACTCACCTATCGCGCGGCTGGTTGCCGAACTCGCCCAGCCTGGCTGTTCGACGCCGTCGGTCGAGTAGTCAGTCGTCTTTGCCCTGGAGCGCCGAGCGTCGCTCGCGATACTCCTCGGCATCGATCTCACCGGCGGCGAAGCGCCGATCGAGGATTTCAAGGGGAGCGCCGTGGCCGGAATGGGGCGAGGCCCATGGCGCCGAGCGAATGATCCAGACGACGCCGAGGATGATCAGCCCCCAGAAGAGAGCCATGCCGATCATCATCACGATCATCCAGCCGGCTCCGACATCGTTGTCGTGCATCCCCCAGATGTCGGCTGAGAGTTGAAGTGAGAGGCTAGCGGCGAGCACCGTGACAACAACTGTAGGCCAGGAACGAGCGCTTGTGCTGCGCGTCAGGGGGCTCAGGAAGAGCTTCCACCGGGGTTTGCCCCCGCGCCGGCGCTCAATCGAGGTCCTCAAGGGAGCGGACCTGGAGGTTCGGGCTGGTGAGCTCGTCGGGCTTGTGGGTGAGAACGGCTCTGGCAAGAGTACGCTGATGCAGATCGTCGTCGGCCTACTCAAGCGCGACGCAGGGGAGGTCACCAGGCCCGAGCGCCTCGGCTACTGCCCGCAGATACCGATGGTCTGGGACAAGCTGACGGTCGCTGAGCACTTCGAGCTCTTCGCCGAGGCCTACGGACTGGATGAGACCGAAAGCGAGTCGGCCGAAGACGGCCTGCTCGAGGAGCTGCAGTTTGCCCGCTACCGCGATTATCGGGTCGAGGAGCTCTCTGGAGGAACGCGCCAGAAGCTGAACTTGGCGCTCGCACTGATGCATGAGCCTGAGCTGCTGCTTCTGGACGAGCCCTACGCCGGCTTTGACTGGGAGACCTACGTCCGCTTCTGGGAGATGAGCGAGCGCCGCCGTGAGAGCGGGATGGGGATCCTGATCGTCTCGCACCTGCTCGCTGAGCGGGAGCGCCTGAACCGGATCTATGAGCTCCGCGACGGCAGGTTGCTGGCTGAATGACGCCAACCCTGCTTTTCGCCCGAGAGCATTTGCGAGCTCCACTGACCCTGACGCTCCTGATCGTCTTGCCGGCGATATTCGTCGTCTTGGCCGCAAGTGTCCTTGGCGAGTTCGCGGATGCCCTTGGTGGCTCGCTCCTCGGTGATGCGGCAAGCGCACTCGGGGCCGGGTGGTCGGCGGCCTTCATCGCCGGGTCGCTCGGCTACTTCCAGGCGGCGTCGAGTCGCGGCGCCGATCGCCGGCTCGTGCTATCCGGCTTCGGAGTTACGCGGATGGCGCTGACTCGAATCGGCGCGTCGCTCCTCCTCGCCGTCCTCGCCGGCGCCGTGGCGCTCACGGCGTTAGCGGCGAAGACCGGGATCGTGCACCCATGGCACGCGGCGGCGGCGGTTCTCGGCTTCTCGATCATCTACCTCGCCGTCGGAACCGTCGTCGGAGCCCTGGTCGCATCGCCGCTCGAGGGCTCGTTGCTGGTCGCGTTCGTCTTCATCCTCGACGTCTTCTCAGGCCCAGGGATGACTGAGGGCGGCGGCTCCCCACTCAGCATTAGCCGCAGCGCTGCCGATGTCCTGATCGCCGCCGGCATCGGCGGGGGGTCGTCGGCGGGTGAATGGATCGAGCTGGCCGCCTGGACCCTCGGTGCCCTCCTCGTTGCCCTGAGTGTCTTTGTCGCATCGGCGCGGAGTCGCCTTTGAGGTCGCGCATCTCACAAGCAACGCAGCTCGAGCTACGCGAGATGTTGCGGCGTCCGCTTCTGCTGATCCTTCTCGTGGGGGTGCCGTTCTTCTTCATCACCCGATCGATCGCTCAGACGGTTCCGCAGCCACGAGTCGTGCCGCTTCCCGGAGGAGGCGAGGTCCTCTCGAACATGCAGGACATCCACGGGGCGACGATGGCGGCGATTACGATCGCCTTCCTCGCCGGCCTTTCAGGGCTGTTCATCATGCAGTCCGCCCGTGACGCAGATCAGCGCCTGGTTATCGCAGGGTTTTCTCCTGTCGAGGCGGTGGTGCCTCGTCTCCTCATGATTGGCGTCATGACGGCGATCGTTGTCGTCGTCTCATTGCTGGTCACGGCGCTCAGCTTCACTCCGCAACAATGGCTGCCGTTCATGGGCGCGAATGTGCTCATTGGCCTCACCTACGGGTCGATCGGCGCGCTCGCCGGCGTCCTCTTTGGTCAGCTGGGCGGAACCTATTTCATGCTCTTCTTGCCGATGATCGACTTGGGCATAGCCCAGACCCCGATGTTCGGCGATGGCACGCCAGACGGCTGGGCCACCCTTTTGCCGGGTTACGGGGCCGGCCGCGTCCTCGTCGACGCCTCGTTCGCGCCAGCTTTCCACGCGGGTTTCGAGCTGCTTATCGCCGTCGGCTGGGCTCTCGCCGCCCTTGCCGTCGTAATCCTGGTCCTGACTCGCTCAATCGGCCGACCGGCAAGCACCAGGGTCACATGAGTCTGGAGACCACATCCCCGACTCCCCGCAACAGTTCGTGGTCGGCGGGGCGCTTTGCGCGAAGAACTGCACCTCGATGTCCCGAGGCGAGAGGCCGGCGATCTGAACGGAGACGGTGTGGGCGTTGGGTGCCAGCCGGAAGGGCTCGGGGAAGTCGACGGCCGCCGGCGCTCGCATGATCAGGCCGTCCTCGGCTGTGTCCGGAACCAGGCGCCAGGTTCTTGATCCGTCGACTGTGATCGTCCGCTGTCGGGCTCGGTAGAGAGTGGAGCGCAGGGTCTCCCAGCCTTCGACCCCGACGCCGTCGATCCGAGCGATGACGACGTCCTCGGGTCTCGGCGGGGGCGGGATCGCGATTTGCGCACCCGTTTGGGAACGAACGGTTCGAATCAGCCGCGGCGATCCGCAGCGGTTGCGAGTCCGCTCCAGGACCTGCCAGCGCTCCGTTGTGCGAGTGGCTCGGTAATGGCAGAGCATCGCCGTTGCCGTGGCGGGTGGGTCCCACGCCGGGTAGCGGCGGTCGGCCGACTCGCCGAGTGTCCTGGCGAACGCATTGGTGTTCTGGCGCAGGATCGCCTCCGGTGCATTGGTGCCACTCAGGGCGTCGGCGTTGAGCTGGTCCAATGCCGGGGTGTAGGCCTGGTAGCCCTGGATGACCGGCAGGGGGTGCCAGTTCAACCGATACGCCCAAGCGGCGCCGATCTCCCACGGGGACACGTCTGTGGGACGGTCGCCGAGGAGGGCCAGGGAGCGACGATCGAGACGATAGACGGACTGCATGCTCTGGCGGCCATCCGCCACCAGTCGACGTCGCTCGCTTCCGCTGAGCAGGGCATGGAGGTCCTGGCGCAGGTAATCGATGTGGTGCTCGGGCTTGAGCGACTCCCAGAGCGATGGGCTTGGCAGCGCTGCGATCGTCAGCGCCGCCAAGGGTAGGGTCAGCGCCAGGGCCGGCGTTCGCGGCGGAAGTCTCGGCACAGAAGCCGGCAGCCTCGATGCGACGGCGATCGCCGCTCCCAGCATCATCGGGAAGAAATCGGAGCCGTTGCCCAGCCCCTGACGCACGAAGCTCTGCTTGAAGAGGAAGAACGAGAAGAGGGCGACGATCGCGATCGAGGCGATTCTGCGCGGGAGTGGGTCGTGCAAAGTCGCCCCCAGCGCCGCGGCCAGAAGAAGGGCCATGGCGCCCACCGCAAACGGCCTTTCCCAGTCCACGTCGCTGACGTTCACGCTCATCGCGTGTGAGTAGCCGGAGAGCACCTGAAGTGCGTTCGATGCGAACTCGGGGACGCTTCCCAGCCCCTGGCCGGCAATCAGCCAGAGGCCGACCAGGCTGATGCCGGCGGTGCCGGCGAACAGCGGCACGTTGCGCCGCCACCCGGGCATTCCTAGCACCGCCAAGGAGCAGAGGACGAAGATGGCGATGCCGAAGTTGAGTTTGCCCAGCAGCTCCACGGCCGCGATGAGGCCACCTCCCAGGGCGATTAGCGGGGCGACCGATCGCGGGGGGCAATTGCCGAGCGCGACGAAGCACCAGATGAAGGCGACGAGGACCATCGCGCCCTCCAGGTAGCCGATGACCAGGAGCGCATAGCAGACGAGGACCGCGACGGCGGGCGGAAATGCGCGACGCGCCACCCACACCAGCGAGATGGCGAGCGCCACGTGGGCGAAGCCGCGGTAGACGGAAGCGAGCAGCCACAGGTGCTCGTCGTAGAGCACCGGCACCTGCAGGAATCCCAGCGGCCCGTACGTGAAGACGAACTCGGTCCCGAACTGAAGCCCGGCGCCATGGGCCATATAGAGCCCGGCGGCCCACGAGGCATCGAGACCTGCCGTCGGGCCTGGCCAGACGATCGGCCAGGTCAGGATCGCTACGACCGCACCGAGGAAGGGAGTGGAGGCGAGCGTGGCGCCGAGCCGTCCCGTTTTTTGCGTTATTCCGGCGTCGGGGGCGATCGGTTCCGTCTCGATAGAGGCCATCGGCGCTCACTCTCCCGAGGGCTTCGGCCGGAAAATCTAGATTCGAGGCTCAACCTCGAGAGCTGCCGGTCGATAGCTGCTCCATGGGGAATCTCCTCAAGCGCTGCCTGCCGTTTGGACTTGTCGGCGTCGTCAGCGTTTGGATCGCGTTTTCCAACGCGTCCACCGGCGACTACCCGGCGGATGCCGGACCGGCTGTCCATGCTCTGGCGCACGGGCAGATCTCCACCTACTTCTCCATCCCGGCGATGATGGGCCCATTCTCGACGCTGGTGCAGGCGCCGTTCGCGGCCTTGGCGGGGTCCGGCGAGCTGGCGGAATACAGATGGGCGTCGCTGCCCTGCCTCCTTGCGGCAGGGCTTCTCGGGCTCTACCTGGCCGGCTTCGCCCGCCGTCGCGGCGCTTCGAATTTCACGCAGGCGCTGATCGCCGGACTCTGCCTCGTCAACCCCCTCACCTTCGAGGCGCTGCGGATGGGCCACCCCGAAGAGATCCTGACCGCCGCGCTGGCCGTGGCCGCGGTTGCAAGCGCGGCCGAGGGACGCCGATGGCGAGCTGCGGTTCTACTCGGGCTCGCGGTTGCCTCCAAGCAGTGGGCGGTGATTGCCATCCTGCCGGTGCTGATGGCGTTGCCGGCGCGCCGCGTGCAGGCCGGCCTGGTCGCGGCAGTGGTGGCCTTTCTCCTCGTCTTGCCGGGGTTTTTGGCGGCTCCGGACGCATTCAAAGAGGTCCACGACAACGCCGCCTCGACCGGCCGGGTCGTCACTCCATGGAGTGTCTGGTATCCGGCTGCCGGCGTAGTGACCGAGCACTACACGGTCGACTCGATGCGTCTGACCGCGCGCGTTCACGAGGCCCCGCCACTGGTCGGCTCTCTCTCGCATCCCCTGATCGTCCTGTTGGCGATCGGCCTTCCTCTCGCGCTCGCAGCGTGTCGGCAACGCTTTCGGCTCGACGGTGCGGACGCGATGGGTCTGCTGGCGCTTCTGGCTCTGCTGCGCTGCGTGCTCGACCCGGTCGACAACCTCTATTACCACCTGCCGTTTTTGCTCGCACTGCTCGGGTGGGATGCCTTCGCGGCGAAGGGCTTACCGGTGCGTGGGCTCTTGGGCGCCGGCTTTGCGCTCCTCTTCTGGCGCTGGTCGCAGAGCCTCACCGACGTGTACGCGTTCAACGCCGCCTACCTTGCGGTGACTCTCACGGCCACTGTCGCCATTACCTGGGCTCTGTTGCGCCGCTCGCCGCAGAGGGCCGGTCCCGCGCGGGGCCGGACGTTCGTCTGGCTCGAGATGGACAGTGTGGGGAAATTGCGTAATTTTGAGGAATCGGTGAGGCGACTTTTTGTCGGTGCTATGCGAAAAGTCGGGCTTCGCCTGAATCAAGGCCTGAAGGGCTAAAGCCCGTCGAGTAAGGGTCGATTAAGGGCAGGTAATGAATCTGCCAGTGCTTCGGTGCAAAAGGCAAACCCGCTGCGAAGCGGGGGCGCAAAGCTTCGGGACTCGATTCGGAGTCGGCCGGGCTACCACCGGGGTCAACGGACACCACGTGGCTGCAAGCGACGGGGCTCTGGCGCAAACGATTAGGACCATAGGAGGTCTCTAATGTTTCTCCAGAATCTCCGGGCCAAGGTTGGTGCCCGGCTCAATGGCGACAGCGAGGCCGGCTTCACGCTGATCGAGCTGCTCGTCGTCATGCTCATCCTCGGGATCCTGGCCGCGATCGCGCTGCCTGCGTTCTTCAACCAGAAGGACAAGGCCGGCGACGCGAAGGCCAAGGAGACCGCTCACTCCGCACAGGTTGCTATGGAGACCTGCTTCACCGACAACGGCTCCTACGCTTCCTGCGATGACATCAGCGTGCTGATCGCCATCGAGCCGACGTTGACGAGCTCTGCGGCGCAGATCACGTTCCCGACCGCCGCTACCCAGAACTCCTACGAGCTCCAGGTCGCCTCGGACACGGCGGGTCAGCTGTTCAGGATCAAAAACGTTGCCGGCGTGCTCACGTTTGAGTGTGATGTCGACGGCGAAGGCGGTTGTCCGACCAGCGGTTTCTGGGACTAACGTCTGACCGCAGCGCATTGGCATGAACAAGCCAAGCGTGAACGTTGTCGAGGGGCGGGCCATCTGGCTCGCCCCTCGCTCGTTCGGCCAGGCTTGGGCCATCGCTAAGCGATATTCCAATTTCGCCGATACCTAACCCGATGCCGGCATACCCGCCGACAACTCTCTCTTTGCGCACGGCAATCGCCCGTACTGCGAGCCTCGTCATCGGGGCTCTCGCACTCGCCGCGCTGGCCGCTCCATCGGCCGGTGCGACGCCGGCCGGCTTCGCCGGGGCTTCCGGCGACGGCAGCATCGCCTTCTTCACCACGACCGAGCAGCTCGTCGTCGGCGACACTGACAATCGCACCGACGTTTTCGCGCGCTTCTACGACGGAACGCTCGGCCAGTACGTCACCCGTGAGATCTCGACCGGCCCGACCGGCGGCAACGACGCCCTCTCGGCTCTGTACGACGGCGCTTCCGGCGATGGGGCGAAAGCGGCCTTCTCGACCGCCGAGTCGCTGGTCGCTGCCGACACCGACCACAGCGTCGACGTCTATGTGCGCGACCTCGGCGCCAACACGACCTCGCTGGTCTCCGCCGGGGATTCCGGTTGTGCTCCCGGTTGCGGCAACGGCGCCAGCGACGCCAACGTCGTTCCCGGCGGCGTCGTCGCCGACGGAACCGCCGTCTTCTTCGTCAGCTCCGAGCGCCTCGCGCCCTCCGACGGCGACGACTCCCTCGACGTCTATGTGCGCGATCTCGTGGCAAACACGACCTCGCTGGTCTCCGCCGGGGATTCCAGTTGTGCTCCCGGTTGCGGCAACGGCGCCTTCCCGGCGGTGTTTCGCGACGCGCCCACCGCCACCAAGGCGCTGTTCACGACCAACGAGAGCCTCGTTGCCGCCGACACCGACAACCTGTCCGACATCTATCAGCGCGATCTGACGAGCGGCACGACCGCGCTCGTCTCCACGAGCGGCGTCTGCCCGATCGGCCTCGACTGCAGCCCGGCCTACGGTGACGCCTCGGGCGACGGCCAGCACATCCTCTTCGAGACGGGCGAGCGGCTCGTGGTGGGGGACACCGACAGCTCCCAGGACGTATACGACTGGTCCGCCGGCGTCGCGACCCTGGTCTCGACCGGGCCCACCGGAGGGAACGGGGCGCAGGCCGCGACCTTCTCCGGCACGTCCTCCAACGGCGGCTCGGTCTATTTCGAAACCAGCGAGAGCCTGGTCGTCGCCGACACCGACAGCTCCAAGGACGTCTACGAGCGCAGCGGCGGAGTTACAGCCCTCGTCTCGACCGGCCCCGCCGGCGGCAGCGACGGCACCCCGGCGTCGTTCAGATGGGTCTCGCCGGACGGCTCCGGCGCTGCGGTGATGTTCAGCACCTCCGAGTCCCTGGTCGTCGCCGACACCGACGGCTCCCAGGACGTCTACGAGCGCAGCGGCGGCGTCACGACCCTGCTCTCGACCGGCCCCGCCGGCGGCAACGGCAATGAAGACGCCAGCTTCGCCGGGGCATCGAACGACGGCTCGCACGTTCTCTTCATCACGGCTGAGAAATTGGTCTCCCAAGACATCGACTCAAGCCCAGACATCTACGACGCGGCGGCGGGCACGACGACGCTGGTGTCGACCGGCCCGCTCGGTGGAAACGGAGCCTTTTCTCCCGGCCTACCCCTCGGGGGCGTCGCGGGGGACGGATCCCACGTCTTCTTCGTCACCGACGAGAGGCTGGCCGTCGACGATCTCGATGCCGAGGCGGACATCTACGACCGCTTTGCCAGCGGCACGCTCCTGGTCTCGGTCGGCAACGCAGCCCCGGTGGGGCCCCCGACGCCCTCCCAGCTGAGCACCGACCCCGCTTCCCCCGGCGAGTCGACGACCCCCGCGATCAAAGGCCAGTCAGACCCCAACACCTCGATCAAGATCTACACCACCTCGAACTGCTCCGGCGTCCCGCTCGCCACCGGCACCGCTGCGCAGCTGGGTGGAAGCGGCATTCTTGTCAGCGTGGCGTCGGGCTCGACGACGAGCTTCCGGGCCACAGCCACGGATTCCAACGGCGATACCTCTCCGTGCTCGGCGGCCGTCTCCTACACCCAGCAGGACGCCACACCGCCTCCGCCGCCCCCGCCTCCACCGGACCCCGATCCCGGTACGGGTGGTGGCGATTCGGGTGCGAGTGGAGGCTCGGGTGGGACTAGCACCGGCACTAAAAAGGGCAGTGGCGGCGGGGCGGGAGCCTTCCACGTCACACCGCACACGCGGATCACCTTCGCGCCAGCGGGTAAGACGCGGGCACGCAGGCCGGTATTTCGCTTCACGGACTCGACCGGGCAGGAGGGAACCAGCTTCATCTGCAAGCTCGACAGGAACCGCTGGCGTTCCTGCGGCTCGCCGAGCCGCCTGAAGCCGCTGCCGCAGGGGAGGCACGTGTTCAAGGTCAAGGGGGTCAACGCACTCGGCGTTTGGGAGCCAAAGCCGGTGCAGCGCAGTTTCAGGCTGGTGACCGGGTGACACGAGCGGTACGCATGAGGATGGGACGCTTCGGCGATGAAGACGGCCTAACCCTGGTCGAGCTGCTGGTTGCCTCGGCGATGAGCGTCGTGCTGCTCGGCGCGATCGGCTCGATGGTGGTCAGCGCGATGAACAACCAGCCGAAGATCAGCGAGCGGGCGGCGAACATCCAAACCGCGCGTTGGGTGATGGAGCGGCTTACTCGGGAGATCCGCAACGGCGTCGCGGTCGACAGCGCGACGGCCTCTTCGGTCTCATTTCGCGCCTACGTGAGGCGCACTGCGTGCGGGGGAGGCGTTCCCACGGACCCAAATGCGCCGGCGATCGTCTGCCAGATCACCTACACGTGCAACACCACGACCTGCACTCGCATAGAAGGGAGCACGGGGGTATCCACCGCACCTCCCGGCACTTCCACCAGGATCCTCAACGGCATCAACAGCAGCGACGTCTTCACCTACTCGCCCAGCGCCTCGGCGGCCACTTACGTGGGCGTCACCCTCCGCATTCCCAATCCAAGCGGGTCCAGCGCCCTCACCGTCTCCGACGGCGCCAGCCTGCGCAACGCGACACTCACCAACTGACGTGCGGCCAAGGACCACAAGCCCCATCGCCTCCGGCCCTCAGGCCGGCTTCACGATCGTCGAGGTCGTGGTTGCCTCCCTCGTCCTGGTCATCGGCGCGCTGACGACCTTCGGCCTGCTCAGCGCCGCCACCAAGAACACGCAACGGGCGAAGGCCACGCAGGTCGCGCTGAACCGCGTCCAGCAGGAGATCGAGCAGCTGCGCAGCCTCACCAACGACCAGCTGGCGATGACCTCTACGCCGGCCCACTCGACCGACTCCCTCAACCCCAACTACCGGGTCAGCGGCGGCACTTTCGCGCTGGTTCGCCAACCGCCGGGCAACTACGCGAACATGGTCGTCAACGGCGGCAGCCTCTACGGCGGCGGCTTCGTCAGCGGCGGCATCGTGGACCCGGGACCGACCTCGTTCAGCAGCGGCGACGTGACCGGGAAGGTCTACCGCTACGTTGTCTGGCGCGACGACGTCAACTGTCCCGCCGCCACCTGTCCCGGTACCCAGGACTACAAGGAGGTCGTCGTCGCGGTGAAGCTGGACACGCCCGGCAACCAGTCGGGGGAGAGGGGATACGTCGAGGTGGGCTCGGACTTCGTCGACCCCACCGACAGCGCGCAGAACGACCCAATACCGGGAGCCAATGGCGTCGTCACCGCGCAGCAGTTCTTCCTCTCCGACACTCCTTGCGCCGCGAGCGGCGCCACCACGCGCCAAGACATCACGGGCGATCACCTCCTGCACAACACGCGGGGAACCTGTGCCAGCGGGCCCCAGACGGGAACGATCGTCGGCGCGCCCGACACGCTGCTGCTGGGGGCGCCGCCGGACCCTGACCCCTACGACCCGGCCAACCCGCCGCTCTACGACTACTCGGACGACTTCTACCTGGAGCCGACACCCGACACGGACAAGGGCCTTCAAATCCGCAAAGACGACTCCTCCGGGTGCAACTACGTGCCGACCGGGGCGACCAATCCCGAGTCCCAGATTCATCGTTGGGTGACCGACCCGATGGCATCCAACTTCACGATGACCGAGAAAGTGACGATCGAGTTCTACACGCGCACCCTTAACGACGCTTCCTATCCGGGCACCCTCTGCGTCTATCTGTTCAAACGCAGCGAGGTGGGTTCGCCCCCGACCGCGACCGACACCCGGCTCACGGACAAATCCACCGGCTTTCCCTATTGGACCTACAAACCTGGCGGCAACGGCCTCTGGCCCTCCGGCGCCTGGACTAGGGTGCGGCTGACGATGGACTTCAACAACGCTCCATACACGATTCCCGCGGGAAATCGGCTGGGGGTGGGGCTCAGCGTCGAGCGCAGCAACACGCCGGCGGACGCGATCCCGATCATGTACGACCACCCGGATCGCCCAACCAGGATCGAGGTCGACACGACCACACCGATCGACGGGGGCTAGGGGTTGGCCGCCGCCGCGGCGGTCGCCTTCCTCGGAGGGCTGCTCGCCGGCAGTTTCGTGACGGTCGTCGCGCATCGGGTGCCGCGCGGCGAGTCGATCGTCGGCCCCCGCTCGCGCTGCCCTGCCTGCGGGGAGCAGATCGCCGCCTACGACAACGTCCCCGTCGTTTCCTGGGTCTTTCTGCGCGGACGGGCTCGCTGTTGCGGGGCGGCGATCTCACCGCGCTATCCGTTGACCGAGCTGGCGCTGGGCGCGCTCTACGCCGCCACGGTGCTCGTCTTCTGGAGTGAGCTGGCGCAGATAGCCCTCGGACTCGTCTTCGTGACGATGCTGGCGGCGATCACCCTGACCGATCTCGAGCGGCGGATCATCCCCAACAAGGTGCTGATCGTTGCGACGGCGGTGGGGGTGGCGATCGCGGCGGCGACCGATCCCGGAAGCCTGCCCGAGCGGGCGATCGCCTCCGCGGCAGCCGGTGGCCTCCTCTTTATCGCCGCCCTCGCCTACCCGCGCGGGATGGGGATGGGAGACGTGAAGCTGGCCGCGGCCATGGGGTTCTTCCTTGGGCGAAATGTCGCCCCGGCGATTCTCGTTGCGCTTCTGGCGGGCTCCCTGGTCGGCCTGGCGATGATCGCCCGCCACGGGGCGGCGGCTCGCAAGCAGGCGATCCCGTTCGGCCCCTTCCTGGCGCTCGGCGGCGTAGTCGGGCTGCTTGCCGGGAACGAGCTGGTCGACTGGTACCTGGGCACCTTTTCCTAGTACTGAGTACTTGCAGGACGAAAGTTTGAGCGCTCTGCTGTCGATTGAGAGAGTGCGGCTGTGCCCGACGCGCCGCGCCCAAGCTTTCATGCGACTCGGCAGACAGAAGACAGGAGCAATCTCCGGCCTTGACATAGAGGCCGGCAGCATTGCCGTGGCCGAGGTTCAGGCCAACGGATCGACGCGGGTCACTGCCACCGCGGTCGAGCCTCTGGCTGCCGGCGTCTTCGGCGAGGGAGAGGTCGCCGACCCGGATGCACTCGTCGAGGCCCTAAAGGCTCTCTTCTCTCGCAACAAGCTCTCTAAAAAAGTCAGGCTCGGTGTCGCCAACCAGCGAGTCGTCGTGCGCACCGTGCGGCTGCCGGCGATCGAGGACCCCAAGGAGATGGACGCCGCGGTTCGCTTTCAGGCACAGGAGCAGGTGCCGATGCCGCTGGACCAGGCCGTGCTTGAGCACCAGGTGGTGGGTGGAGTCCCCGGCGAGGAAGGCTCCCAGCCACAGGTCGACGTGATGGTGGTCGCCGCCCGTCGGGACATGATCGATTCCTTCCTTGAGCCGCTTCGCCACGCCGGCCTACATCCGGTCGGGATCGATCTCTCCGCCTTCGGAATGATCCGCGCTCTCGCCGGCGCCGAGACGGATGGGGTGGCTGAGGCCGGTGAGGCTCCGACTCCCCAAAAGGGCGAGGCCGTTCTCTACTGCAACCTCGGCGATGTCACCAACCTCGCCGTGGCGCGAGGCAGGGCCTGTCTCTTCACCCGCGTTTCCCACATCGGGTTGGAGACGATTGCGGATCGGTTCGGCGTCGCCCGCAGCCTCACGCCGGAGCACGCTCGGCAGTGGCTGGCGCATGTCGGTCTCGTGACGCCGATCGAGGAACTGGTGGGGGATCCCGAAATTCTCTCCGAGGCACGTCTCTCGCTCGATCAGGGCGTCTCTGCCTTGGTCGATGAGCTGCGCCTCTCTCTCGACTACTACAGGGCACAGGAGGGAGCGCTGCGCGTCGAGCGCGTTGTCCTCAGCGGGCCCGGTAGCGCGATTCCAGGCCTCGCCGAGCGGGTGGAGGAAGGCCTTGGCCTCTCGATTGCCGCCGCCCGTCCAGCCGGGCTCTCCGGGCTCGACGAGAGCTCGGCGGCGCGCCTGACGCTTCCCTACGGCCTGGCACTGGAGAGCTGAATGCGCCCGGTAAACCTCATTCCCCCGGAGAGCCGCCGTGGCGAAAGCGCCCCATTGCGGACCGGCCCGCTCGTCTACGTCGTCCTCGGCCTGCTGGTGGCCGTGTTGGCCGGCATCACCGCCATGGCGCTGACAGACAACCGGATTGCCGACCGCAAGGACGAGATCGCGCGCCTCGAGGCAGAGGACGCTGCCGCAAGCGCTCGCGCGCAGCGGCTTTCCGCCTACACCCAGTTCCGCGCCCTGCGGGAGCAGCGGGTGGCGACGGTGACCAGCCTCGCCGACAGTCGCTTCGATTGGGAGCGGGTGATGCGTGAGCTTTCCCTGATCCTCCCCGACAACGTCTGGTTGGTCAGCCTCAACGCCTCCGCCTCGCCCGAGGCGGGCGCGGGTGGTGCTGCCTCCGCCTCCGGCGGAGCATCGGGGTCGGGCCTTCGCAGCTCGGCGCCCGGGCCCGCTCTGGAGATCAGTGGCTGCGCCACGGGCCAGGAGGCGGTGGCGGGATTCCTCACCGCGCTGAAGGACATCGACGGGGTGACGCGCGTGGGCGTTCAGTCCTCTGCGCTGGCCGAGCAGAGCAGTGCCGGGACCTCGGGTGGGGGCGGCGCCTCTGGCGGCGGCTCCAGCGATGACTGCCGCACGCGCGCTTTCATAACCAAGTTTGAGATCGTCGTCGCATTCGATGCCGCGCCGGTCCCGGTTACTGCGGCGCCCGCTTCGGTGACTGCAGCTCCCCCCGTCGATCCTGCGACATCTACGACTTCAGAGGGCGGCTGAGATGAGCGCGAGGAACAAAGCGATCGTCGCGGCGCTGGCTGTCGCCGCCCTGGGTGTGGCGTTTTGGGTTCTCGCGCTGGGGCCCAAGCGCCAGGAGGCAAGCGACCTCGGGGTCCGGATCGGGGAGCTGAAGACATCCCTGGCGGGGCATCGACAGGAGGTCGCGGCCGCGCTGGCAGCACGAGAGGATTTCCCGACCGACTACCAGCAGCTGGTCGTGCTTGGCAAGGCGGTTCCCGGCGATGACGACACCGCCTCCCTGCTGATCCAGCTGAATCGGATCGCGGGGCGGGCTGGGGTCGAGTTTCGCGATCTCGAACTGAGCACCGCTGCCGGTGGAGGGGCCCCAGCCCCGGCGCCGGTCGCGCCCGCGCCGAGCAGCGGGTCGGTTCCCGCATCCACGCCGATCTCACCGACCGAGGCCGCTGCCTCGACCTTGCCGCTGGGCGCGACGATCGGACCGGCCGGCCTCGCCGTCATGCCCTACACCCTCACCTTCAATGGCAGCTTCTTCGAGATCGCCGACTTCATCAAGGGGCTGGACTCGCTGGTGGAGGCGACGAATGAAAACGTCGCTGTCGACGGCCGACTGGTCACCGTCGACGCCTTCTCGCTGAGTAGCGATCCAAACGAGACCTTCCCGGCGCTGCAGGCGACCTTCTCGGTTACCACCTACCTCACCCCGCCCGACCAGGGGGTCACCGCCGGCGCGACGCCGATCGCTCCGGCGCCGGCCACATCGACTCCTGTTGCGACGACCACCGGAGGTGGACCGTGAAGCGCTTGAAGGGACCGGAGCTGAAGATGCCCGATCTGAAGGTCCCGCCCTTCCTGGTCGACCTCTTCTACGACCTGCGTGACCGTCGCCTGCTGCCGCTGGTGGGGCTGGTGATCGTGGCCATCGTCGCCGTTCCCTTCCTATTGGGGGGCTCCGACGAAACGGCGCCACCGCCGCCGGTGGCGGCTGGCGCGTCGACGTCGACTGCGCCGATCGGCACGCCGGCGGCGAAGTTGACCGTCGTGGAGGCTAAGCCCGGCCTGCGCGACTATCGCAAGCGCCTCTCCCGTCGTCACCCGACCAATCCCTTCAAGCAGCGCTACACGGGGGCGGTGCTGAAGGGGGCGAAGCTGAACCCCCAGTCCACCACCTCTTCGAGCTCGACCACTACCTCCTCCGACACGACGTCGGTCACCACGACCACGACGGACTCTTTGCCGCCCACATCCACTTCGACCGGCGACGCCGGCGGCGGCAAGAGCGGCAGCGGCAGCGATGTGCCCCAGCTGACGCTGTTCACCTTCGTCGCCGACGTGAAGATCGTTCGCTCCGAGGGCGGTGGCGAGAAGGTCAAGCGCGACACCACGATTCGTCACCGCGTGATGCCGATGACCCCGCTGCCGGGTGAGAAGGCGCCGGTGGTGACCTACATGGGAATCGACGCAGAGTCCAAGAAAGCGCTGCTGATGGTCTCCAACAACGTCAAGTCGGTCTTCGGCGACGGAAAATGCCTGTCCGGCACCGACACCTGCCAGTTGCTCGCGGTCGAGCCGGGTTTCCCGGAGACGTTCGTCTATGGGCCCAACGACGTGAGGTATCGGGTCAGCGTGCTCAAGATAGAGCCGGTGCCTGTCCGGCATTCCTGAGCGCACCGCGCTTTGCCCAATGCTTCAGTAAGTGAAGCCATGTCGCTACACTCGATCAAGCGAGGCGAATGACACAAGCAGCCTTGCAGGAGACAATGAGCGCCCTCAGCAACTCTCGATGCCCGGTTTGCCGGACCGCCGAAGTGGTCTGCGGCAAGTGGACCCTCCTCGTCATCCGCGATCTCGCCGGCGGCTCCAGTCGCTTCTGTGAGCTGGAGCGCTCGCTCGAGGGGATCAGCCCTCGCACGCTGTCGCTGCGCCTGCGGGCATTGGAGGACGAGGGCATCGTCGAGCGCCATACCTTCCCCGAGGTACCCCCCCGCGTCGAGTACGCGCTCACCGAGAAGGGTGAGGCACTGGTTCCCCTGATCGAAGACATGCGGCGTTACGGGAAGCGCTGGCTGCCGCTTGGGGACACCGAGCGCGAGGCCGCCGCCGTCTAGACCATCAGGTAGGGCGCATCCTGCAAGCGGTCGTGCAGGCGCAGGAGCGTCTCACGGGGGGCGGAAGCGTGCAGTGTGCGTGACTTCCTCCTCACCGAAGCGCTGAAGCGGCTCGCCGCCGATGCCGCGACGCACTTCAGCTCACTGGTGGCGACGGGGGAGAAGATTCCCTTCGACGTCGCCGAGCGGGAGGGGCCGGACGCTCTCTTTCACAGCTACGTGCCGTTGACCGCGCGCTTCGTGCGCGAGCACGAGGACGACGTGCGCGCCTTGCCATCGTTCGACCAGGCTCGTGACGCGGTCCGCCTGGCTGATGTGGCGGCCTCCTATCTCGAAGCGCGCGGCGAGGCGGTCCCCGTCGAAGCCGGGGAGCGCGCAGCCCGCATGCTCAACGTCTTCCTCGCCTGTCTCTGGGATGGGTGCACCGAGTTCTCCCTGAACCGCGAGCGCCTGGACCAAGCGCTTGCGGTGCTCGACGCCGAGACGGGCGACGTCGACGACGCCGAGGTGCTGATCGCCCCGATCGTCGGCCTGAAGATGCAGATTCCGCGCCTGGACCTGCCGCATGGCGTGCGGGTGGTGCGCGCGGATGCGGTTGAGGCTCCCGTCGAGGCGATGCGCAGTGAGGGAATGGGTCGCGCTGCATGGGAGCCGCAATTCCTGGCGCTGGCCGAGCAGGGCGAGGGCGGCCACGGCACCGAGGAGGCGCTGCTTCAGCTGCGTGAGCTGATCAGCGTGATGAGGCTTTTCAAGACGGGCGGCGTCGGCCTTGGCCCCTACGCCTTCGCCCCCACGGGGGAAGGTCAGTGGCGGCGAATCGCCACGGGCGCCCCAGCCACCCGCTCCGGCGGGTATCAGCTGAGTGAGGCGGAGGCAAGCGAGCTTGCCGAGCTGGCCGGCGCCCTCGAGGTTCGGCCCGACCCCGATGGAGCGCTTGCCTGGGCGGTCGGCCGCTTCGAGATGGGCTGCGCCCGCGAGACCGCGATGGAGGGGTTGAGCGATCACCTGCTCGGGTTGCGCGCGGTGCTGGAGGGCCATGGGCCGGTTGGCGCCTCGCTGCCGATGCGCGCGGCGGCGCTGATCTCCTGCGACAGCCACGATCGGATCGAAGCTCGTGAGCGCATGGAGCACGCGCTGGAGATCGAGCGCACGCTGATGAACGGCGCCCCGTCGCGGGATGGGCTGGAGCTGGCTGTCTGGATCGAGGAGAGCCTGCGGCGCATGTTGCGCGAAGCGGCCCTGGGCGAGCTCGGCGCCGACATCAGCACTGCTGCGGACGAGACGTTGATCTCAGCCGGCCTCGACGCCGGGGACGGAGCGATCGTGGGCACGACTTCGGAATGGGAAATACCCGACACGGGAAGGGTGGAGGTCACAGTGGCGCAACACCATGCTCATCAGGAGCAGGAAACTCGCATCATGGAGCCGATCCCCGGCGAGGACGAGATCAAGATCACGGCGGCGCACTGGCTCGACGAGGTCGCGGAGGACAACGGCTCGATCGAATGGACCGCCGCGGAAGGCGACCCCCAGCATCGCGAGCGGATCGACACTCCGCGCGTCCGACACCTTTTCCAGGTGCCCGAGGACGCCGACTGGGAGGTCCGCGAGCTCGACTACGACCACTACCGCCGCGCCGGCTGACCGGCGCATATCGGCGTCCTCGGTCGCTCGCGTGCGGAGCACGCCACGCTCCCTGCGTCCTTGATCTGCTTGGTCAGACGGCGCGGCCTGCGGCGAGCTCGACACGCTCCTCGGCTGTCGCGAAGAGATAGCGGTTGATCTCGGTCAGACCGGCGAGGTCGTGCACATCCTCGTCGAGGTAGGGGACTCGGATCACCGCCTTGGTGCGCAGCTCTGCCGCCAGGTGCTCGATGTTGCGGGCGTCGCGCTCGGCCAGCGCCTGGTAGTCGGCGAAGTTCTCTGCCACCCGGTCGGCCAGGTCTTCGTCGGCAAGCTCTTTCGCCAAAGACTTGCGCAGGCCGGCGCCATCGCCGCGCAGCCGCTCGGCCGGGTAGTGGACCTTGTTGACGATCACCCCGCCGAAGGGCAGTTTCGCCTCGACCAGCTTGCGGTGGAAGTAGACGGCCTCGTCGATCGGCTCGCCTTGGGGCCCGCAGACGACGAGGAAACAGGTGCGGCGATCCGCGAGCAGGCTGTTGACGCGCTTGGCGCGGGCCTGGAAGCCGTCGACCATGCCGCTGAAGGCATTGAAGAACTCAGCCAGGTCAGCGATCAGGTCGAAGCCGACGATCCGCTTGAAGACGGCGAGGGCGACGGATGCGCCCCGTCCCGCCACCCGCGCCGCGATCCCCGTTGGCCGCATGAAGACGCGCAGCGACCGGCCCTCGATGAACTGCGTCAGGCGGCGCGGCGCATCGAGGAAGTCGAGCGCGTTGCGCGAGGGTGGAGTGTCCAGCACCAGCAGGTCATAGCGCCCCTCGCTGTGCAGCTCGAACAGCTTCTCCATCGCCATGTACTCCTGAGACCCCGCCAGGGCGTTGGATATCTGCTGATAGATGCGATTGCTCAACACCCGATCGCGGCTTTCCTCGTCGGGCGCCTGGCGGGCGACCAGCTCGTCGAAGGTGGCCTTCGCGTCGAGCATCATCGCCCACAGCTCGCCCTCCATCTCGATTCCCTTTGCGTCGAACAGCTTCGGGTCGACCCGCTTCGCCTCGTTGCCCAGCTCCTCGAGGCCGAGCGAGTCGGCCAGGCGCTTCGCGGGATCTATGGTCAACACGCAGACCTTCAACCCGCGCGCCGCCATGCCGGTCGCGATCGCGGCCGAGGTGGTCGTCTTGCCGACCCCGCCCGAGCCGGCGCAGATGCAGATGCCCCTGCCCTCGAGGATGTCGTCGACGGCCGGCATCAGCCCACCCGCTTGGCGAGGCGTCGTGCCGCCTCGATGCCCAGCTCCGGCTCGAAGAGGAAGGGCAGCGTCTTCACCGGCGCATCCACCCGGCGGCGCAGGCGGGCGAGTTGCGCTCGCTGGGAGCGGGCGCGGCTGTGCTCGGAGAGGGCGGCCCGGGCGGCGGCTCGCACGGCGCCGTCCTCGCGATCGGCGATCTCGCCGAGCCTCTCGGCCTCGGCTTTCGAGAACCGTTCGGGGTAGAGGCCATTCATGTAGACGCGGTCGACCGCTATTCCGACGTCGGTGCGCAGATCGTGTGCGAGCGCCGCGGATTCGTTGACCGGCATCTCCTCCGGCAGGGCGACGATCGCCGTTCCGGTGTGGGCATGGTCGGTGATGAAGTTGTCCAGGCGCTGGGCCTGGGAGTGGATCGGGCCCACCCTGGCAATCGCGGCGAAGGTGCGCGGCGTCTGCAGGAAGCCGATCCCATGCCCGGTGGCTGGGGCGTCGACGATCACCAGGTCGTACTTGCGTCCGCTCTTCACCTTGCGGTCGAGCTGGGCCAGCTCCCAGATCTTGCCGATCGTCACCAGCTCCTTGAGGCCCGGGGTGGCGGCGGCCAGGTAGTTGAAGATGCGGCTGCGGAACAGCATGTCGCGCATCGCGCGCACCTTGAGCTGGAGCAGCACATACTCGCGCATTGACTCGTCGGGGTCGATCGAGATCGTCCAGAGGTTCTCCTCCATCTCCACCTCATGGAATCCGACCTGGGTGTGGTCGAACATGCGCGAGGCATTCTCCTGCGAGGAGACCTCGCAGACGATGGTGCGCTTGCCGGCGGCAGCCGCGCGCAGGCCGAGCGCCACCGCCACGGTGGTCTTGCCGACGCCCCCCTTGCCGGTCACGAAGACCAACCGCTTGTCCAGTAGATCGGCGATCGGGCAATTCCTAGCAATTTCGATGGGCGGCAGGAAAAGCCGGGGGCCATGCGAATACCCGCGCAATGGGATTTCTCAGCCGCAGAACCAAGGACAAGACCGTCGTCGTCGACGAGCCGCACCCGATCGTCGAGGAATTGAAGCGCATGGAGGAGGCTGTGCCCGAACGGCACGACGACGTCGAGATCGACAAGCCGTCGCCCGATTCATCTGAAGGCTCGAACCCCCCGGCCGCGGGTCCTGACCCCGTCGATGGGGGGGCAGCTGCGGGCGAGGTCTCGTCCTCGGCCCCCCCATCGCCGGCGCCACCCGCGGAAGAGGTGTCTAGGGCCGAGGAATCGGGGAACGTCGCTCTCGAAGAGGACACGCGCATGAAGGCTTCTGAGCTGATCACCCCCAGCCGTGGCGAAGCCGAGCAGAAGGAAGTGGAGCCGGCTACGCCTGTGAAGCATGCCGAGGTGATCGCGTTTGCGAACCAGAAGGGTGGGGTCGCGAAGACAACCACGACGCTGAACCTGGCGGTGTCCTTCTCCGAGCTTGGTTACAGAGTGCTGTGCATCGACATGGATCCGCAGGGCAACCTGACGATGAGCCAGGGAGTCGACCCGGACACGGTGCAGAAGAGCCTCTACGACGTGCTCGTCCACGACATGCCGATCAGCGAGATCATCCAGCACCGCGAGATCGACATCGCCGTCGCCTCGATCGACCTGGCCGGCGCCGAGATCGCGATGAGCACCAAGATCGGCCGTGAGCGCTCCCTCGAGAAAGCCCTGAAAGAGGTTTCCGGCGACTACGACTTCGTCTGCATCGACACGCCGCCGAGCCTCGGGCTGCTGACGATCAACGCCCTGACCGCGGCGAGCAAGGTGATCGTCCCCGTTCAGTGCGAGTATCTGTCGATGCGCGGCCTGGTCCAGCTCCAGAACACGCTGAAGATGATCCAGGAGAACCTCAACCCGGACGTCAAGATCGAGGGCATTCTGCCGACGATGCTCGACGCGCGGACGGTCCACGCCAAGGAGGCGGTGGAGATCCTCGAGGAGAACTTCGGCGACCTCGTCTTCAAGTCCCGCATCCGCAAGGCGATCAAATTCGCGGAGGCGCCCGTGAAAGGGTCCAGCGTCCTCAAGTACGATCCGCAGGGGAACGCCGCGAACTACTACCGGGAGCTGGCGAAGGAGGTTCTTGCGAATGGGTCGTCGTAAGCGGGCGAGCATGCGGGAGGGTCCTCTGTCCGACCTCTTCCGCTCCACTTCTGACGATTCCACCGACGAGCGCCTGCCCGCGGGTCCTGACCCCGTCGATGGGGGGGCAGCTGCGGGCGAGGTCTCGTCCTCGACCCCCCCATCATCGGCGCCACCCGCGGGAGGGAACTCGCCGGAAAGCGCCGCAGGCCCAAGGGACGAGGCGCCAATCGAGACCCCGCCCGAGCGGCTGAAGCGGGTGTTCTCTGAGGAGCCGGGGCGGAGGGAGATCGAGCCGGTGATGGAGACTCCTCGCTACGGGCGGGAGGAGCCGGCGTATGAGCCGCCCGGAAGCGGTGAGCCGCATCAGCCTCGGATCCGAGTCGTCGGCGTCGGGGGCGCCGGCGTCAATGCCGTCAATCGGATGGTCGAGGCTCGCATTCCCGGAGTCGAGTTCATGGCGGTCAACACCGATCTTCAGTCGCTGCAGCTTTGCGTCGCCGACGTCACGGTCCATATCGGCGGCGAGCAGACTCGCGGCCTGGGTGCCGGCGCCGATCCGGAGGTCGGCCACCGCTCCGCCTTCGAGGAGCAGGACAAGATCAAGCGCCTGCTGAAGGGCTCGGACATGGTCTTCGTCGCTGTCGGCGCCGGGGGCGGCACCGGCAGTGGCGCCGCTCCCGTCATCGCGCGTCTCGCCCGCGAGGTCGGCGCGCTGACCGTCGGCATCGTCACAAAGCCATTCAGCTTCGAGGGCAGTCGCCGCGGCAATCAGGCCAGCAAGGGCATCGATGCGCTCGCCGCCGAGGTCGACACGCTGATCGTGGTCCCCAACGACCGGCTGTTGGAGGTGCTGGATCAACAGACCTCGATGGTGGAGGCGTTTCAGGTGGCCGACGACGTGCTGCGCCAGGGGGTGCAGGGCGTCTCCGACCTCGTCACCCTGCCCGCGCTCATCAACCTCGACTTCGCCGACGTGCGGACGATCATGTCCGAGGCCGGCCGCGCCCTGCTCGGCATCGGGATGGGCAGCGGCGAGGGCCGCGCGTTGCTTGCCGCAGAGAAAGCGATTTCCTCACCGCTGTTGGAGACCTCGATGGAGGGCGCGCGCGCGATCCTGCTCTCGATCACCGGCGGCGCCGACCTCTCGCTGATCGAGGTCAGCGAGGCCGCCAAGGTCGTCGGCGAGGCCGCCCACCCCGACGCCAACATCATCTTCGGAGCCAACGTCGACGAGGAGTTGCGCGACCAGGTATGGGTGACCGTCGTCGCAACCCGCTTCGACGGGCGCGGCGCACCACCGCGGCGCGCCGCCGAACCGACCATCCGCCGCACCAAGGACACCGGCCGGGGTCGCCCGCCGCAGGTTGACAAGCCGGGTGACCTCGGGTCGCTCGACGTGCCGGAATTCCTCCCCGGCTAGCGGGTATCCATGAGCGGGGTCGTCGCGGCCGGCCACCCGATCACCGCCGAGGCGGGGGCCGAGGTTCTACGCGAAGGTGGGAATGCGGTCGATGCCGCGGTCTGTGCGGTGCTCTCCTCCTTTGCCGTGGAGAGTCCGCTGACCGGTTTCGGCGCCGGCGGATTCATGATGGTTCATACAACAGGCACTCGCTCCGGCTCCGGTCGCGATGAGTCGGATTGCGACGCTTCCTCCGCCGGGTGCTCAGCAACCACCTTGATCGATTTCTTTGTAGCGGCGCCGGGAAAGGACGGGATCGAGCGCGGCACCGAGCTGGTCCCGGTCCCGGTCCACTTCGACGCCGAGACGGTGCAGACGTTTTATGTCGGGCCGGCGTCATGCGGGGTCCCCGGCACGGCGGCGGGCCTGGAGCTGGCGCTGAAGCGCTTCGGCTCGGCGCCGCTATCCGAGCTGGTCAAGCCGGGAATCGCGCTGGCTCGCGAGGGCGCTCCGGTGAACGCCGAGCAGGCCTACATCCTCGACATCCTGGCCCCGATTCACGATCGACTGCCCGGCACCCGCGAGCTGTACGCGCCGGAGGGACGCACCCTGCGGGTGGGCGAGACGTTCCGCTTTCCGGAGCTTGCAGGGGCGTTGGAGCGCTTTGGCGCCGAGGGGGCTGAGCCGTTCTACCGCGGTGAGGTCGCTACGACCCTGAGCGAGGCTGTCGTGGACGGTGGCGGCACTCTCGGCCCGACCGACCTCGCCGAATATGAGGCGATCGAGCGCAAACCGATTCGTGCTCCCTTCCGCGGAGCCGAGGTGCTCACCAACCCGCCGCCCTCCTCCGGCGGCATCCTCATCGCCTACTGCCTGGGGCTGTTGGAGCGGCTTGGCGAGCGCAGTGGGGTCGAGCAGTTGGTCGCCGCGATGGGCGCCGCCAACGAAGCCCGCGGCGAGGAGTTCGCCGAGGCGCTCTACGGCGAGGGTCTGCACGAAAGCTTCCTCGATCCGGCCGGGCTCGATCTCGCCGCCGGAGACCTGCTCGGCTCGACCACGCACATCTCGGTGCTCGACGGCGATGGGATGTGCGCCAGCGTCACCTGTTCCAACGGCTCGGGCTCCGGCGTGCTGGTTCCCGGCACCGGCGTGATCCTCAACAATATGCTCGGCGAGGAGGACCTCAACCCGCTCGGCTTCCACGCGATCGCTCCCGGTCGCCGTGTGCCTTCGATGATGGCCCCCACCGTGGTCCTCCGCGACGGAGAGATCGAGTTGGGCCTGGGCAGCGCAGGCTCCAACCGGATCCGCTCCGCGATCCTGCAGACGATCGTGCGTGCGATCGAGCAGCGGATGGGGGCCGGCGAGGCGGTGCGGGCGCCGCGCCTGCATTTCGAGCAGGGGATCGTCCAGGCTGAGCCCGGGATCGACGAGGAGTCGCTGGCACGGCTGGAGGAGCGTGGCCTGCCGGTGGCCCGTCGCCCGCAGATCAACCTCTTCTTCGGCGGCGTGCAGGCGGTCGCTCGCGATCCGCTGACAGGCGCGCTCAGCGGTGGCGGCGATCCTCGTCGCGGTGGCGCGGTGGCCACGGCTTGACTGGCGACTTATTCGCGCCATACGCGAATAAGTCGCCAACCCGCGAGAATGGGCGCGTGGCGGAGACCGGCGCTGGCATCGACTTCGAGGCCGAGGGGCTACTAGAGGGCACCGAAGGAGAGGTCCGTGCCGCGCGGCTGGAGTTGTTGGAGCGCCTCGCCGACGAGGGCGTTCCGTTGGAGGAGCTGCGAGAGGCGGTGGCCGCCGGACGTCTCACCCTGCTGCCGGTCGAGCGCAGCCTGGCAGGCGACGGACCTCGCTACTCGCCGCGCGAGATAGCTGAGCTCTCCGAAGCCGATCTCGATCTCCTGCAGCGGGCGAGCGCCGCGCTGGGTCTCCCATACCCCGACCCCGACGAGCGCATCCTGACCGAGGCTGACCTGGAGGCCGCGAAGCGTGTGAAAGCGTTCCTCGATGCCGGCCTGCCGGTCGATGGCATCCTGCAGGTGGCCCGCACGATCGGGATGGCGACCGCGCGAATCGCCGAGGCCAACCGCGAGCTGATCGTGCGCACGCTGATGCAGCCGGGGGACACCGAGCGCGACTTGGCGCTGCGCTTCGCTGCCGCCGCCGAGCACATGCTGCCGGTTTTCGAGCCGGCTCTGCTCTACGCGACGCGGGCTCATCTGCTCGAGCAGATTCGCCGCGACGTGATCGGGGCGGCCGACCTCGCCTCCGGAGAGCTGGGGGCGACGACCGAGATGGCGGTCTGCTTCGCCGATCTGGTTGGCTTCACCAAGCTGGGCGAGGAGATCGCCCCCGAAGAACTGGGCCTCGTCGCCGGCCGGCTCGAGGAGATGGCGACCGCGGTCGCCGAGCCGCCGGTGCGGCTGGTGAAGCTGATCGGCGACGCGGCGATGCTCGTTTGCGCCGAGGGCGAGCCGCTGGTCGAGGCGACCCTGCGACTCGTCGAAGCCTCCGAGGAAGAGGGCGAGGAGTTTCCGCGCCTGCGCGCCGGGATCGCCTTCGGGCCGGTTCTTGCGCAGGTGGGCGACTACTACGGCCGCCCCGTCAACCTCGCCAGCCGGATCACGGGGGTGGCGAAGCCGGGCAGCGTGCTGGTTGACGTGGGGGCGAGAGAGGCCGCGGGGGAGGGCTTTCAGTACTCCTTCGCCGGCGAGCGCCGCCTCAAGGGCTTCGACTCCCGGGTCAAGCTCTACCGCGCCCGCCGCTGACCCGGCTCCATCAGGGGGCCTAACTGGCGGGCTTGCGGCCCGAGGCGAGCAGGTTGTAGAAGAGCTCGGCGGGAAGGTGGGGCTCCAGGAACCTGGTATCGACCTTCTGAAGCGCGATGTAGCTGCGGAACGCAAAGTGGCGCCATCTGTAGGGGACAGAGTCGGGCTCGGCAGTGGATTCGACCGTTCGCAGCCACCATCCCCAGGCATTCGAGAGCAGCTCCTCACCCTGCACGCGGCGATTTTCGAAGCCCCCCTCGCGCAGTAGGCGGCGCAGGTCGGCGGGGGCGAAGGCATGGACGTCCACCTCGGCCTCCAGGGCATGCCCGGCCGATTGTTCGGCTTCGGGGACGACGCGCGCCCGCGCTCCCACGAGCCGCCGCCATAGCGGTCCCGCGAGGATGCCCAGCCGCTTCGGCGCCGCCGCCAGGCGGTCGCCGTATCGGGACGGTTCCCCCGCGAAGGCGACGATGCCGCCGGGTCGAAGCACTCGCCGGAACTCCGCAAAGGCGCGCCCCGGGTCGGGGATGTGATGTAGGACTGCGTGGCCGAAGACGAGGTCGAAGCTCTCGTCCTCGAAGGGCAGCGTCTCGGCTTCTGTGGTCACGGTCTCGACGTCGAGCCCCAATCCCTTGGCGGTTGACGCAAGCCGCTTCAACATTCCGGGGGAGATGTCGGTTGCGGTGAGCCGGTCAATCGCCCCGATCTGCAGGAGATTGAGAGAGAAGTAGCCGGTGCCGGAGCCGATCTCCAGGGCATCGCCGAGGCTGGGCCGGTCGAATCCCCCCAGTGCCTTGATCAGCTTCAGCCGCACCTGCTCTTGACCGGTGTCGCCGAAGTCGATGCCCCACTTGGCGTCGTACTCCTCGGCCGCCGCGTCGTGATAGCGGGTGTTTACGTCTTTGATGTGATCGGCTGAGGCTGTTGGTGAGGCCGGCATCGGGCCGGGAACAATACGGTTTCGGTGAGTGCGGACCGAGCAAGCATCCATCTCTGATCCTTCTGCGCAGCGAGGAAAGCGCGAAATTTGAATTCCATGGAGCAGCGCGAATATCTCCAGCTCAACCAGCCCCCCGGCGTGCCGCCGCTGCCCTTAACCGGGGAACGGACGCTGCCCGATGTGCCGGAGGAGAACTACTGGTATCGCCGTCACCTGGTCGTCTATGAGTGGATTGCGTCGCGGGTCGAGGGGATGCGGGTGGTCGACATGGCCTGTGGCGAGGGCTACGGGTCGAACGTGCTGGCGGGGGGGGGCGCGTCGAGCGTGGTCGGGGTCGATGCCAATCCGGAGGCACACGAGCACGCGCGCCTGCGCTACACAACCGCAAATCTGCGCTTCGAGCGCGACCTTGTCGAGAGCTTCGCCGAGGCTTGCGATGCGGTGGTCTTCCTGCAGACGATCGAGCACGTGCAGGATGCGGGGGCGATCCTCGAGCACTTCAAGGAGATGCTCTCGCCCGGAGGGGTCGCCTACGTCTCCACGCCGAACCTGCTGACCTTGGCGCCGGAGGGTGCGGAGAAATCCGACAACCCCTGGCACGTTCGCGAATACCGCGCCGAAGAGTTCCGCGAGCTTTGCGAGGCCCACTTTCCGCGGGTGGAAATGCTCGGCCTCTTCCATGCCCGCAAGCTGCGGGCTCACGAGCTGGCGATCAAGCTTGGGTGGGACCGCGTCCACAAGGCGCTGCGCATCACCAAGCCGGTCTACGATCGCTTCACACCGGCGATCTCCGCATCCGATTTCAGGCTGAGAGAAGCGGACCTGGACAGGGCCTTGGACTTTCTCGCCATCTGTCATGTCTGAGGAGACCGTCGGCGATCTCGCCATCGTTCTCCATAGCCACATGCCCTATGTGGAGGGGTTTGGGACGTATCCGTTCGGCGAGGAGTGGCTGTTCGATGCCGTGGTCAGGTCCTACTTGCCGGTGTTGGAGGTCGCAGACCGGCTGACGATGACGGTGACGCCCGTGCTGGCCGATCAGCTGGAGGACACTGGAGTCGCCGAAAGGCTGCGCCGGTTCCTCGTCGATTGGCGAGTCAAGGCGGCTGAGACCGATGCGCGGCAGGTGTCGGAGGAATGCCGTGACGCCTGCACAGCGGAGCTGGCGCGTTACCGGCACGCGCTGGAGTTGCTCGATGCGCATGGGGGGAGCCCGCTGCGACCGTTCCAGGCAGCGGCTGAGGAAGGTCGCGTCGCGCTTGCCGCTTCGGCGGCGACTCACGCTGTGCTGCCGCTGCTGGCGACGCGCGAGGGCTTGCGGCTGCAGCTCGACGCCGGCATTCGCTCACACAGGCGGCGTTTTGGCTGGGGAGGAGGCTTCTGGCTGCCGGAGTGCGCCTACGCCCCCGGCCTGGAGTGGCGGCTGGCCGAAGAGGGAGTGCGCTGGTTCTGCGTCGACCAGAGCGCTCAAGAGCGCCGGCCGCTGGCGGCGTTGGCGCCGATCGCCACCGAGGCGGGGCCGGTGGCCCTGCCGATCGATTGGGAGGCGATCCAGTGGCTCTGGTCCATGGATGGCTATCCATCCGACCCCGTTCATGTCCAATTCACCGGCAAGTCCCTTCGCGGCGTGCGTATCTGGAAGATCGGCGGAGGGGCCTATGACCCGCGGGCCGCAGAGGAGGTGGCCCGGCGCCAGGCGCGCGAGTTCCTCGCCGCCACCGCCGCGCGGCTGCGCGATTGCCGGGAGGTGCGAGGCCATCGAGGCCTGCTCGTCTTCGCGATCGACACCGAGCTGATCGGGCACTGGTGGAGCGAGGGGCCGATATGGCTGCGTGAGGTGCTCGACGGCGCCGAGGCGGCAGGAGTGCGGTTGCTCACCGTTCCCGAGGCGCTGGCCGAGCATGAGCCCCTCGATCGTCCGCTGGCGTCATCGACTTGGGGCGAAGGGAAGGGCTTTGGGACCTGGGACTCGCCGCCTGTTGCCGATCTGGCCTGGGCGGCACGGCGACTGGAGATGCGGCTGCTCCGCGCGCTCGGCGATGGCCTGCGCGGGCCCTCGGCTCTGCGTGCGGCGCGTGAGCTGTTGGCTGTCCAGTCCAGCGACTGGGCATTTCTCGACAGGCGAGGGCAGGCGGGCGATTACGCGTTCCAACGCGCCACATCGCATTCGGAAGCCGCCCTGGAGGCCATAGACTCCGCGGCCACCGAACCACGCATGCGTGCCCTCGCCCCGGATCTGAGCCTTTCAGCGCTGCTGGAGCCCTAAGCAGCGACCTTTCGATGACCTGTGTCCTGATTCTCTCCTGGGAGTACCCGCCGCTGATCGAGGGCGGCCTGGCCCGCCATGTGCGCAAGCTCTCCGAGGCCCTGGTCGAGCTTGGGGTCGAAGTCCATGTCTTGACACGCGGAGGTGAGGAGTCCCCGGAGCAGGAGCGCTTCAACGATGTCATCGTCCACCGCATCCGCGAGCCCAAGCGGCCCACCGACCTCGGCGAGTTCGTTACCTGGGTCGAGCGGATGAACTCCGACATGCTGGCTGTCGGGGTCGAGCTGGGCGACCGCTACGACTTCGACCTCGTTCACGGCCACGACTGGCTGGTCGCCAACGCCTGCGACCACCTCGCCAAGCGCTTCGGCGCGTCGCTGCTCACCACGATCCACGCCACCGAGCACGGTCGTCATCAGGGCTGGGTCGACAAGCATCCCCAGACCTACATCCACGGGGTCGAGCGCTGGATCACAAACCGCTCCGATCGCGTCATTGCGTGCTCCCACTACATGCGCGAGCAGATAGCCGACATCTTCGACGTCGAGGAAGAGCGGGTGACGGTGATTCCCAACGGCATCGATCCCGACGATCTCCAAACCTCCGACCCAACCGAGCTGATCCGGTTGCGGTCGGAGTTCGCAGCGCCGGAGGAGAAGCTGGTCCTGCTGATCGGCCGACTCGTCTACGAGAAGGGCTTTCAGCTGGCGCTCGAGGCGATGCCGCGGGTACTCGAGGAGGTCCCAAAGACACGCTTTCTGGTTGCCGGCTCAGGTACCCACGAGGCCGAGTTGCACAGGCAGGCCAGGCAGCTGGGGCTGATGGACTACGGCACCTTCCTCGGCTGGATCGGCGACGACGTCCTGCACTCTCTCTACCGGATCGCCGACCTCACCGTGGTTCCCTCCATCTATGAGCCCTTCGGCCTCGTGGCTCTGGAGGCGATGGCATCCGGCTGTCCCTGCATCGTCGCTGACACCGGCGGCCTGCGCGAGGTCGTCCCGCATGAGGAGGCCGGGTTGCGCTTCCGCGCTCACGACCCCGAGGCGCTCGCCGAGGTGGCGGTCCGCGTCCTCTCCGACGACGAGTTGGGCCGCCGTCTGGTTGCCGAGGCATATGAGCACGTTCGCCGCTTCGACTGGGCCGACGTCGCCGAGCAGACAGCTGCCGTCTACGCCGACCTCGTCGCCGACCCCAAGCTCGCTTAGCCCGGCGGCTGGAGGGTGGTCTCGGCTGCCGGATCGGGCTCCACCGGGGTTGGCCAGCGCAGCCTCTCCGGGGCTTCGCGCATGCGGATGATGCGCGCTGGAATCCCGGCTACCACGGCGTTGGCGGGAACGTCCTTGGTGACGACCGCGTTGGTGCCGACGATCGAGTTGTCGCCGACCCGGACGCCGCGCAGAATGCAGGCGCCATAGCCGATCCACACGTTGGACCCGACCTCCACGTCCCGCATGTAGATGCCCTGTTGGCGAATCGGCCGCTCGACTTCGACGACGCCGTGGTCGAAGTCGATGAACATCGCTCGGTCGGCGATTACGCATTGCTCGCCGATTCGCACCCGGCGGTAGGCGGAGATCGTGCACTCTTGTCCCATCACCGTTTTCTCGCCGATTTCGACCCTTCCCTCGTGGCAGCGAATCTTGCTGCCGTGGCCGATCCAGACGAAGCGGCCGAATTCGATGCGGCCGCGGCGGGAGATCTGCAGCTCCAGGCCGCTGCCGAGGAACAGTGGGCCGTGGGTTCGCCAGCGCCAGCCGGCGGGGGTCAGCAGCCGGCGTCGCAGGTAGCGGCCGAGCAGCAGCGCGTATTTCGGCGTGAGCATCCCGTTGTGGGCGGCGAAGCGAAGAAAGTGGATCACGGCGGCCGGGACTTTAGACTCAGGCGCCCATGCCTGACGTTGCCAAGACCGCCTCGCTCGCCGAGCGCCTCGTCGCCGGGGACAAGCGTGCCCTGGCGCGAGCGATCACGCTGATCGAGTCCGACGATCCCGCCGGCTGGGAGTTGGTGCGAGAGGTCTATCCGCGGACCGGCAAGGCGCGGATCGTTGGCTTCACCGGCCCGCCGGGGGTGGGCAAGAGCACGCTGATCGGCGCGCTCACCGCCGAGCTTCGCAAGGCTGAGCGCCAGGTGGCGGTGCTCTCGATCGACCCCTCGAGCCCGTTCACCCGCGGTGCCCTGCTCGGCGATCGCATCCGCCTCTCCGAGCACTTCCTCGACCCCGGCGTCTTCATCCGCTCGATGGCCTCGCGCGGCGCTCTCGGCGGCCTCTCCGAAGCGGCCCTGCAGGTGGCGCTGGCGATGGACGCCGCCGGTAAGGACGACGTCCTGATCGAGACGGTCGGGGTCGGCCAGGCCGAGATCGACATCGTCGACCACGCGGACACGATCGTGCTCGCGCTGATGCCGGGCTCAGGCGACTCGATTCAGGCGCTGAAGGCCGGGGTGATGGAGATCCCCGATGTGATCGTCGTCAACAAGGCCGACCACCCGATGACCGACACGATGGTCCGCGAGGTGCGCGGGGTGCTCGCCCTCTCCGAGCCTCCGGATGGCTGGAAGGTGCCGATCCTGCGCACCGAGGCTGCCCGCGGCGAGGGCGTCGAGGAGCTGGCGGTGAAGATCGACGAGCACCGCGCCCACATCGAGGCCGCCGGAGTGCTGGAGGAACGCCGCGCCCGCAACCTGCGAAACGAGGTGCTGGGAATCGCGACCTCGCGGATGCGGCGGCGGCTGGAGGCGACGGTCGCCGACGACTCGGAGATCGCCACCCTGCTGGAGCGGGTCGTGCGGCGCGAGCTCGATCCGGCCAGCGCCGCCGGCGAGCTGCTGGAGCGACAGGCCGATGGTTGAGTCGGCTGAGCCCTCCGCCGGGCTTCCCACCGCAGCGGAAGCGATGGAATGGATAGGAGACAAGATCGATGACCTCGACGGGAGCTCGGCCGGCAGCGTCCACGGCTTCTTCGCCGATGCCGAGAGCGGCGAGCCGACCTGGCTGATCGCGAAGCTCGGGCGAAGGCGCCCGAGGCTTGTCGCGATCCCGTTGAGCGGTTGTGCCGGAGGGAAGGGTCGCGTTTGGATCGCGCAGGAGCGCAAGACGATCGAGGCCTCTCCGGTTGTCGACCCGGCACGGCCGCTGCTGCGCGAGCACGAACTGACGATCTGCTCCCACTTCAGGATCGGCGAGAAGGTGGGCCGCGCAGCCGAGGTTGCGGACCGCCCGGAGGGAGCCGTCACCTCCCGTCCGATGGCCGGCTGAGCCTTCAGCAGCCGAGCTGGCGGGCGATCACCATCTGCTGCACCTCGTCGGTGCCCTCGCCGATGGTGAGGATCTTGGCGTCTCGGTAGAAGCGGCAGACGGGGTACTCCTCGATGTAGCCGTAGCCGCCATGGATCTGCACTGCCTCTTCGGTCGCTTTGACCGCGAGGCGGCCGGTGATCAGCTTCGCCTGCGCGGCGGTGAGCGTGAACGACTTTCCGGCGTCCTTCTCCAGGGCGGCGCGCCAGGTCAGCAGGCGGGCGGCCTCGATCTGGGCCGAGAGGTCGGCGATCTTCGCCTGGATCGACTGGAACTTGGAGATCGGCTGGCCGAAGGCCTGGCGCTCCTTGGCGTAGGCGATCGCCTCGTCCAGCGCCCCCTGCGCCAGCCCCACCCCCATCGCAGCGACGCCGATACGCCCCCCGTCGAGGATGTGGAGGAAGTTCTTGAAACCGTCCCCCCGCCGTCCCAGCAGGTTCGATTCCGGTACCCGGCAGTCCTCGAAGGAGAGGGGCCGTGTGTCTGAGGCGTTCCACCCCATCTTGCGATACGGCTCGCCCGTCTCATACCCCGGCGTCCCGGTGGGAACGATCAGGTTCGAGATCTCCTTGCGCCCGTCGGCTTCGCCGGTGACCGCGGTGATCGCGACGCAGCCGGAGATGTCCGTCCCGGAGTTGGTGATGAACTGCTTCGCTCCGTTCACCACCCATTCGCCGTCGTCCAGCTTCGCCGTCGTCCGCACGTTTCCCGCATCGGACCCGGCCTCCGGCTCGGTCAGCCCGAACGAGGCGAGCCGCTTGCCACTGCACAGCTGGGGCAGCCACTCGCTCTTTTGCTCATCCGTCCCCCACAGGTAGATCGGCATCGTCCCCAGCGAGGTATGCGCTGCCATCGTGATGCAGACCGAAGAGTCCACTCGCGCCAGCTCCTCGACCGCCAGCGCGTAGGAGAGCGTGTCCGCTCCGCCGCCCCCGAACTCCTGCGGAAACGGAATTCCCATCAACCCCAGCCCGCCCATCTTCTCCACGATCTCGTAGGGGAAGGCCTTGGTCCGGTCCAACTCCTCCGCCACGGGAGCCACTTCCTGCCGGGCGAAATCCCGAACCGTGTCCCGCAGAAGCTTCTGCTCGTCAGAGAGATCGAAGTTCATCGTCGTCGTGGAGAGTATGCGGTCGTCGGGCGGGTGGCCCGGGCGAGGAGGCCGAGAACGTAAACCTCGCCCGCAGGCCTTCTCGCCCGGGGCAGGACCCGCCCGCCTACAACTGCAGACTCTTAACCTGGAGCAGTTCTTCGATCGCGTAACGGCCGTTCTCGCGACCGTGCCCCGACTGCTTGTAGCCGCCGAACGGCGCCAGTGGGTTGAAGGCGCCGCCGTTGATCTCGATCTGCCCGGTTCGAATCCGCTTGGCGACGGAGATCGCGCGGTCGGTGTCAGCCGACCAGACGCCGCCGGCCAGGCCGTAGACGGTGTCGTTGGCGATCCGCACCGCGTCGTCCTCATCCTCGTAGGGCTGGATCGTCAGCACTGGTCCGAAGATCTCCTCCTGGGCGATCGTCATCTCCGGCGTCACCTCGGAGAAGACGGTGGGACGGACGAAGTAGCCACGCTCGAGCCCCTCGGGGGGTGCAGCGCCGCCGGTCACCAGCTTGGCGCCCTCGGCTTCGCCCTTCTCTATGAAGCCGCGCACACGCTCGCGCTGCACGTCGGAAACCAGTGGCCCAAGCCGCGTCGACTCCTCGAACGGGTCGCCGGGGGTGAAGCTCTCAGCCACCGACTTGGCCAGCTCCTCGGCCTCGGCCAGCTTCTCGCGCGGAACGAGCATCCGGGTCAGCGCGCTGCACGTTTGGCCGGAGTTGAGGAAGCACTTGGCGACGCCGTCGGGAACGGCGCGGGAGAGGTCGGCGTCATCGAGGATCACATTGGGCGATTTGCCACCCAGCTCCATCGCCACCGGCTTCACCGTCGCAGAGGCCAGCTCGGAAACGCGCCGCCCGGCGCGGGTCGAGCCGGTGAAGGAGACCATGTCGACCGCGGGGTGTCCGGCGACGGCCTCGCCGACCACCGGCCCCGTGCCGGTGATGAGGTTGAAGACTCCGGCCGGCAGTCCGGCGGCCTCGATCACCTCGGCCAGGATGAAGGCGTTCAGCGGCACCACCTCGCTCGGCTTCAGCACCACGGTGCAGCCGGCCGCCAGCGCCGGCGCGACCTTGGCCGCGATCTGGTTCAGCGGGTAGTTCCAGGGGGTGATCGCACCGAGCACGCCAACCGGCTCGCGCAGGACTCGCGAGTTGCCGATCTCCTCCTCCCAGGCGACCTCCTCCATCAGCTTCGGCATCGCCGCGAACTGTCCGGTCGGCAGCCCCGCCTGGATGATCTGGCTGAGCTTGATCGGCATTCCCAGCTCCTGGGTGATCGTCGCCGCGATCTCCTCGGAGCGCTCGCCCAGCCCGGCGGCGATCGCGGAGAGATAGCCCGCGCGCTCCTCGCGTGAGGTCTGCGACCAGGAGTCGAAGGCGTCGCGGGCCGCGCGCACCGCGAGGTCGGCGTCCTCGGGAGTGCAGGCCGGGATCGTCGCCATCGTCTCCTCGGTGGTCGAGTTGACGACCTCGAGCGTCTCCGAGCCCCGCGGCGTGACCCACTCGCCGCCGATGAAGATCTTCTCGCGGGTTTGAACTTCCGCCGCAGTCGCCATTCGTCTCTCCTTCACTTGCCGCCGCTGACCGGACAGCCAACGCTACAGCCCTCACTCGCGAACTGCATCGATTTCTCCCCTGGCAGGTAGAGAATTTGATGCAGTTCGGTCAGGCGGCTTTGGCGACGATGCCCGGGCCGGGCAATGCGCGGGCGTCACGGGCGTGCAGGACCTCACCGCAGCTTTCGCAGATCCCGCGGTCGTTGACCTGACCGCCGCACTCCTTGTGGACGATCAGCATCGGAGGACCGGCCGGGTTGGGGGAGTGACGATCGCCCCAGCCGAGCAGCGCGACAAGCGCCGGCCACAGGTCGAGGCCCTTCTCGGTGAGGAAGTACTCGTAGCGCTCCGGGTTCGACTGGTATGGCCGCCGCTCGAGAATGTCCTCGTCGACCAGCCGCTGCAACCGCGCCGTGAGGACGTTGCGGGCGATGCCCAGGCCTCCCTGCAGCTCGTCGAAGCGTCGCCGTCTGTTCATCACGTCACGGACGATCAGCAGCGACCAGCGCTCACCCACGACCTCCAGCGCCTTGGCGATTGAGCAGATCTGTCCCGGATAGTCGTGACCGAGCACGAGAGTGATCTTCGCACACTAAGTTGCATTAAGCAACTCACTGGTTTAGGGTTGCGCCATGAAGCTGATTCGACGCCACAAGAAGGACCGCGGCGCGGCCGCGAAGATCGCGATCACCCAGGCGGAGATCACCGCCGATCTGCTCTACCCGGCGAGCCCCAAGCGGTGAGCACGCCGGACAAAGCGGTGAACGTGCCCGACGGTGCGACGGCGGTTGACGCGGCGCTCGCCTTCGCCGAGGTCAGCCCGGAGACGACACGCACCCGCACTCTCACCTGGCAGGACCCGATGCCCACCGCGGCGGCCGGGGCGACGATGACCGGTATCGAGTACATGCGCGCGATCGTCGCCGGCGAGATGCCGCCGCCGCCGATCGCGGTGACGCTGCGGATGGGGCCGATCGAAGTGGAGGAGGGCCGGGCCGTGTTCTCGGGGGACCCCGGTGAGGAGCACTACAACCCGATCGGCGTCGTGCACGGCGGCTATGCCGCGACGCTGCTCGACTCGGCTCTCGGCTGTGCGGTCCACACAACCTTGCCCGCCGGCGTCGGCTACACCTCGCTCGGGCTGGAGGCCAAGTACGTGCGGCCGATCACCCGCGACACCGGACGTGTCCTCTGTGAGGCGAACGTCCTCTACCGAGGCCGCCGCCAGGCGACCTCGGAGGCGAATATCACCGCAGCCGACTCCGGCAAGCTGCTCGCCCACGGCGTCGCCACCTGCATGATTCTCGGCGGCTGAGCCCCGCTACGCGGAGAGTTCCCGAGCGAGCTCTACGAGTAGGCGGACGCCGAATCCGCTGGCGCCGCTGCCGGTGTAGGGGCGGCCGACGTCCCAGGCGGTGCCGGCGATGTCGACGTGGGCCCACGGCGTCTCGCCGACGAACTCCTCGAGGAAGGAGCCGGCGTAGATCGTGCCGGCCTTGCGCTTCTGCGAGCTGTTGACCAGATCGGCGACGGTGCCCTTGGTCAGCTCCTTGTACTCGCGGTGCAGGGGCAGGCGCCAGGCCAGCTCGCCGGTCGTATCGCCGGCCTTGGTCACCTCGCCGGCCAGCTCGTCGTCGTTGGAGATCACCGCCGCGTAGGTCGAGCCCAGCGCGACGAGGACGGCGCCGGTCAGCGTCGCCAGGTCGACGATCCGTTCTGCCCCCAGGTCGATCGCATATGAGAGAGCGTCGGCGAGGATCAGCCGTCCCTCGGCGTCGGTGTTGTTCACCTCGACCGTCTTGCCGTTGTACTGGGTGATGATGTCGCCGGGCTTGATCGCGGTTCCCGAGGGCATGTTCTCGGTCGAGGGGATCACGGCGATGAGGTCGATCGGCAGCGCCAGCTCGGCGATCGCCGATACCGCTTCGAGCACGGCCGCCGCGCCCGACATGTCCATCTTCATCTCCTCCATGCCGGCGGAGGGCTTGATCGAGATGCCCCCGGTGTCGAAGGTGACGCCCTTGCCGACCAACCCCAGGGTCGGGCCGTCACCCCCGCCGGCGTAGCGCAGCACGATCAGCTGCGGCTCCTCTGTGCTCCCCTGGCTGACTGCGACCAGGCCTCCCATCCCCTTTTCCGCAATCTCCTTGCGGCCGAGGATCTCGGTGGTGACCGCTTCGTGGGCTGAAGCGGTCTCCCGGGCTCGGCGGCCCAGATAGGACGGGGTGGCGACATTGGACGGAAGGCTCTGCAGATCGCGGGCGCGGTTCTGCGCGACGGCGCAGACGCGGGCGGCTTTCGCCGCTTCCTCCACTGTCTCCGGTGCCAACAGGGTCAGCGACTCGATCGCCGGCGGGGGAGGGTCCGCGGGGTCGCGAGTCAGGAAGCGGTCGAAGCGGTAGGCGCCGAGGATCGTGCCGGTGACCAGGCCCTCCGCGGTCGCCTCGTCATCGCCCGTGTCCGGCAGCGCCCAGGCGAGCGAGGTGGACTCCAGCCGCGCCGCCTCCTGCGCCGCCAGCGCGGCGGCGACGCGGGCGCGCTCGGCGTCCATCTCCTCGCGTTTGCCCAGGCCGACCGCCAACACTCGCGCGGGCCTGTCGGGATGGATAAGCGAGAGCTTTTGGAACCCGCTCCTGGCATCCGCCGCACCCGGCGCGGAGGCGACCTCAGCCGGCAGATCACCGTCAGAGAACAGGCCCACGACCACCAGGTCGGCGTCGACCTCGGGGATCTCAGCCTGGCTCACCTCGACTTTCACGGGCATAGCTCGCGCTTCGCTCGGTCTGCGCTCATGGCGTGCGAGTCTATGACGTTGAGCACGGAGGCCAATCGGCACTCCCCGCTATCTTTCCCGTTAGGGCCATGCGGCCCACGTTCGAGCCGAGACCCGGCATAAAACCAAGACGAAAGATCCGCGATGCCCAGCACAGTCATCCTCGGAACCGCCCGCACGCCCTTCGGCAAGATGGGTGGGACCCTCTCCTCTCTCGATGCCACCGACCTCGGTGGTCACGCGATCTCAGCGGCGCTGGAGCGCTCCGGCGTCGATCCCGAGCAGGTCCAACAGGTCGTCTTCGGCCAGGTCCTGCAGGCCGGCCAGGGCCAGATCCCCTCGCGCCAGGCTCAGATCAAGGGCGGCATCCCCAAGGAGGTTCCCTCGGAGACGATCAACAAGGTCTGCGCCTCGGGCATGCGCTCGCTGGGAATCGCCGACATGGCGATCCGAGCCGGCGACACCGAGGTCGCTGTGACCGGCGGCATGGAGTCGATGAGCCAGGCGCCGCATCTGCTTCCCGGCGCTCGCTTCGGCTACCGCATGGGCCATGTCGAGACGATCGACGCGATGGTCCACGATGGCCTCACCAACCCCTTCACCGAGAAGCAGATGATCAACGAGGCGAGCGAGGTCTCCAACGAGCTGGAGATCACCCGCGTCGACATGGACCGCTTCGCCGAGCGCTCCCACCGCCTCGCTGCCGAGGCCACAGATGCCGGCCGCCTCGCCGACGAGATCGCCGGGGTCACCGTCAAGTCGCGCAAGGGCGAGAACACGATCGAGGCCGACGAGGCGATCCGCCCCGAGACCACGGTCGAGACGCTGGCCGGCCTGCGGGCGATCGGCGGTGAGGACGCCACCCACACTGCCGGCAACGCGCCGGGCGTCAACGACGGCGCCGGCGCGATCGTCGTCGCCTCGGAGGAGTGGGCGCAGAGCAATGGCCGCGAGGCGCTTGCCCGGGTCCTCTCCTACGGGACCGTCGCCGACGACTTCCCCTACCTGGCGAAAACCCCGGCCAACGCCGCCAAGCAGGCGCTGGAGAAGATCGGCCGCTCCCCCGAGGACGTCGATCTCTGGGAGATCAACGAGGCCTTCGCCTCTGTGGCCCTCAACTCGATGCGGATGCTCGGCGTCGACGAGGAGAAGGTCAACGTAAACGGTGGGGCGATCGCACTCGGCCATCCGATCGGCGCCTCGGGCGCCCGGATCGTCGGCGCCCTCGTCCATGAGCTTGGCCGTCGAGGCGGCGGGCTCGGCGTCGCTGCGATCTGTTCCGGCGGCGGCCAGGGCGACGCGATCGTGATCGAGGTCAACGGGTCTTAGCTTGAGCCGCGCCGCGGCTTTCTTCGACCTGGACAAGACCCTGATGGCGGGTTCATCGGGGATGCAATTCGCCCGTGTCGCGACCCGGCACGGGCTCGTCAGCCGTCGCCAGCTCGTCAGCTGGGGGATCGAGCACCTGCGCTATCGCCTGCGCGGCACAACCGACGAGCGAACCACCGAGGTGCTGCGCGTCGCGCGCGAGCTGATCGCGGGGGTGCCGATCCGTAGCGTCGAGCGGATGAACCCGGAGGTGATGGCGGCGATCCTGCCGCGCGTCTACCCGCAGATGCTCGACGAGGTCTACTCCCACCAGGATGCCGGCCGCGCCACCTTCATCGTCAGCGCTGCCGGCAGCGGCGTGGTCGAGCCCCTTGCCCTCGTGCTGGGCATGGACGGGGGTGTGGGGACGCACTACGGCGTCGGTGAGGACGGCACCTTCACCGGTCGCTTCGACGGGCCATTCGTCTACGGGCAGGGGAAGGTCGAGGCGATGCAGGCCTTCGCCGCCGCGCATGACATCGACCTCGGCGCCTCCTACGCCTATTCGGATTCGCTCTCGGACCTGCCGATGCTGCGCGCGGTCGGCAACCCTGTCGTCGTGAACCCCGACCCGCCGCTGGCCGAGATCGCCCGCGAAGAGGGTTGGCAGACGATGCGCTTCGAGCGCCTGGGCCGTCGCCTCGTGGCGCTTGCCGTCACCCTGCTGGCCACGGTCGCCGGCTTCGGCGCCTCGCGCATCGCCGCCCGGCGCAAAGCGCCGCCTCCCCGCCGCTTCCCGGTGCGCCGCTGAGCGGGGTGTGGCGCTTTTTCCGTCTATATGACGGATAAGGCGCCACGGATCGCATCTAGACTCCTTGCATGGCGACCGAGCCGCGGGAGAAGCCCGAGTTCAAGCAGCGCGACGGGGAGTTCTCGACCATGTCGGGTCATCCGATCGAGCCCCTCTACGGGCCCGAGGACGCGGGGGGCGATCCCGAGCAGCAGATCGGCCGCCCCGGCGAGTATCCGTTCACGCGCGGCCCCTACCCCTCGATGTACCGGGGGAAGCTCTGGACGATGCGCCAGTTCGCCGGCTTCGGCACGGTCGAGGAGACCAACGAGCGCTTCCATTACCTGCTCGACCACGGTCAGACCGGGCTCTCGACCGCCTTCGACATGCCGACCCTGATGGGCTATGACTCAGACCACGCCCGCAGTCTCGGCGAGGTCGGCCGCGAGGGCGTCGCCGTCGACTCTCTCGACGACATGGAGCAGCTTTTCGCCGGCATCCCCCTCGGGGGCGTCACCACCTCGATGACCATCAACGCCCCGGCCGCGATCCTGCTCGCCTTCTACGTCCTCGTCGGTGAGGAGCAGGGCGTCCCGCCGGAGAAGCTCGGCGGCACGATCCAGACCGACATCCTCAAGGAGTACATCGCCCAGAAGGAGTGGTGCTTCCCGATCGAGCCGGCGATGCGCCTGGTCACCGACATGATCGAGTGGTGCAGCGAGAACATGCCGCGCTGGCATCCGGTCTCGATTTCCGGCTACCACATCCGCGAGGCGGGGTCGACCGCCCAGCAGGAGCTGGCGTTCACACTCAAGGACGGTTTCACCTACGTCGAGCGGGCGCTGGAGCGGGGCCTCGACGTCGATGACTTCGCGCCCCGGCTCTCCTTCTTCTTCAACGCCCACATCGACTTCTTCGAGGAGATCGCCAAGTACCGCGCGGCGCGGCGGATCTGGGCCCGTGAGATGCGCGACACCTACGGTGCCAAACGCGAGGAGTCGATGCGACTGCGCTTCCATGCGCAGACGGCGGGGGTCTCATTGACCGCGCAGCAGCCACTCAACAACGTCGTCCGCACCTCGCTGGAGGCGTTGGCGGCGGTGCTTGGCGGAACTCAGTCCCTGCACACCAACTCCTTCGACGAGGCGCTGGCACTGCCGACCGAGGAGGCGGTGCGGGTCGCGCTTCGCACCCAGCAGATCATCGGGCTGGAGTCCGGCGTCGTCAACACCGCCGATCCCCTCGGCGGCTCCTGGTTCGTCGAGAAGCTGACCGATGAGATGGAGGAGGCCGCCTATGGCTACTTTGCCCGCATCGACGAGCTGGGGGGGATGGTCGAGGCGATCCGCCAGAACTTCCCCCAGCGCGAGATCGCCGAGGCCTCCTTCGCCTACCAGCAGGAGCTGAACGAGCGGGTGCGGATCGTCGTCGGCGTCAACGACTTCACCCATGAGGACGAGGAGCCGACCCCGATCCTGCGTATCGACCCGGCGCTGGAGCGCAAGCAGGTCGAGCGTCTGCAGGCGACCCGCGCCGGGCGCGATGCAGCGGCCGTCGAGGGCACCCTCGCCGAGCTGAAGCGCGCCGCCGCGACCGAGGAGAACCTGATGCCGCCGATCATCGCCGCCGCCCGCGCCCGTGCGACCGAGGGAGAGATGATCGCGGCGATGCAGGAAGTGTTCGGGACTTACACCGAGTCCCCCGTTTTCTAGGCAGGCGCTAGGGTTCTCGCGCCGATGGAAGCCGCAACCGCTCGCAAGATCCGCGTCGTCGTCGCCAAGCCCGGCCTGGACGGGCACGACCGCGGGGCGAAGATCATCGCCCGGGCGCTGCGCGACGCCGGCATGGAGGTGATCTACACCGGACTGCACCAGACACCTGAGCAGATCGCCGAGACCGTGATCCAGGAGGATGCCGACGCGGTCGGCCTCTCGATCCTCTCCGGCGCCCACATGACGCTGGTGCCGCGGATCGTCGAGTTGCTCTCCGAACAGGGGGTCGACGACGTGCTTGTCACGGTGGGGGGGACGATCCCAGCCGAGGACATCCCGGAGCTGAAGAAGCTCGGCGTCGCTGCGGTCTTCACTCCCGGTGCGGGCACCGACGAGATCGTCGATTTCATCCGCTCTGGCGCCGCGGAACGGCATCAGCTCAGCGAATAACACGTCGTCCGTCGTCTGTGGATAGACTGACTGACTGGTCAGTCAACCAGCCCAATAGGAGGCTTTCAACTTGAAGATCTGCGTCCTGGTCAAGGAGGTACCGGACGCCGCCGTCCAGAAGCGCATCGACCCGAACACGATGCGACTGGACCGCAGCGGCGAGAAAAACCTCAACCCCTTCGATACCCATGCCATCGAGGCCGCCATGCAGATCAAGGAAGGCGGCGCGATCCCCGTCGAGGAGGTCGTCGCGGTGACGATGGGCCCCGACTCCGCCGTCCGTGCTCTGCACAAGGCCGTCGCGCTCGGCGCCGATCGCTCGGTGCACCTCTCCGATGAGGCTCTGTCGGGCTCCGACGTCTGCGCCACCGGCTACTCGCTGGCCAAGGTGCTGGAGTCCGAGAGCCCCGACCTGGTGTTGCTCGGCCAGCAGTCGGACGACGGCGAGTGCTACACGATCGGCGCCGTGGTCGCCGACCACCTGCAGATGCCCTCGCTGACGCAGGTGATCAAGATCGACGTCACCGACGGCAAGCTGCGCTGCGAGCGCCAGGCCGAGTACGGCTACGACACCGTCGAGGTCGAGTTGCCCGCGGTGATCAGCGTCGGCGACGCGATCAACGAGCCTCGCTACCCGAGCCTGAAGGCGATCATGGGGGCGAAGAAAAAACCCCTCGACGCGAAGGCGACCGCCGACGTGGGAATCGACGGAGGCATGGTCGGCGAGGCCGGCTCCAAGACAGCGGTCCTCGCGCTCAACCCGCCGCCCGCCAAAGAGGCCGGGGAGATCATCGAGGACGAGGACACCAACGAGACGGTCGAGAAGATCGTCGCTTGGCTCGACGAGAGGAAGCTGATCTAGATGGCAGGCATCCTGACCTACGCCCTCCACGACGACGAGGGCAACTTCAACAAGAACTCGCTCGGGGCGATCTCCGAGGCGGCCAAGCTGGCCGGTGAGATAGGCGGCGAGGCTGCCGCGCTGGTGGTCGGAGACATCGCCGACGACGCTTGTGCCGGGCTCGGAAACTGGGGCGCGGCCAAGGTCTTCCGGGCCAAGAGCGTGCCGGAGGGCCTCGCCCAGCCGATCGTCGACGCGATGGCCAAGGTCATCCAGGACGAGGGCTTCGGCTATGCCCTCTTCGGCGGCGGCCTGCTCGGCTTCGAGATCGGCGCCGGGCTGACCGCGCGCCTGGGTGCCGGCGTGACCATGGAAGTCACCAAGGTCAAGGTCGACGGCGGCAAGCTGGTCGCCGAGCGCCCGATCCTGCAGGACTCCCAGATCGCCGATGTCGGCTACGTCGCCGAGCCGGGGATAATCATCGGCCGGCTCAATGCCTTCGACGCCAACGAGAGCGGTGGCACCGCCGAGGTCGTCGACGTCGAGGTCGAGCTGTCCCCCTGGTCGACCAAGGCGACGATGGTTCAGCGCGGCGAGCAGCGCGGCGAGGACGTCAACATCGAGGATGCCGACATCCTCGTCGGCGGTGGCCGCGGCCTCGGCGCTGCCGAGGGCTTCAAGCTCTGCGAGGAGCTGGCCGAGTCGATGGGCGGCGCGGTTGCTGCGACCCGCGCGGTGGTCGACGCCGGTTGGTACCCCTACTCGACCCAGATCGGCCAGACCGGCAAGACGGTCGCGCCGAAGCTCTACCTGGCCGCTGGTGTCTCCGGCGCGATCCAGCACAAGGTCGGGATGCAGAGCTCGGAGAACATCCTCGCGATCAACAAGGACCCGAACGCGCCGATCTTCGAGTTCTCCGACCTCGGCGTGGTCGGCGATCTGCACAAGATCGTCCCCAAGCTGACCGAGGCGATCAAGGCGAAGAAGGGATGACGTTGCCGGGGGGCTCCTCGCAGCCCCCCGGTCGCCTTTCACCTAACGACCGATTGGAGTAAGCGATGCCGGCTGTTGCACCCAGCGAGTTCCCGCCGCCGTTCAGCGATGCCGAGGCGATCGGTCCGCCGACCGACGCCGAAGACGACCGCATCGAGGTAGGGGTCGCAATCGTGGGCGGCGGGCCTGCCGGGCTCGCCTGCGCGAACAAGCTGATGCAGCTGCTGGAGGACGAGCCGGAGCTGACCGAGAAGCTCGGCGAGGTCCCGGTCGCGGTCATTGAGAAGGGCAAAGTCGCCGGGGCGCACCTGCTCTCCGGCGCGAACATGAAGCCCTCGGCGATGGAGGAGCTGTTCCCCGATCTCGACAAGTCGGAGTGGCCGGTCTACCAGGAGGTCACCAAGGACGCGGTCTACCTGCTGACGCCGAAGGCGGCGCTGCCGCTGAAGCCGATGCCGCCCAACTTCCGCAACCACGGCAACTACGTCACGTCGGTCTCCAAGCTCGGTCGCTTCCTCGCCGACAAAGCCGAGGAGGCGGGCGTCTACATCCTCTCCGAGACCGCCGCGACCAAGCTGCTGGTCGAAGACAGGGTCGTGAAGGGGGTGCGCTCCGGCGATCGCGGCCGCGGTAAGGACGGCGAGGAGTTGGCCAACTTCGAGCCCGGCTCCGATGTGGTCGCCAGGGCGACGGTCCTCGCCGAGGGCACGGTCGGTCACCTCACCTATGCCGCCTACGACTACTTCGACCTGCACGGTGCCGACCCGATGCGCTGGGAGCTCGGCGTGAAAGAGGTTTGGGAGGTCCCGAAGCCGCTCGACCGGGTGATCCACACGATGGGCTGGCCGCTGCGCAAGTCGCCCAAGTTCAACGAGTTCGGCGGCAGCTTCATCTATCCGATGGGGGAGGACAAGGTCTGCATCGGCCTCGTCGTCGGCCTCGACTACACCGACGCGACCTTCAGCTGTCACGACGCGCTGCAGCTGATGAAGACCCATCCCTTCATCAAGAAGATCCTCGAGGGCGGAAAGCGGGTTGCCTGGGGAGCGAAGACGATCCCCTCCGGCGGCTACTTCGCGATGCCGAAGCGGCTCGCCGTGCCGGGCATGGTGATCGCCGGCGATGCGGCCAGCATGGTCAATGTTCCGACCCTGAAGGGCGTCCACTATGCGATGCACGCCGGCATGTACGCGGCGGAGGCGATCGTCGAGGCGTTGAAGCGGGACTCGGTCAACTTCGAGGCCTACGACGAGAAGGTCCACAACTCGCTGATCGAGAAGGACATCTACCAGTCGCGCAACATGCGCCAGCCGTTCAGCAAGGGCTTCTTCCTCGGCGGCGCGCTCGCCTCCGCGATGACCATCACCAAAGGCGCCTTCCCGGGCGGCCACTGGAAGCAGGAGCACGACTCCGAGGTCGAGGTCGAGATCGGCAAGGCGGCCGACATGTATGTCAAGCCCGACAATGAGCTCACCTTCAACAAGCTCGACTCGGTCTTCCTATCGGGTAACGCCACCCGCGACGACGCGCCAAACCACGTCCGCATCCAGACCAGGGTGCCGCGCGAGGTCGCCCAGACATGGGTCTCGATGTGTCCGGCCCAGGTCTACGAGATTCCCGAGGAGCAGCTGGAGAACGGCGCCACCACGGTCGACGTTCACGTCACCGCCTCCAACTGCGTGCAGTGCGGGGCGATCACGGCCAAGGGCGGCCGCCTTACGCTGCCTGAGGGCGGCGACGGTCCTCTTTACCAGGAGACTTAGCGACGAAGTCGGGGACCAGGATGGCCGCGCCGCGCCGTTCGGCGGGCGGGGCGATCGTCCACTCCTCGCAGCCGGCGAACGCCTCGTCGAGGCGCCTCGCCATCTTGCTCCTCGGCCTGTCCTGGTCGAAGATCTCCTCGGGCATGGCTCTCCGTCCTGTAGGGGGCGTGCCGGAAGCATGCACCTCCCGTCAGACGAAAAACATGCACGTTGCGAAAAAGAACGCGCAGATTGCGCGTTCTGCTTTTAGACGCCCACGAATGCGGCGATCTCGTCGGCGAGGCGCTGTGGCTGGTCGATCGAGACAAATGTCTTCGAGTCCGGGATCTCGACCAGGCGCGCGTTGGGTATGTCCTCCGCCAGCCGCTGCGCGTACTTGATCGGGAAGAAGCGGTCGCCCGGCGCCCAGGTGAGCAGGACGGGCAGGTCGGAGCCCTTCAGCTTCTCCGCGGCCTCCAGCGTGTAGCGCTTGTTCATCCCGGTGGTCACCTTCTTGACATCGCGCTTGACGGCCGGGTCGTGCAGGCCGGGCTCCATCCAGGAGGCAATCAGGTTGTCGGGAATGCGGGTGCGAGCGAAGGGTCGGAAGGCGGCGCGCGCCATGGCGGGGATCCGGAACGGAGCCGCCAGCAGCGACATCCCGCCGGGGAGCGCCGCGAGCGGCGGCATCGCCTTGAAGATCCCGGGGGGGAAGTTCTCGTGGGTATCGCAATTGGTGAGCACCATGCGGCCGATCCGCTGCGGATGGCGGGTGACGGTCACCTGCGACATCGCTCCGCCGGAGTCGTTGCCGACGATGGTCACGTCGTCGAGGTCCAGCGCTTCGAGGAAGCTCGCGACTATTTCGGCGATCCCGTAGGGGCTGAGATCGGCGTCGGGTTTCATCGCCACCCGTTGCGCCCCTATAGGCCAGTCGGGGGCGATGCAGCGGCAGCGGTCGGAGAGCCGGTCGACCACCCCGCCCCAGAGTCGTCCGTCGACCAGGTACCCGTGTATGAAGACAACCGGCTTGCCCTCGCCCGCCTCGCGATAGCGGATCGTCCCGGCGGGAAGCTCGATTTCGTGGCGCTGGCTTGCCTGGTCCATTGCGTCCCTCCTGGGTTGTTTTCGACCGACGGGCCGGGTAAGTTACATACAGACAGTATGAATGTCAAACGTACACAGGTGGAGCGCTCCGAAGCTACCCGGGACGCGCTGATCGAAGCCGCTCGGGCGCTCTTTGCCATGCGCAGCTACGCCGATGTGGGGACCGAAGAGATCGTGCGCGCCGCCGGTGTGACCCGCGGTGCGCTCTATCACCACTTCGACGGCAAGCGCGATCTCTTCGAAGCGGTGTATGAGCGAGTCGAGGCCGAGTTGACGCAGCGGATCGCGGAGGGGGTGCTCGGCGACGACTCCGCCGGGCCGCTGGAGGCAATGCGCGCCGGCGCCGAGATGTTCCTGGGGGCCTGCACCGAGCCGGAGGCGCAGCAGATCGTCTTGCTCGACGGCCCGTCGGTTCTGGGTTGGGACCGTTGGCGGGAGATCGCTGCCGAGAACGGTCTCGGCTTGATCGAGGGGACTCTGCAGGCGGCGGTGGAGGCGGGCGCGATTGCCGAGCAGCCCACGCGTCCGCTCGCCCACATTCTGATGGGCGCTCTCGATGAGGCCGCGATGCTGATCGCCCGTGCCGATGACCCGGAGCGGATGCGAATCGAGGTGGGTCGCACGCTCGACACGCTGCTGGCCGCGCTCAGCGTGGAGTAGCGGGTTTGTTCAGCGCGGAGGCGTCTTTGACCTGATGCCGCAGGAGCGCCTCGGTCACGGAGGGCTGAGGCATGTCGCGATCTGCCAGGCGCCGCGATTCCTTTTGCGCGTACATCCGCACGTCGGCCAGCTGCAGCGCCTCGGAGGGCTCCACGGCTTCGCTTGGAATCTCGACCGCTCCCCAGGCGGCGCTCACGTCATAGCCGCTGCCGCGTGCCGTCAGCGCCTTTGCCGCCTCTCTGGTGACGGCTTCGAAGCGATTCTCGGGGCAGGTCAGCAACACGCAGAACTCGTCGCCTCCTATCCGGTAGGCGGTCCCGTTCTTGCCGATCGCCTCCTGCAGTGCTCCCCCGAGCTCGGCCAGCAAGAGGTCGCCGGCGGGATGTCCGAAGCTGTCGTTGTAGCGCTTGAACCCGTTCAGGTCGAGAAAGAGCAGGGCGGCAGGACGCTCCTCGGTCGCGTGAGCGCAGTGCCTCTCGAGGTCCACCTGCATGCGGCCGCGATTCGCCAGCCCGGTCAGCGGGTCTGTTTGCACCTGCGTCAGCAGCGCTTTGTTCTGCCGGTCGCTGATCGCCAGTCGGACGATCACGGCGAGCATCGTCGCCGCCCAGAGCACCGCTGAGAGGCTGCTGGTGGCGCCCAGATACCGCATAGCGAAGAGGCCGATCATCACCGAGGCGAAGATCGCCGGGACCATCAGCTCCCGCCAGCCACCCGATTCTTCGTCGATGCGAATCGTGGCTGCGGGGGGCTGCCAAACCGCCGCTCCGAGGCAGGCTGCCGAGATCAGATAGATGGGGTCGATCCAGCTGCCCGCCGGCAGGACGCCGTTGGTCGATTGCAAGGTGTAGGCGATGTCGGCCACGCCCTGGGCCGCCAGCCCGACCAGCAGCAGCGACCAGGTGCGCCCGGGGCGCCAGTCGGTGAGGGCGACGACACCGACGATCAGCGCCAGCATGCCGATGTCGCCCAGCGGGTAGGCGAGGGAGGTTGCGATCTGCAGCGGCGTGCCGTCGGCCTTATCGGCGACGAAGTCGAAGACGAAGGCAGTGCCGAGCGCGGCCGTGCCGAGGGCGGCGATTGCGGCGTCCATCCAGCGCCGCCAGTCCAGCTCGTGGGCGCGGGCGCGAACCAGCATCGCTATTCCCGCGTAGGCGAGCGGGTAGAAGGCCAGGTAGAAGACGTCGGCCGGGGCTGGGTAGGGGGCCGCCGGGTTATCGAGGATGAACGCTGTCCAGTAGACCTCGCCGGCGGCCCAGCAGAGGATTCCCAGGCCGAGCAGCAGCCAGGCGCCCTGTTCGCGCTTGAAGAACGTCGCTCGGACGAGGCAGGCGACGCCGGCGGCGAAGATGATCAGGTCGTAGAGGGGTCCGCCGGCCGTGTAGTCGAACCTGGCGCCGCCGAGGCCGAACCAGTCGTGCAGGAGGACCAGCGCGGTGCCGCCGACGAGCAGAACGGCAAGGGCGCGTCGCAGGACCATTACCGCTCGCGGGCTGCCGACCTTTATGGGGTCCGTGGTTTCCACTGATCTGCTACATCGGCAGGAAACAACGATTTCCCAACCCCTGAACGGGCACGATCCACGCGTCATCTAGACTGAGTGGCGATGAAGGCTGGAATCCACCCCGAATATGTCCTCGCCAACGTGCACTGCTCCTGCGGGAATCAGTTCTATACCCGCTCCACCAAAGCCGACCTGCACGTCGAGCTTTGCTCGGAATGCCACCCGTTCTACACGGGCAAGCAGAAGCTGGTTGACACCGGCGGCCGGGTTGAGCGGTTCCAGCGCCGCGCCGCAAAGCGCGCCAAGGCCGGGAAGTAGGCCGTGAGCCCGGAAGGGGGCTCTCTCGCGGCTTCGGCGGCCTCTTCGAACGGGGCCGACCCGCTACGCATGCCGGATGGCGCTCTGGTCGCCAAGCGGGACGCCCCGGTCGGCGGGCAGGCGGTGCTGGAGGGCGTGATGATGCGCGGCGTCTCCACCTGGGCGGTGGCGGTGCGCAACCCCGAGGGAGCGGTCGAGATCAGCTCCGAGTCGCTCGTTCCCTGGGCGAAGCGCCACCGCCTCTGGCGGGTGCCGGTGATCCGTGGCGTGGTCGCTCTGGGCGAGTCGATGAAGATCGGCTTTCGGGCGCTGGCGATCTCCGCCAACGCGCAGATCCCGGAGGATGAGGAGGGCGAGCAGGAGGAGATCGGCGGCTGGGTCTGGGGGCTGACGATCGCCTTCTCGCTGCTGTTGGCGGTTGGGCTCTTCTTCGTCGTGCCGGTGGGGCTGACCAGCCTGATCAAGGACCAGCTTGGCTCGTCGCTTCTCTTCTGGTTGATCGAGGGGTTGCTGCGCACGGCGATATTCATCGGCTACATCGTGGCGATCAGTCGTCTTCCCGACCTGCGTCGCGTATTCGAGTACCACGGCGCCGAGCACAAGACGATCTCCTGCTATGAGGCCGAAGATGAGCTGATCCCCGCGCGGGCGAAGCTCTACTCCCGTCTGCACCCGCGCTGTGGGACCAGCTTCCTGTTGATCGTGATGGTGCTGGCGATCTTCGTTTTCGCCCCGATCGGTCTGCCGGCCTGGTACTGGCTGCTGGCCTCCCGGATCCTCGGCATCCCGCTGATCGCCGGCCTTTCCTATGAGGTAATCAAGTGGGCGGGGAAGAACCGGCGCAAAGCTTGGGTGCGGGGCCTGATGTGGCCCGGGCTGATGCTGCAGAACCTGACCACCCGCGAGCCCGACGAGGAGCAGCTGGCGGTGGCGATTGCCGCCCTCGAGAAGGTTCTGGCCGAGGAGAAGCCCGGTGACTCGGAGCAGTCGCCAATAGAGATAGTCGCGTGATCGAGCAGCTGATCGAGCAGATCGAGGCGCGGTTCTCCGAACTCGAGGGGCAGATGGCCGACCCTGCCGTGATCGGCGACAGGGAGCGATACGCGGAGGTGGGGCGTGAGTATCGGGAGTTGCAGCCCGCCTACGCTTTGGCGAGCGAGTACCGGACGCTGAAGGACGACTTGGAGGGGGCGCGGGAGCTGCTGGAGGAGGACGGTGAGGACCCGGAGTTGCGCAGGGTGGCCGAGCAGGCGCCGCTGCGGCTGGAGGCGCTGGGGGACGAGATCCGCTTGGCGATGGTCGAGCGGGATCCCAACGACGGCAAGAACGTGATCGTCGAGATTCGGGCCGGCACCGGCGGCGACGAGGCGGCGCTGTTCGCCGGCGACCTCTACAAGATGCTCACCCGCTACGCCGAGGAGAGCGGCTTCTCAACCGAGGCGCTCTCGCAGTCCGGGGCCGAGGTGGGTGGCTTCAAGGAGGTCACCTTCGCGGTCAAGGGGGAGGGCGCCTACTCGGTTTTCAAGTACGAGGGTGGCACTCACCGCGTGCAGCGGGTCCCGGAGACGGAGTCACAGGGCCGCATCCACACCTCAACGGCCACGGTCGCAGTGTTGCCGGAGGCCGAGGAGGTCGAGGTCGAGGTCGACCAGAACGACCTACAGATCGACGTCTACCGCTCCTCGGGCCCGGGCGGGCAGTCGGTCAACACGACCGACTCGGCCGTGCGGATCACCCACAAGCCGACCGGGATCGTCGTCTCGATGCAGGACGAGAAGTCCCAGCTTCAGAACAAGGAGCGGGCGATGCGTGTGCTGCGGGCGCGGCTGTATGAGCGCGAGCTGGCCGAGCAGCAGGCGAAGATCGCCTCCGAGCGCAAGGCACAGGTGGGAACCGGCGAGCGCAGCGAGAAGATCCGCACCTACAACTTCCCCCAGGGCAGGGTCACGGACCACCGGATCAAGCACACATCGCACAACCTCGACGGCGTGCTGGCGGGCGAGTTGGGCGAGTTCACCGAGGCGTTGGCGGCGGAGGAAAAGAGACGGCGCCTCGAAGCCGCGGCTACCTCCGCCTAGCTGTGGCCGGGGCCGCGACGGCGGGCAGTGCGCGCGATGCCCTCGCCGGGGCTGTTGACGCGCTGCGGGCGGCCGGGGTGGAGAGTCCTCGCCTGGATGCCGAGCTGCTGCTGGGTGAGGCAACCGGCTGGGAGCGGGCGCGATTTGTCGCCGATCCGGATGCCGCGGTGCCAGCCGACGCGGGGCGGCGCTTCGGCGAGATGGTGCGGCGACGTCTGCGGCGCGAGCCGGTCGCCTACATCCTCGGCCGGAAGGGCTTCCGCCGCCTCGAGCTGGAGGTGGATCGGCGGGTTCTGATTCCCCGCCCCGAAACCGAGCTGCTGGTGGAGTTGGCGCTGGAGCTTCGCCCCCGCACCGTGCTTGACGTGGGGACGGGGTCGGGAGCGATCGCCCTTGCGGTCGCTGATGAGCTGCCGGAGTGCGCGGTGACCGCGACAGATACATCGACAGATGCGCTGAAGGTGGCGCGCGCCAACGCCGAGCGACTGGAATTGACCGGACGAGTGCGTCTCCAGGAGGGATCCGTGCCGGCGGATGAGGCGTTCGATCTGATCGTCGCCAACCTCCCCTACGTGGCCGAGGCCGACTGGTCCTCGCTGCAGCCGGAGGTGACGCAGTGGGAGCCGCGCGAGGCGCTGCTCGCCGGGCCGGACGGCCTAGACGCGATCCGGGCCTTCCTCACCCAGCTTTCCCGCCGAGTGGTCACTTTCCACCGTATAGAGGGGGAAAGTGACCACTCGGCACAGGTTTTGGCGCTCGAGGTGGGGGTCGGACAGGCCGATGCGGTGGCCGAGTTGCTTGAGGAAGCCGGTTTCGACCACATTGAGACCCGCCCGGACCTGGCTGGCATTCCGCGAGTCGTCTGGGGGCGCAGATGACGGGTGGTGGCGACTTATTCGGCTATATGCCGAATAAGTCGCCAGGAGAGACGTGATGCTGGTCTCGATCGAAAGAGACGGGGCCGAGGCGGCGCGCTCTTCCCTGGAGCGCTGCATCGCCGAGGGAGGCGTTGCGGTATTCCCCGCCGATGGGCTCTACGGGTTGGCCTGCGATCCGTTGGATGCGGGGGCGATCGAGCACATTCACCGGATCAAGGGCCGCGACGAAGGGAAATCCTCAGCCGTCATGTACTTCTCGCCGCTGGCGATGCGCGAGCTGGTGGAGGGGCTCGGTTCGCGGACCCGCGACGCGGTCAGCGCCCTGCTTCCCGGCCCGGTCACCCTGGTCGTGGCGAATCCAGGGCGTCGCTACCCGCTCGCCTGTCGCGAGGACGCCGAGCGCCTCGGCGTTCGCTTGATTGCCGGCCCCCTCGCCGGGGCCATGTGCCCGGTCTTCCAGACCTCGGCCAACTTCAGTGGAGAGGCTGCTCCCGCCGCCTTTGGAGATATTCCGGAGGAGATCGTCGAAGCAGCCGACCTCGCGATTGACGGCGGCGCGCTCACCGGCCTCCCCTCAACGGTCGTAGACATCACCGCCTTCGATACCGAGGGCGAGTGGCGCATCCTCCGCCAAGGTGGCCTCTCCGAGGGAGACCTGACTGTCGCGCTCAGCAGTGTTGAGGGCCAGGGCGGTAGGGGAGGCGGATGATGCGGGCCGAGCGGTTGTTGCTCTCGTTGGACTCGTAGAGGAGGTTCTGGGGGTCCACCCGCATTACGAAAGCGAAGCAGCCTCGTAGGCCGCTCACGTTGACCCACTGACGGTCGTAGGTCGAGGGGTAGATGTCCGACCAGCCGACCGAGGTGCCGAGGCGCAGCCGCTTGCGCCCCGGGTCCTGGCTGCAGGCGGGGTAGACGCGGCGATGCGGTGAGCGCTTCATTGCGCGCGTCCGCTCCAGGTCCCGGAAGCAGTAGAAGACCTTTGGCCCCTTGCGCACGCGCGCCAGCGGCTGTCGTTGGGCGTCGAGCGACCAGATCTCCATGCTCAACGGGTTGTGGACTTTCCAATAGGAGCCGCCGTACTCATAGCCGACGTCGTAGAAGTGGAACTGAGCCTCGGTGCGGAAGATGCTGACGCCGCCGCCGACCTTGTAGATCGCCTGGTTGGCTCGCATCCAGTTGCGCTTGTAGCGCCGACCTCGCAGCTCCATCGGCCCGCGTCCCCGTGAGCGGATGTCGTTGGCCGCGTGCAGAAGCACCCCCCGCCCATTGCCGTAGTAGCCGCCGCCCCGCCGCTCGACGAACAGGTCGGCGGCCGGTCCCACCCGCAGGTCCGGGCAGAGGAACTCCGCGGCTTCGGGTCCCACGCAGGGGTTTTCGGCACCGAACGCCGCAGCCGGGAGTGCGATTCCCACCAGGCAGAGGCTTGCGACAAACAGCAGAAAGCGGCTCTTCACCGGCCCCAGGCTATCCAGGTCCGTTGCTATGGTCGCTCACCCGTGACGGAGCTTCCTGAAAACTTCCAAGCCGCCCCTCTGGCTGAGGTCGATCCCGAGATCGCCGCGGTGCTCGACGCCGAGCTGCGACGCCAGCAGGGGACGCTGGAGATGATCGCCTCGGAGAACTTCGTGCCCCAGGCGGTGCTCGATGCGGTCGGCTCGGTGCTGACCAACAAGTACGCCGAGGGCTATCCCGGCCGCCGCTACTACGGGGGCTGCGAGGAGGTAGACGTCGCCGAGCAGCTGGCGATCGACCGGGCGAAGGCGCTGTTCGGCGCCGAGCACGCCAACGTCCAGGCGCACGCCGGCGCCCAGGCCAACAACGCCGCCTACATGGCGCTGCTCGAACCGGGCGACACGTTCCTCGGGATGGCGCTCGACCACGGCGGTCACCTCAGCCACGGAATGAAGATCAACGTCTCGGGGAAGCTCTACAACCCGGTCCCCTACCACGTCCGCCGCGAGGACCTGCTGGTCGACATGGACGAGGTCGCGCGGCTCGCCGAGGAGCACAGGCCCGCCCTGATCGTCGCCGGCTGGTCCGCCTACCCGCGTCACCTCGACTTCGCCGCCTTCCGCGAGATCGCTGACTCGGTGGGGGCGAAGCTGATGGTCGACATGGCCCATTTCGCCGGTCTGGTCGCCGCCGGCGAGCATCCCAATCCGGTCGAGCACGCCGATGTCGTCACGACGACGATCCACAAGACGCTCTGCGGCCCGCGCAGCGGCATGATCCTCAGCAAGGAGGAGCATGCGCAGGCAGTCGACAAAGCGGTCTTTCCCGGCCAACAGGGCGGGCCGCTGATGCACACGATCGCCGCCAAGGCGGTTGCTCTGCGGATTGCCGCCTCCGAGCCGTTCCGCGCCCGTCAGCGACAGACGATCGCCAACGCGCAGGCGTTCGCCGAGGGCTTGCAGGCGGGTGGCGTTCCTGTCCTGACCGGTGGCACCGACGTCCATCTCGTCCTCGTCGATTTGACGCCCACCGGGCTAGACGGGCAGAGCGCCGAGGATCGCCTCGAGGCGGTCGGGATCACCGTCAACCGCAACGCGATCCCGTTCGACGAGCGCCCGCCGATGAACCCTTCCGGCCTGCGAATCGGCACTCCGGCGCTGACCACCCGCGGCATGCTCGAGGACGACATGCGTGAGATCGCCGAGGTGATCGCGATCGCCCTCTCTGACGAGTTCGAGTCCGAGAAGGACGGCCTGGGTGAACGCACCCGCACCCTGATGGACCGCTACCCGCTCTACCCCCAGCTTTCCGCCCCGGCCGTCGCTTAAGGACGCTTCCCAGGTGAGGATCTGGGTTGATTGCACCGCGGCGGCCCACCCGCTCGTCCTGCGGCCGCTGATCGAGCGGTTCGAGGCGCGCGGTGACGAGGTCTTCGTCACCGCGCGGGAGTACGGGCAGACGCTGGGGATACTCAAGCGGCTCGGCATCCCCTATACGGCGGTGGGGAGTCATGGCGGGGGGTCCAAGCTGGGCAAGGGACTGGCGCTGGCGGGGCGCTCGACGCGGCTGGCCAGAGTCGTCTGGAGTCGGCGGCCACAGCTGGCGATCGCGCACGGCTCGGTCGACCTGGCGGTCGTCTCAGCCCTGTTCCGGATTCCCTCGGTGCAGATGCAGGACTACGAGTTCGCCGGCGTCCAGCGGCAGATCAGCTTTCGCGTGGCGAAGCGGGTGCTGGCGCCGGACGCGATCCCGGTCGAGCGCCTGGCGCGGACCGGCGCCGGCGAGGGAAAGCTGTTTCGTTACCCGGGCCTCAAGGAGGAGTACTACCTCGCCGATTTTGAGCCCGATCCAGCGGTGATCGACGAGCTGGGGCTCGACCGGGAGAAGGTGCTGGTCGTTGTCCGCCCACCTCCGGAGACCTCCGAGTACCACGCCCGCAACGACCTCTATGAGCGAGTTATCGCCAGGCTCGCCGCCGAGCCTGGCGCACAGGCGGTGGTGATCCCACGCACTGAGTCGCAGGGTGTCGCCGCCCGGGCGAGAAACGCCCCCAACCTGGTCGTCCCCGAACGGGCGATCGACGCCCAGAGCCTGATCGCCTATGCCGATCTGGTGGTCAGCGCGGGGGGGACGATGAACCGCGAGGCCGTGGCGCTGGGCACCCCCGTCTACACGACCTTCGCCGGCCGCATGGGAGGCGTCGACGAGGCCCTGATCGTCGAGGGACGCCTCCAGGTCCTCACCGACCCGGAGGCGCTTCCGCTGCGCAAGCGAGAGGCCCCCGTCGGCGTCCTGCACCCTCGGGACCCGCAAGTGCTGGTTGACGCCGTGCTTGGCGAGGTGTCCCGGTAGGGGTGGAGCGTCTTGTACTTTTTCCGCGAAGACGTCCGCGGACAGCCGCAGCGTGTCTTCGGAAAAAGTTAAGCGGAACCCCTACCGGGACACCCCTCTAAGTGGCATCGACCACCGACGCAGTCCTCGCCTTCCTCGCAGCCGCCGCTATCGCCTGGCTGCTGGTTCCCTACGCCGAACGGCTCGCCTACCGCATTGGAGCGATAGATCCACCGAAGGAGCGCGGGCTCCACGATCGGCCGATGCCGCGCCTCTCCGGCCTGGCGATCTTCGTCGGGATCGAGGTTGCCGGCTGGATCTGGCTGCCGGCCGACGGAGAGAGCCGCTCGATCCTGATCGGCGCCGCGGCAATCGCCGCGGTCGGCGTCCTCGACGACGTCCGCGGCCTGCCGGCCCTGCCGAAGCTGTTGGGCCAGATCGCCGCCGCCACCATCCCGGTGGCGGGCGGGGTCCATCCGGACGTGCTTACCCTGCCGTTCGTCGGCGGCTTCGAGCTCGGCTGGGTCGCCTACCCATTGACCGTGTTCGGCATCGTCGCCGTCGTCAACGTCGTCAACTTCATCGACGGGGTGGATGGGCTCGCCGCCGGTGTCTGCGTAATCGCCGCCGTGACCTTCGCCACGATCGCCCTCTCGCTGGACCGAAACGCCGCCGGAGTGCTCGCCGCGCTCACCGCCGGCGGCGCGCTCGGCTTCCTCCGCCACGGCTTCCCTCCCGCCTCCAGCTTCATGGGGGACACGGGCTCCAACCTGCTCGGCTACCTGCTGGCGACCGCGGCGGTGCAGGGCTCGCTGAAGACGAACGCCGTCGTTGCCCTTTTCCTGCCGTTGGTCGTTCTCGCCGTGCCGATCCTCGACACCGGCTTCGTGATCGCCAAGCGCCTCAAATACCGCCAGCCGATCTACCAGGCCGACAGCTGGCACTTCCATCACCGGATGGCCAATATCGGCTTCTCCCAGCGCCGCACGCTGGCCTACCTCTACGGCTGGACCCTGGTCCTCGCCGGGCTGGCGCTGGCGCTTCGCTTCGTCCCCTACAGCGACGATCGCGGCCACTTCGACGCTCTTTGGACTGCGGTGATGGTCGTTTGCGGCCTGCTTGCCCTCGCCTCCAGCATCTATCTGATCTACGTCTTGGAGATCCTCAAGCTACGCCGAGGGCGCCTCAATCCCGAGACTGGTGAATTCGAGGCGATCGAGCTCGAAGAAAGAGTTAGTAACAGGTTGTAACAAGCCTCACGAACTTGGCTCTACAGCGCCATTTGGGGGCACGTCATTCCGGGGGCCGTTCGGATATAGTCGCCAGTCCGCCCGCTCGGCCCGAGCCGGGCGGCTTTTATGTCTCCTCCCAAGTACGTCGACCTTTTGGTGCTCGCCGCCGCCCTTGCGGTTTTTGTGCTTGGCGGATTCCCGCTCGTTGGCTATGCGGTCGGCGCCGGCGCCTGGCTGGCGCAGCGGACGATCCAGACCGTTGTCGCTCGCAGCGCCGCCGCGGCTCTCGCCGCCGGCAATCGCCAGAAGGCGATGGGGATGACCGCGGCGTCGACGCTCGGCCGCGTTTGGCTGATGACGCTCTCGGTGCTGCTGGTCGGCTTGCTGTCCAGCCGCGAGGCCGGCTTGGCGGCGGCCCTGCTGGTAACGGGCCTGTTCACGATCTCCTTCGCCGCCCAGGGCATCGCCCACCTGCTCGAGCCCGAGGGGGAGGTGGTTCCGTGAAGACGAAAACCAAAGTCCTGATCGGGATCGGCGTCTACTTCGCAATCGCGATCCTGATGCTGCTGATCTTCGGCAGCTCCGGCAAAGACGAGTCCTTCCAGCCGCAGAACGAGTTCAAGCTCGAGCCCTGGGTCTCGATCCATCTCGGCGGCGTCGACCTCAGCATCAACAAGGCGGTGCTCTACCTGGTGCTGGCCAGCGGGCTGACGATGCTCACGATGGTCTGGATCAGCCGCCGTATGCAGCAGAAGCCGAATCGGGTGCAGACCGCGATCGAGGTCGCCTATGACATGACCAAAAACAACATCACCGGCGGCAACCTCGACCCGAAGATGGCAGCCCGCTGGTTCCCGTTCCTGGCAGCGCTCTTCTTCTGGATCTGGTTCTCGAACATGCTCGGCTTCCTGCCGCTGCCGACCAACACCGAGCACGCGGTGTCCATCTTCGGCGTGGAGGTCCCGTCGTTTGCGATCTACGCGGCGACCGCCAACCTCTCGATCCCGCTGGTGCTGACCCTGGTCGTCTGGCTCTCCTATCACTTCGAGGGAATCCGGGCCAAGGGCTTCATCCCCTACATGGCGAGCTGGCTTCCCCCCGGCCTGGAGGAGATGAACCCGATTGGCAAGGCGTTCATCTTCGTGATCGAGGCGATCTCTCACTTCGCGCGGCTGATCTCGCTCTCCGTTCGTCTCTTCGCCAACATCCTCGCCGGCCATCTGCTGCTGCTGTTCATGGGCGGCGGGCTCGCCGTGCTGCTCGGCATCGCCGCGCTGGGCGCGCTCACATTCCCTCTCGCCTTCTTCTTCTTCGTTCTCGAGGTCGGCCTTATCGCCACTCTTCAGGCCTTTATCTTCTCGACCCTGACAGCTATCTACCTCGGCGGAGCGACCTCCGCCAGCCACTAAAAAGGAGTCACTTGATGGATCCCACGTTGCTACCGATCGCCGAGGTCACCGACGCCGGCGTAACCGACGCCGGCAAGGCGGTCGCCCTCGGTGTCGGAGCGGGCCTCGGCTCGATCGGCGCCGGTATCGGCATCGGCTTCATCTTCGGCAAGGAGATCGAGTCCGTCGCCCGCCAGCCTGAGATGAAAGACGAGCTTCAGAGCATTCGCTGGCTCGGCTTCGCGCTTACCGAGGCCGTCGCCTTCTACACGTTCATCTTCGGCCTGATCGCCTTCTTCCTCTAGGCCGTGGGGGTTCTCGCCGACATAGCGCTGGTCCTTGCGCAGGCGGAACATGGCACCGAGGAGGGAGGCGGCAGCTTCCTGGTCTCCCCGGGCCTCGGCCTGATGATCTGGACGCTGGTCCTCTTCCTCTTCACGATGTGGGTGTTGAGCAAGGTCGCCTTCCCGAAAATCCAGGAGGCGCTGGACAAGCGGGCCAAAGCGATCGCGGAGTCGATCGAGGCCGCGGAGCGCCAGCGCAAGGAGTCCGACGAGCTGCTCCAGGAGTACCGCGAGCGCCTCGCCGAGGCCCGCGAGCAGGCCGACGACATCATGGCCCGCGCTCGCAAGGCGGCGGAGACGGCGACCGCGGAGGCGACCGCAGCCGGCAAGGAGAAGCGCGAGGAGCTGGTCGCCGCGGCGAAGCGCGACATCGAGGCCGAGACCCGGCGCTCACTGCAGCAGATCCGCAAGGAGGTCGCCGACCTGACGGTGCTGGCCACCGAGAAGGTGACCCGCAAGACGCTCAACGCCGACGACCAGCGCCGCCTGGTCGAGGACGCCCTCAGCGAGGTCGACTTCACGGCTCTATCCGGGGCGGAGGAGTCGCATAGCTGATGTCCGAAGCGGCTCGTGTGTACGCGGAGGCGTTGTTCGACGTCGCCAAAGGGAAGGGGAAGCTGGCGGAGATCCGCGAGCAGCTCGGGCAGTTCGCCGACGCCCTCGACTCAAACCGCGAGCTGCAGGTCTTCTGTTTCAGCCCCTACTTCTCCTCGGCCGAGAAGAGCGACGGGCTGAAGGGGGCGATCGACGGCGCCGAGCCGGAGTTCATCAACTTCCTCGAGCTGCTGATCGAGAAGCACCGGATGCAGGATGTATTCCGCATCCGGCGCGAGTTCGAGGAGCTGTGGAAGCAGGAGAACCGCCGCATAGAGGTGACCGTGACCAGTGCCGTCGAACTGGAGCCCGAGGTGGTCGGGAAGATCGGCGAGGAGATCGAGAAGCAAACCGGCCAGAAGGTCGAGCTGGCGAGCCGCGTGGACCCCGAGGTCCTCGGCGGGATCGTGCTGCAGGTCGGCAACATGGTCCTCGACGCCAGCATCCGCAGTCGCTTGGAGAAACTTCGAAAGAACGTCGCACAGGCGGCGTAAGGAGGCATCGGAACCGAGATGGAAATCAAGCCTGACGAGATCGCATCGATCCTCCGCGAGCGGATCGAAGGGATGGACACCGAATCGGCCGACCTGGCCGAGGTCGGCACTGTCCTCTCCGTCGCCGACGGGATCGCCCGTATTCACGGGCTCGACAACTGCATGGCGCTGGAAATGCTCGACCTGCCCCACGGGGTAACTGGACTGGCGCTGAACCTCGACGCCGACAATGTCGGCGCGGTGCTGTTCGGCGAGTGGGACAAGATCGTCGAGGGAGACACGGTCAAGCGCACCGGCCACCTGCTCCGGATTCCGGTCGGCGACGAGCTGCTCGGCCGCATGGTCGACCCGCTCGGCCGCCCGCTCGACGACAAGGGTGAGATCGCGACCACGCAGACTCGCCCGGCTGAGTTCAAAGCCCCCGGCGTGGTCCAGCGCCAGCCGGTCACCGAGCCGGTCCAGACAGGGCTGATGTCGATCGACGGGATGATCCCGATTGGCCGCGGCCAGCGCGAGCTGATCATCGGCGACCGTCAGACCGGCAAGACGGCGATCGCGATCGACACGATCATCAACAACCGCGATAAGGACCTGGTCTGCATCTACGTCGCGATCGGCCAGCGCATGTCGACGGTCGTCCAGTTGCGGGAGGTGCTGGAGGAGAACGGGGCGATGGAGAACACGATCATCGTCGCCGCGCCCGCCGACGAGGCCGCGCCGATCAAGTACATCGCCCCCTACGCCGGCTGCGCAATGGGCGAGCACTTCCTCTATGGCGGAAAAGCCGCGCTCTGTGTCTACGACGACCTCACCAAGCACGCCTACGCCTACCGCCAGATGTCGCTGCTGCTGCGCCGCCCGCCGGGCCGTGAGGCCTACCCGGGCGACGTCTTCTACCTGCACTCGCGGTTGCTCGAGCGGGCGGTGAAACTGAACGACGAGCTCGGCGGCGGCTCGCTGACGGCGCTGCCGATCATCGAGACGCAGGCCTCGGACGTCTCCGCCTACATCCCGACCAACGTGATCTCGATCACCGACGGGCAGATCTTCCTCGAGTCCGACCTCTTCAACTCGGGCGTGCGGCCGGCGATCAACGTCGGCATCTCGGTTTCCCGGGTGGGCGGCAACGCGCAGACCAAGGCGATGAAGAAGGTCGCCGGCAAGCTGCGCCTCGACCTCTCCCAGTACCGCGACCTGGAGGCGTTCGCCCAGTTCGGCTCCGAGCTCGACCCCGAGACGCAGAAAACGCTGAACCGCGGCGAGCGGTTGGTCGAGATGCTGAAGCAGAAAGAGCGCGAGCCGCTCGAGATGGCGGATCAGGTCGCCGCGATCTACTCCGGCACCGGCGGCTTCCTCGACCGGATCAAGACCGAGCGCGTCGGCGAGTTCCTCGCCGACCTTCGTACCCGCCTGCACGCCGAGAATGCCGACCTCCTGAAGCGGATCGAGGACACCGGAAAGCTCGAGGAGGAAGACGAGAAGGCGCTGGGCGCGGCGATCGCCGAGTTCGTCGACGACTTCGGGCCCGACTTCGACGAGCACGGCGATCCGCTCGAGGCGGGCGAGTCGGATCGGGTGAAGTCCGAGGAGGAGCGCACCAAACCGAGCCGCGTCGCCGAGGCCGAGAAGGAGGCAACCCCCGCCTGAGGGCCGGGCTCGCTAGACCATGGCCTCGCAGAAGGACGTCAAGAGCCGCATTGCGTCGATCAAGAACATCAACAAGATCACGCGGGCGATGGAGATGGTCGCGGCGGCTCGACTGCGGCGCGCCGAGCAGCGGATCGAGGCGCTGCGTCCCTACGCGCAGGGGATGCGCAAGCTCACTCGCCGCGCGGCCGAGCAGGCCGGCGGGATGCCGCGGGTGCCGGTCATGGTCGAGCGCGAGGAGGTCAAGCGGGTCGGGATCGTCCTGATCACCGGCGACCGCGGCCTCGCCGGCGCCTTCAACACCAACATCATCCGCGACGGAATGCGCCTCGGGAACGAGCTTCGTGAGGGCGGCGTCGAGCCGGTGTTCTCTGCGATCGGGCGCAAGGGCGTCTCCGCCTTGACCTTCCGCAAGCAGGACCTGAGCAGCTCCTACACCGGGTTCACCGATCGCCCCGGATTCGCCAATGCACGCGAGATCGGTGGGGAGCTGACCGCACGCTACGTCGATGAGGACCTGGACCGGGTCGAGCTGATCTACAACCGCTACGTTTCACCGCTGACCCAGCACGTCTGGCGCCAGACCCTGTTGCCGCTGCAGCAGGCCGAGGTGACCGGCGAGGGGGTTGCCGGCGAGGAGGAATCTGGCGAGGAGACCGAAGCGGAGAAGGCTCACGCGGCGGCGCTCTGGGAGTACGAGCCCGACGCCGAGGAGCTGCTTGCTCAGCTGATCCCCGAGTACGTGAATATCTCCGTGTACCGGGCCCTGCTCGAGTCAGCCGCCTCGGAGCTGGGGGCGCGGATGACCGCGATGCGCAATGCGGCGGAGAACGCGGAGCAGATGATGGAGGACCTGACCTTGGAGATGAACCGGGTCCGCCAGGCTGAGATCACCCAGGAAATCTTGGAAGTCGTCGCCGGCGCCGAGGCGCTCGGATGAGCGCGGAGCGAGCAAACGTCCATATCTGATTCTTCGTGCAGCGAGCGAAGCGCGAAAATTTATTAAAAGGAAAAGGAACAATGGCTGACACGAACGGAACGAATGTTGGACGAGTTGAGCAGGTGACCGGCGTCGTCGTCGACGCGGTCTTTCCGGACAAGCTGCCGGAGATCTACTCGGCCGTGAAGATCGAGATGGCGGGCGACGACGATCGCGAAGCGATGGAGCTGGTCTGCGAGGTGCAGCAGCACCTCGGCGACGACCGCGTGCGCACGGTGGCGATGGACGCGACCGACGGCCTGCAGCGCGGCGACAAGGTGATCGACACCGGCGGCCCGATCACGGTCCCGGTCGGCGACGCGACGTTGGGCCGCATCTTCAACCTGCTCGGCGAGCCGATCGACCAGGGCGAGCCGGTCAAGTCGGACGAGCGCTGGCCGATTCACCGCCCCGCGCCTCAGGCTTCCGACCTCGCTCCGACCCAGGAGATCCTGGAGACGGGGATCAAGGTCATCGACTTGCTCGCCCCCTACGCCAAGGGCGGCAAGGTCGGGCTGTTCGGCGGCGCCGGCGTCGGCAAGACGGTTCTGATCCAGGAGCTGATTCGCAGCATCGCCGAGGAGCATGAGGGCCTCTCCGCCTTCTGCGGTGTCGGAGAGCGCTCGCGCGAGGGGAACGACCTCTGGATTGAGATGAAAGAGTCGGGCGTGATCGACAAAACGATGCTCGTCTTCGGCCAGATGAACGAGCCGCCGGGTGCCCGCCTGCGCGTCGCCCTCTCCGGGTTGACGATGGCCGAGTACTACCGCGAGCAGGGCGGCCAGGACGTGCTCCTCTTCATCGACAACATCTTCCGCTTCGTCCAGGCGGGCTCCGAGGTTTCGGCGCTGCTGGGCCGAATGCCCTCCGCCGTCGGCTACCAGCCGACCCTGGAGACGGAGATGGGCGGCCTGCAGGAGCGGATCACCTCGACCGAGCGCGGCTCGGTGACCTCGGTGCAGGCGGTGTACGTGCCGGCCGACGACCTCACCGACCCGGCCCCGGCGTCGGTGTTCGCCCACCTCAACGCGACCACGGTTCTCTCGCGGGCGATCTCCGAGAAAGGGATCTACCCTGCGGTGGACCCGCTCGATTCGACCTCGACGATCCTCAAGCCGGACGTCGTTGGCGAGGAGCACTACCGCACCGCGACCGAGGTCCAGGAGGTCCTGCAGCGCTACAAGGAGCTGCAGGACATCATCGCGATCCTCGGCATCGACGAGCTCTCCGACGAGGACAAGCAGACGGTGAGTCGGGCGCGCAAGATCGAGCGCTTCCTCTCTCAGCCGTTCTTCGTCGCCGAGCAATTCACGGGGCGCAGCGGCGAGTTCGTGCCGGTGGCAGAGACCGTTCGCGGCTTCCGTGAGATCCTCGACGGCGTGCACGACGAGCTGCCCGAGGGCGCCTTCTACATGCAGGGCTCGATCGACCAGGTCACCGAGAACGCCGGAGCCGCGGCGGCGGCATAGGGAGTCTGGATGGCCGGCGAGAACACGTTCGAGGTTGAGGTTCTGACCCCAGAGGGGGAGGTCTTCGGTGGCGAAGTTCGCCAGGTCTCTACCCGGACCGCGGCCGGCGAGGTCGGCATCCTCGCCAACCACGCGCCGCTGCTGGCAGCGCTGCGCCCGGCCGAGCTGCGCCTGCATGTGACCGATTCCGAGACGAAGCGCTACGCCCAGGCTCACGGTTGGATGCAGGTCTTCGGCAACCGGGCGCGATTGCTGGTCGAGGAGGCGATCCCTCCGGAGGACCTGGACGCTGCCGTGCTGAAGGAACAGCTCAGCGATGCGGAGCGACGACTCACTGAGGCGGAGCCCGGCACCGGCGCCGCCGGGCGGGCGCGAAAAGATCGCGATCGCGCCGAAGCATTCCTCGCCATTGCCGAGGGGTGACGAGGCGCCGCGCCGCTTCCAGCATTGACCCCACCCCGCTGTGGTCAATGCTGGAAGCGGCAATTCCCCGCCAGGAGGGCTTTCGATGAGCGAAGAGCTGGTCGCGCTGGCCAAGCGGCTGATCGGCTACGACACGTCTGAGCCCGAGGCGGTGTTGGAGGCGGCCGGGTTCGTCGAGGGGTGGCTGGAGGCGCGGGGGATCGAGGCGAGCACGACGGAGGTGCGGGGGTTGCCGGTGATGCGTGCCGAGGTCGGCCCTGCCGACGCGCCGACAGTCGTCCTGCATGGTCACCTCGACGTGGTGCCGGGACGGCCCGGTCAGTTCGACCCCCGGGTCGACGGCGATCGTCTCTACGGCCGCGGGGCCTACGACATGAAGGGCGCGCTAGCGGCGATGTTGGAGACCGCAGCGGCGATGCGCGATCAGGACCGGGTGCGCGTGCGGCTTGGAATCGTCGGCGACGAGGAGTCCGAGGAAGAATCCGATCGCGGCAGCGATCATCTGGTCGACAGCGGCTTCATCGGCGATTTCGCCATCACCGGCGAGCCGACCGATCTGCAGATCGGGGTGGAGGCGAAGGGGGTGCTGGCTGTGCGGCTGGAGGTGAGCGGAGTCGCCGCCCATGGCGCCACGCCGTGGCTGGGCGACAACGCCGTGTTGAAGGCGCTCGACGTTTTCCGCAGCATCGAGTCGCTACCGTTCAGCCGGCACAGTTCCGAGTTGTTCGACCGCCCCTCGATCAACCTCGGCCGGATCTGGGGCGGTGACGCGCTCAACAAGGTGCCCGACCGATGCGTGATCGACGTCGACATCCGCTATCTGCCCGATCAGGATCCGGGCGCTCTACTGGCGGAGTTGAGGGACTTGCCCGACACCGAGGTGCTCAGCACCTTCACCCGTCCCCCGGCGGTGGTCGACCGTCACTCGGTCTTCGTCCGCGGCTTGCGCGAGGCGGTCGCCGCCCACCACAGCGGGGAGCCGATGAGCGTCGGCCGGGATGGCGCCTCCGACGCGGTTTCCTTCCTGAGGGTTGGCGTGCCCGCGGTCGAGTTCGGACCGGTGGGGGCGGGGCATCACGGTCCCGAGGAGTGGGTCTCGATCTCCTCGCTGGAGAGCTACCGGCAGGCGCTCGACGCCTTTTTGCGGACGATCCCCGACCGGCTAGATGACTGAGGGTCCCACGCAGCCGACGGGCGTCGCCAAGCGCCCGCCTCCCTCCGGTGATCATGAGCCGCCGCCGAAGCCGAAGCGCTACTGGTGGCGGTTCACGCTCGCCTCGGTGGTGATCGTCGCCGCGACCGCGGCGGCGACCGCGGCCAGCATCCTGCTCTACGTGGGAAGCATTGCGGACGCCCTCTCCCACAACAACGTCCTGCAGAACAAAGTCAGCAGGATCCTCGCCCAGACCCACGGTGGCGAGCCGGAGAACATCCTCATCCTCGGCTCTGACAAGCGAGCGAGCGAGCCAGGCGACCCTGGTCGATCCGACACGACTCTTCTACTTCGCCTCGATCCGGATCGCAACGCGATTGCGCTGATGTCTATTCCCCGCGACCTCAAGGTCGAGATCCCGGGTTACGGGACCGGCAAGTTCAACGAGGCCTATACCTACGGCGGGCCGAAGCTGACCCTGCAGGTGGTGAAGGACCTGACCGGGTTGCCGATCAACCATGTCGTGAACGTCGACTTCCTCGGCTTCGTCCGCGCCGTCGATGCGATCGACTGCGTCTATGTCGACGTCGACCGCCGCTACTACCACTCCAACGTCGGGGTGCCGGTCTCCGAGCAGTACGCCGAGATCGACGTGGAGCCCGGTTACCAGCTGCTCTGCGGCAAGAAAGCGCTTCAGTACGTGCGCTACCGCCACACCGATACCGACTTGGTGCGGGCTGCTCGCCAACAGGACTTCCTCGGTTCGGCGCGCGCGCGGGTGCCGGTATCGAAGCTGGTGCTCGGCCAGAACGACCTGATCGACATCTTCACCAGCTACACGACTTCGGACATCAGCGACACCAAGACGATGCTGCAGGTGATGAAACTCTTCATTGCGTCTCGCGGCGCGGCGATCAAGGAGGTGCACTTCCCGGCAACGCTGGGGCCGAGCTTCGTCTACGCCACGCCGAGTGAGATCCAGGGGGCTGTGGAGAAGTTCCTCGGGATCGAGGCCAGCGGCGGCCCGCGCGGTTCCCTCGATGACGTCGGTGGCGGCGCGAAGCAGGTCAAGAAGCGAAAGGCGACGCGCAAGAAGGCCAAGGCAAACTTGGTCGAGTCCAAGCCGCCGGGAGGCGACGGCCTGGTCCCCGCCGCCGACGCCGGTGAGCTGGAGGCGAAGACGGTAGCTCGCAAGGTCGGCGCCGCCTTCCCGGTCTTCTACCCGACCCGGCTCCCGGCGGGGGCAGGGTACGTTCCCAGCTCTGTCTACTACCACGTGGAGGATCCGCGTGTCTACCACGTCAAAGACACCGACGGCAACCGCCACGGGGCGTATCGGATGGTGGTCTCCCTCAGCCTCCCCGACGGCGTCCACTACTTCGGCGTGCAGGGCCTGCAGGGCTGGTCGGACCCCCCGATCCTCAGCCATCCGAGCCTGACGAAGACGATTCGTGGGCGTGATTACGACATCTATGTCGACGGCGATCGTGTGAAGATGATCGCTTGGCACCGCGGCAACAACTCCTACTGGGTCTCGAACAGCCTGCTGCAGGTGCTGACCAACGATCAGATGGTGGGGATCGCCCGCTCGGCGAAGGTGATCCTTCCGAACGAGAAGCCGAGACAGGGGAGGGCGAGTAGATGAGCGTGGAGAAGGAGCCGATCGGGGTGATCGGCGTCGGCTGGGTTGGCCTGGTTACGGCGGCCTGCTTCGCCGAGCTGGGTCATCCCGTGACGGCGCGCGACATCGTCGCCGAGAAAGTCGAGTCGCTGGGGCGCGGCGAGACCACGATCCACGAGCCCGGGCTGGGGGAGCTCCTATCCCGCAACGCCGAGCGGCTCACCTTCACCACCGACATGGAGGAGCTGCTGGATGCCGCCCGGCTGCTCTTCGTTTGCGTCGACACCCCCCCGACGGTCTCCGGTGATGCCGATCTCTCGCGGGTGCGCTCCGTGGTGGAAGACCTGCGCGCCGACGGCGGCCACGTGCTGGTGATGAAGAGCACGGTCCCGGCCGGGACGGGGGAGTCGATTCGTCGCGATATGCCGTCGCTCTCCTATGTCTCCTGCCCGGAGTTCCTCAAGGAGGGGTCCGCGGTCGAGGACTTCATGCATCCCGACCGGGTTGTGATCGGCGCCGACGCCGGGGACGAGGATGCCGCCGCCGCGGTGGCGGCGCTGTATGAGCCGCTGGACGGCGAGATCGTGCGCACCGACGTTGCCAGCGCCGAGATGATCAAGCTCGCCTCCAATGCTTTCCTCGCCACCAAGATCTCGTTCATCAACGAGATCGCCAATGTCTGCGAGGAGGTCGGCGCCGACGTCGGCGAGGTATCCCGCGGCATGGGCCTCGACGAGCGGATCGGCTCCTCTTTCCTGCGCGCCGGAATCGGCTACGGAGGCTCGTGCTTCCCGAAGGACGTCAGCGCACTGAAGATGCTCGCCGGCAACACCGGCTACCACTTCCAGCTCCTCAACGCGGTGATCGAGGTGAACGAGCTGCAGAAGCGACGGGTTATCGGCAAGCTGCAGGCACGACTCGGCTCGCTGGTCGGCAAGCGGGTTGCGTTGCTTGGCCTCGCCTTCAAGCCGGACACCGACGACATGCGGGAGGCGTCGAGCCTGGTGCTGGCCGCGCGGCTGCAGGGAGAGGGCGCCGAGGTGATTGCCTTCGATCCGGTTGCCGCCGAGGCCGCCGCCGATCTGATGCCCGCGGTTGAGATGGCGCCCTCGGCCCTGGAGGCGCTGGAGGGAGTCGATGCCGCGGTGCTGGTGACCGAGTGGCCCCAGTTCGCGGAGCTCGACTGGGCTGACGCGGCGTCCCGCATGGCGCGGCCGCTGCTGGTCGACGGGCGAAACTACCTCGACGCCAGAGCCCTGATCGCAGCAGGCTTCGAGTACGAGGGGATAGGCGTCCCCACCGCTGTGCGCCAAGAGGCCTGAGTGCAGGCGATAGTTCTCGTTGGCGGCGAAGGCACGCGACTGCGTCCCTTGACCGAGTCGGTGCCGAAGCCGGCGCTGACGCTGGTCGATCGCCCCTTTCTCGCCTACATGATCGAGTGGCTCGCGGCGCACGGGGTGACCCAGGTGGTGCTCGCCTGCGGCTTTCTGCCCGATGTGTTGCGCGAGGCGCTCGCCGGGGAGGAGGAGCGGGCGGGGGTCGAGATCCGCTATGCGATCGAGCCCGAGCGGCGCGGCACCGCCGGCGCGATCCGCTTTGCCGCCGACCAGCTTGGGGATGCTCTGAGCGAGCGTTTTTTGGCGCTGAACGGAGACGTGCTCACCGACCTCGACCTGAGCGCCCTGATGCGCGCCCACGACGAGCGCGGAGCGCGCGCGACGATTGCGCTTCACCCGGTAGAGGACTCCTCCGCCTATGGCCTGGTGCGCAGCGGGGCGGAAGGGGAGGTTCTGGAGTTTCTCGAGAAGGCCGGCGAGGGGGGCCCGGGTGAGATCAACGCCGGGATGTATGTGCTGGAGCGCTCGGTCTTGGACTTGATCCCGCCCGCGCAGAACGTCTCGATTGAGCGCGACGTGTTCCCGCGGCTGGTGGGGCAGGGGTTGTACGGCCTGCGGCTGGAGGGCTACTGGATGGATATCGGGACGCCGGAGCGCTACCTGCAATCGTGCTGGGACATCCTCGAGGGGCGGGTCGCAACCCGAGTCGAGCCAACCGCCCCGGGCAAGCTGGTCGCCCCGAGCGCCGAGATCTCGGCGGGCGCGTCGGTTGGGGCACATGCCGTCATTGGCCCCGGCTGCAGGGTCGAAGACCGGGCGATGATCGACGACTCCGTTTTGCTCGACGGCTGCGTCGTGGGGGAAGGCGCCCGCGTCGCCGGCTCGATCCTCGCACCAGGCGTCGAGGTGGCGCCCGGTGCGGTGCTCGAAGGCGCGGTGGTCGGTCGGGATGAAAGGGTTCCCGCATGAGCTCGATAGAGGAGGAGATTCTCGGTGTGCCGGACCACCTGCGGGACGCTCTCTGGCGGATCGATTCCGCACGCCTTGAGCCATCCGATTCGGCCGGCGTCATGGTCTGCGGGATGGGCGGCTCTGCAATCGGCGGAGACCTCGCTGCCGCCGCTCTCGGCGACCGCCTCACCCGGCCCCTGCTGACGATCCGCGGCTACGGGCTGCCGAGCTGGGCGACCCCCGAATGGTCGGTGCTCTGCTCCAGCTATTCGGGTGAGACGGAGGAGACGCTGGCATGCTTCGCGGCGGCAGGGGTGCTCGGCGCGCGCCGTATCGTCGCCGGCACCGGCGGGGCGCTTATCGACGCCGCCCGCGAGGCCGGCGTGCCGGTGGTCGGCCTGCCCGGCATCCTGCAGCCCCGCGCCGCCGTCGCCTACATGTTCGCGATCGCCGCCGGGATCGCCGCCCTCAGCGGAGCTGCCCCCGGGGTTCGCACCGAGATCGACGCGGCGGCCGGCTTTCTCGAGGAGCAGGTGGCCAACCTGCTGTTCCGCGCCGCCGAGATAGCCGCCGCCCTCGAGGGGACAGTGCCCGTCATCCACGGGGCCGATCTCACGGCGCCGGTTGCCCGCCGTTGGAAGACCCAGGTCAACGAGAACGCGAAGCTGCCCGCCTTCTTCGCGGAGCTGCCGGAGGCGGACCACAACGAGATCTGCGGTTGGGGGGAGCGGGCGGTGGAGGCGGGGTTTTCGGCTGTCTTCCTCGAGGACCGCGATCAGCACCCGCGCGTGGCCCGGCGCTTCGAGCTGACCGCCGCTGCGATCGCCGAGTCAGGCGCGCCGACCGTTCGAATAGAGACCGCCGGTGACACCCGCGTCGCCCGCCTGCTCTGGGCGACGATTCTGGGCGACCTCGTCTCCGTGAAGCTGGCCGAGGCGCGTGGCGTAGACCCCTTGCCCGTCGAGGCGCTCGACAGCCTCAAGGCAGCGCTCAGCCGGTCTTGAGCGTATCTACGTATTCTTCGCTCAGACCTGATCGAGAAAGGAACCGATGGCAACCGCCACCGCAAACTACAAAGTCGCCGACATCGACCTCGCCGACTTCGGGCGCAAGGAGATTTCCCTCGCCGAGGTGGAGATGCCCGGCCTGATGCAGACCCGCGAGGAGTTCGCGGCGCAGCAGCCCCTGAAGGGCGCGCGGATCACCGGCTCGCTCCACATGACGGTGCAGACCGCCGTGCTGATCGAGACTCTGGTCGCCCTCGGTGCCGAGGTCCGCTGGGCCAGCTGCAACATCTTCTCCACGCAGGACCACGCCGCCGCCGCCATTGCCGCCGTCGGCATCCCGGTCTTCGCTTGGAAAGGCGAGACCCTGGAGGAGTACTGGTGGTGCACCGAGCAGGCCCTGCTCTGGCCCGACGGCGAGGGCCCGAACATGATCCTCGACGACGGTGGCGACGCCACCCTGCTCGTCCACAAGGGCGTCGAGTTCGAGAAGGCGGGCGCCGTGCCCGACCCGGCCTCGGCCGACTCGGAGGAGTTCCGTGTCGTGCTCGAGACCCTGCAGCGCTCGCTCGAATCCGACCCGCAGCGCTGGACCCGGATCGCCGAGGGGATCAAGGGGGTCACCGAGGAGACGACCACCGGCGTGCACCGGCTCTACCAGCTGGCCGAGACCGGCGATCTGCTTTTTCCAGCGATCAACGTCAACGACTCGGTCACCAAGTCGAAGTTCGACAACCTCTACGGTTGCCGCCACTCGCTGATCGACGGGATCAACCGCGCCACCGACGTGATGATCGGCGGCAAGGTCGCCGTCGTCTGCGGCTACGGCGACGTCGGTAAGGGCTGCGCCGAGTCGCTGCGCGGCCAGGGCGCCCGCGTGATCGTCACCGAGATCGATCCGATCTGCGCCCTGCAGGCAGCGATGAACGGGTACGAGGTGCGGACGCTCGAGGATGTCGTCGAGACGGCCGACATCTTCATCACCGCCACCGGCAACAGGGACATCATCACCGCCGAGGACATGGCGCGGATGAAGCACAACGCGATCGTCGGCAACATCGGCCACTTCGACAACGAGATCGACGTCGCCGGGCTCGAAGCCTCCGAGGCCGAGAGGATCAACATCAAGCCGCAGGTCGATGAGTGGCGCTTCCCCGACGGCCACTCGATCATCCTCCTCTCCGAGGGCCGCCTGCTCAATCTCGGCAACGCGACCGGGCACCCGAGCTTCGTGATGTCGAACTCGTTCACCAATCAGGTGATCGCGCAGATCGAGCTCTACGGCCAGCCCGAGGGCTTCGCCGCCAAGAACGTCACCGTGCTGCCGAAGCATCTCGACGAGAAGGTCGCGCGACTGCACCTGAAGGCGCTGGGCGTCGAGCTGACCGGGCTCTCCGAGGAGCAGGCCGCCTACATCGGCGTCCCGGTCGAGGGCCCCTACAAGTCGGACCATTATCGGTACTAGGCGTCGATGAGGGCGATGGTCCTGGCAGCCGGCCTCGGGACGCGGCTGCGGCCGATCACCTACGCGATCCCGAAGCCGATGGTGCCGGTGGTCAACCGGCCGGTGATGGAGCACATCGTGCGGCTCCTGGCGAGGCACGGCCTCACCGAGGCGATCGCCAACCTGCACTGGTTCCCGGAGACGATCGAGGGACATTTCGGGGACGGCTCGCGCTTCGGGGTCTCGCTCTCCTACAGCCGCGAGGAGAAGCTGCTCGGGACCTCGGGCGGGGTCCGCAACGCCGCCGGCTTCCTCGGCGACTCCTTCCTGGTCATCTCCGGGGACGCGCTCACCGACATCGACCTCGCCGCGATGCGCGAGTTCCACGACTCCCACGACGGGATCGCCACCCTGGCCACCAAGCGGGTCGAGGACACCAGCCAGTTCGGCGTCGCCATCACCGGCTCGGACGGCCGCATCCAGGGCTTCCAGGAGAAGCCGGATCCCGCCGAAGCCCTCTCCGACCTCGCCAACTGCGGGATCTACATGTTCGGCGCGGAGATATTCGACTTCTTCCCGGCGTCCGGCACCAGCCTGGCGGCGAGCGATGACGACCCGGCGGACTTCGCCGACTGGGCGCAGGACGTCTTCCCGGCACTGCTCGAGGGGGACGTGCCCTTCTACTC
>DASVDE010000011.1:0-23572 GCA_036381235.1 Solirubrobacterales bacterium | reverse complement strand
GGCCGTGCTGCCGGTCGCCGATCGTCACGCCGACCACGCGGAGCGGATCGCGGCCGAGCTGCGCGAGGCCGGGGTGCGGGTAGCCGTCGACGCCCGCTCGGAGTCGGTCGGGAAGAAGATCCGCGACGCAGAGCTCGGCCGCTACCCCTACATGCTGGTGGTCGGCGACCGCGAGCAGGAGGCCGGGGCAGTGGCTGTTCGCTCCCACGCCGACGGCGAGCTGGGCCAGATGGCCGTCGCCGAGTTCGCCGGGCGGGTCCGGGCCGAGGCCGGGGAATGAGCCGCGCCGCGCTCCGCGAGCGGTGTCTATACTGCGCCCAGTTGACTGATGCCACGCCCAACAGCCCGCGCCGCTGAGCGTCCCGTGGCCCGTCCGCATTCCGCCCTCTTGAAGCCTTCCCTCAACGACCGCTAGTGCCGGTTCCCCGCAGGTTCGACCGGCGGCCGCCGGAGCGCGACACGACCCGGATCAACGAGCGGATCCGCGTCCCCAAGGTTCGCCTGATCGGCGCCGACGGCGAGCAGCTCGGGATCGTCGAGACCGCGGAGGCCCTGAAGCGCGCCCAGGAGGCGGACCTCGACCTGGTCGAGGTTGCCCCCAACTCGAAACCGCCCGTCACCCGGCTCCTCGACTACTCGAAGTACAAGTACGAGCAGGAGCAGAAGCAGAAGGCCGCCCGCAAGCACCAGCAGCAGGTCAACGTTCGCGAGATCAAGCTGCGCCCGAAGATCGCCGACCACGACTACGCGACGAAGCGGGGCCACGTCGAACGCTTCCTGAAGCAGCAGAACAAGGTGAAGGTCACGATCATGTTCCGCGGCCGCGAGCAGGCTCACCCGGAGCGCGGCAGGGCGCTGCTGGAACGGCTCTTCGAGGACCTCGACGGGCTGGCGACGATCGAGTCCGAGCCGCTCCAGGAGGGCCGCAACATGAGCATGATGCTGGCCCCCAGCAAAGACGCCGCCAAGCAGGCGAAGAAAGCACCCGAGGACGACGCCGGCGCCGAGAGCTCGGCCGCCTAAGCGCCAACGAGGACGTCGGCGATGCGCTCCGCCGCGTGGCCGTCCCAGAGTGGAGGAGGGTCGGGAGGCGCGGGGCGGTCAGCGAGGGCGGCGGGGATGCCGGCGATCGCGGACGGGTCGAGCCCGAGAAGGGTGTTGGTGCCGGCGCGGATCGTCACCGGGCGCTCGGTGTTGTCGCGCAGGGTGAAGCAGGGAATGCCCAGGTAGGTCGTCTCCTCCTGGATCCCCCCGGAGTCGGTGAGGACCGAGCCGGAGTCGGCGAGCAGGGAGAGGAAGTCGAGGTAGCCGAGCGGCTCGCAGAGCAGCAGCCCCGGGTGCTCGGGCCGGGCGTCCTCCATCATCTTGCGGGTCCGGGGGTGGACCGGGAAGACGACCGGCATCTGTTGGGCCAGGCCGACCAGCTGTTCCATCGTCTCGGCCAGCAGCGGGCCGTCGACGAGGGCCGGCCGGTGCAGCGTGACCAGGGCGTAGGCGCCGGGATCGAGCCCGAGGCGGGCGGCGGCGCCGGCGGAGCGGAAGCGGCCCTCGAGGGCGACCAGCGTGTCGATCATCGTGTTGCCGACGAAGTGCATCCGCTCCTCGGCGATTCCCTCGGCGCGCAGGTTGGCGATCGCCTCGTCGCTGTGCAGGAAGAGGTGCTCGGAGAACTCGTCGGCGACGATCCGGTTGATCTCCTCGGGCATCGTGCGGTCGAAGCTGCGCAGGCCCGACTCGACGTGGCCGACCGGGATCCCCATCTTGACGGCTGTGAGGACCGCGGCGAGGGTCGAGTTGACGTCGCCCGGCACGATCACCAGGTCGGGCCGCTCGTCCTCCAAAACCGGCTCCAGCCGCTCCATCACCAGTGCCGTCTGTCGCGCGTGGCTGCCGGAGCCGACCTCGAGCAGGTGGTCTGGGGCAGGCACGCCGAGCTCCTCGAGGAAGACGTCCGACATCAGGCGGTCGTAGTGCTGGCCGGTGTGGACGATCGCGTGGCGCCCGTCCGGAAGCCGCGAGCGCATCGCGGCTATCACCGGCGCGGTCTTGACGAAGTTCGGCCGGGTCCCGACCACGTAGACGATCCGCATGCGGCGGGGAGCGTACCTGCGTGGCCCGGCGTCCCGTCTGATTCAATACGCGTCCCGATGCCGAAGATGAAGACCCACTCCGGTGCCAAGAAGCGGTTTCGCAAGACCGCGAAGGGCAAGCTGCGCGGCAGGCGCGCCTTCTCGAGCCACATCCTCGAGAAAAAGTCGCCGAAGCGGAAGCGGCGGATGGCGCGGCCGGTGGAGATCGCTCCCTCGGACACGAAACGGATTCGGACCCTGCTTGGGGGCGGCAAGTGAGCCGGGTAAAGCGCTCAGTCCACGCTCGCAAGAAGCGGCGCAAGGTGCTGAAGGAGGCGAAAGGCTACTTCGGCCGCAAGAACTCCTCCTACCGCTTCGCCAAAGAGCAGGTGCAGCGGTCGGGCATGTACGCCTACCGCGACCGGCGCAACCGCAAGCGGGAGTTCCGCCGGTTGTGGATCACCCGGATCAACGCCGCTGCGCGGCTCGAGGGGATGAGCTATTCGGAGCTGATCCACGGGCTCGGCAAGGCCGGGGTCGAGGTCAATCGCAAGATGCTTGCCGACATCGCGGTCAACGACCGCGATGCCTTCCGCCGATTCGTCGAGCTAGCCCGGGAGGGTGCGGCCGTCTAGCCGCAGCCACAGACTCCACTTTCCCGGGCGGGCCGTCTTTACGGCCCGCTTTTTCGTTCCAGGAGAAGAAACGCCAGAAAAGAAGACAACACGGATGATCGCCAGCCCCCACAACGAGAAGCTGAAACTGGTCCGCAAGCTGCGCGACCGCAAGCATCGCGAGCGCGAGGGGCTGTTCGTCACCGAGGGCGAGGACCTGATCGAGGCCGGCCTTGCCGCCGGGGCGGAGCCACGCCTGCTGCTGACCGCCGCCGGCAGCGGCTTGGGCGGCGAGGAGGTCGAGCCGCAACTGCTGGCGGAGGTCTCGAATCTCGGGTCCGGGACCAGGGCGATCGCCGTCTGGCCGCAGCGCTGGGTGGATCCCGGCGGATCGCCCTGCCTCTATCTACATGGCGTCGCCGACCCCGGAAACGTCGGCGCGATCATTCGCACCGCGCACGCTCTGGTGGGGGGGACGGTGGTGCTCGGGCCCGGTTGCGCCGACCCACACTCATTCAAGGCGGCGCGGGCGAGCATGGGCTCGATCTTCGGCCAGCCGCTGGCTCGGGGTGAGGTTGAGGCGACCCCGGAGCCCCGCGCGGCCCTGGTTGCCCACGGCGGCGCCGGCCTCGATCGGCTCGACGCGGCCGCCACGCTCTGCTTCGGCGCCGAGCGCGAAGGGCTGCCGGGCGAGGTGCTCGAGCAGTGCGACGTCAAGGTGACGATCCCCTTGCGGGCAGGCGGCGCCGAGTCGCTCAACGTCGCCGCCGCAGCGGCCATCGTCGGCGAGCGGATATCGTCGCTCGCCAGGCCGGAGGCCGAGTCGGATGCTTGAGCGGATCGAGGAAATCAGGAGCGAAGCCGTGGCGGCGATCGGCTCCGCGAACGGCACCGCGGAGCTGGAGGAGCTGCGGGTCCGCTACCTGGGCCGCAAATCCGAGCTGACCGGCATCCTGCGCGGGATCTCCGAGCTCTCCGAAGAGGAGCGTGGGCCGGTTGGGGCGGGGGCCAACAAGGCGCGCAAGGAGCTGGAGACGCTGCTGGAGGCGCGCGCCGGGGCTCTCGACTCGGCCGAGCTGGAAGCGCGGCTGGCGGAGGACCGGATCGACGTCACCCTGCCGGGGGCTCCCGTGCGCCCGGTTGGCCACATCCACCTGATCACCCGCACCACACGGCTGATCGAGGACGTGATGGTCGGCCTCGGGTACCGGGTGATGGAAGGCCCGGAGATCGAGCACGACTACTACAACTTCACGGCCCTCAACCATCCGCCCGGCCATCCGGCGCGGATGCTTCAGGACACCTTCTATATCCAGTCCCATCCGGACATGCTGCTGCGGACCCACACCTCCCCGGTGCAGATCCGCGCGATGGAAGCCCAGCCGCCGCCGATCTTCATGATCGCTCCCGGCAAGGTCTATCGGCGGGATTCCGACGCGACGCACAGCCCGATGTTTCACCAGGTGGAAGGGTTGGCCGTGGGAGAGGGGATCACGCTCGCCGATTTGCAGGGAACGCTTCAGGAGGTGCTGCGGGCGATCTTCGGCGAGGGCCGCGAGGCGCGGATGCGGCCCCATTTCTTCCCCTTCACCGAGCCCAGCGTCGAGTTCGACGTCTCCTGCTTTCAGTGCGAGGGGAGCGGCGAGCTGGCCGGCGGGGAGCGCTGCAACCTCTGCAAGGGGCAGGGCTGGATCGAGGTCGGCGGCGCCGGCATGGTCGATCCCAACGTGCTCGGGTTCGTCGAGTCCACGGGCTATGACGCCGAGCGCGTGCAGGGCTTCGCCTTCGGCATGGGGGTCGAGCGGATCGCGATGCTGCGTCACGGCGTGCCCGACCTGCGGCGCTTCTTCGACAACGACGTGCGGGTTCTGGAGCAGTTCTCATGAGGGTTCCGTACTCATGGCTTCGGGAGTACTGCGACCCGGGCATCGGCCCGGGGGAGCTGGCCGAGCGGCTGGCGATGACCGGCACCGAGGTCGAGCGGGTGACGGTTGCCGGGCCGCCCTCCGCCGAGGGCTTCGTGGTCGGCAAGGTGTTGGCGGCCGAGGCGCACCCCGACGCCGATCGCTTGCGGATATGCACGGTCGACACCGGTGACGGCGAGCGAACGATCGTCTGCGGCGCGCCGAACGTCGCCGCCGGTCAGGTGGTTCCGGTTGCGCTGCCAGGGGCGACGATGCCAGGCGGGCAGCGGCTCGGTAAGGCGAAGCTCCGAGGTGTGGAGTCCCACGGGATGATCCTCTCCGCCGCGGAGCTGGAGATCGCCGACGACTCCGAGGGAATCATGGTGCTTGACGACGGCGCATCGCCGGGCACTCCGCTGGCCGAGGTCCTGCCCCTGGCCGAGCCGGTGCTGGAGCTGGAGGTGACCCCGAACCGGGTCGACTGCTTCGGTGTCTACGGCGTGGCGCGCGAGGTGCACGCGATCTCAGCCGCGCCACTTGCCGCCTCGCCCTGGGAGCAGGACGCCGTCGCCGAAGGCGATGGCGAGGTTGGCGATTACGCCTCGGTCGCGGTCGAGGTTCCCCAGCTGTGCCCGCGCTTCACCGCCCGCGTCTTCACCGACGTGACGATCGGTCCCTCGCCGGCCTGGCTTCAGGCGCGGTTGACCGCGGCCGGCCAGCGCCCGATCAACAACGTCGTCGACATCACCAACTACGTGATGCTGCTGACCGCCCAGCCGCTGCACGCCTTCGACCTCGACCGCGTGCCCGAAGGCGCCCTGACGGTCCGCGCCGCGAGCGAAGGGGAGAAGATGACGACGCTCGACGGCCTCGAGCGCGTCCTCGACGCGGAGACGGTGCTGGTCTGCGACCGCGACGGCCCCTCGGGGATCGCCGGGATCATGGGCGGCCAGGTCAGCGAGGTCTCGGTCGAGACGACCCGGGTCCTGCTCGAGGTCGCCAACTGGAATGGCACCAACATCCTGCGCACCTCTCGGCTGCTCGGACTGCGCTCGGAAGCGTCGTCGCGCTTCGAGAAGCAGCTTCATCCGGAGCTGTGCATGCGGGCACAGCGGATCGCCTCGCGCTTGATGGTCGAGTTGTGCGGGGCGAAGCTGGTTCCCGGAACGATCGACGTCGCCGCTGAGGTCCCGGCTCCGCCGACGATCGCGCTGCGCGGAGCCCGGGTCGAGAGCCTGCTCGGAATGAGGATCGAACAGGGCGACCAGGCTTCCTACCTGGAGCGGCTCGGCTTCGGCGTCGAGGTTGACGGCGACGACCTCGACGTCACCGTTCCCGCCGATCGCCACTTCGACGTCACCCGTGAGGTGGACCTGATCGAGGAGGTCGCCCGGATCCACGGGCTGGACGAGCACCTGCCGGCCACCCTGCCGGCCGGCGCCGGCCAGGTCGGAGGGCTGACGCGGGAACAGCGGCTGCGCAGGCGCGCCGAGGACGCGATGCGGGACCTCGGCTTCGACGAGGTCGTCGGCTGGAGCTTCACCGATCCCGGCGAGGCCGGGCGGTTGCGGATTCCCGGCGAGGACCCGCGCGCCGACGCCGTCCTCATCTCCAACCCACTCTCCGAGGATCAATCCGCGATGCGGACGACCCTTCTCGGCTCACTGCTCGACGTCGCGCAGGGCAATCTCGCCCGCGGCGTGGAAAGCATCGCCCTGTTCGAGTCGGGCCGCGCCTACCTGCGCGCCGACGGCGCCGGCGCCGGGCCTCTGTCCGGTCGTTTTCCAGGCGAGCGAGAGGCCCCTGTGGCAGAGCCGCATCGCCTCGGTGCCCTCGCTGCCGGGCCGCTGGCCTCCGGGTCCTGGAAGGGCGATGCGCAGGAGGCCGATTTCTATGCGCTTAAGGGTGTGCTGGAGGCCCTGGCGGGACAGCTCGGCGTCTCCCTGGCCTTCGATCAGACCCCCGAGCCCTTCCTTCACCCTGGGCGCTCGGCCCGGGCGCTCATCGACGGCGTCGCTGCCGGCTGGATCGGCGAGGTCCATCCGCTGACCTGCCGCAGCTGGGATCTCGAGTCCGCGGTTGCCTTCGAGGTCGAGCTTGGGGCCCTCGTCGGCGCCGCGACGGCCGGCGAGGAGGGCTATGAGGATGTGACCACCTTCCCGGCCGTTTACCAGGACCTGGCCGTTGTCGTGCCTGCTGAGGTTTCCGCCGCCGCGGTGAGCGCCGCCGTGCGGGCCGGTGGCGGCGAGCTGCTCCGCGAGGCCCGGATCTTCGACCTCTACGAAGGCGAGCAGCTGGGAGAGGGAAGCAAGAGCCTGGCGCTGCGGCTCGAGTTCCGCGCTGCCGACCGCACCCTCACCGACGAGGAGGTCGCCGGGCTGCGGGCCTCGATCGAGTCGGAGCTGGAGAAGATCGGGGGGACGCTTCGTGCCTGAGGTAGGCAAGCAACCGCTCGAGGGCGAGCCCGCTGCGAAGGTGCTGGTCGCCGGCGCCTCCGGGTTCACCGGCGCCCTCGCCGCCCAGCTCGTCTGGCGCCATCCCAGGCTGGAGCTGGTCGCGGTCACCTCGCGCAGCGACGCGGGCACCCGGCTCGACCGGCTCTACCCGCGCTACCGGGTGCCGCTGGAACTGACCGAGCTGGACCTCGACGAGGTTGAGGGAGTCGACGCCGCGATCGTCGCCTACCCGCACGGCGCCTCGGCGCCGACGGTCGCCGCGCTGCGCGGCCTCGGGGCGCTCGTCGTCGACCTCTCCGCCGACTTCAGATTGCGCGATCTGCCCACATACGAGCGCTGGTACGGCGAGCACGGTGCCCCGGAGCTGCTCGAGGGCGCCGTCTACGGACTCACCGAGCTATACCGGGACGAGCTGCGCGGGGCAGAGCTGGTCGCCACTCCGGGCTGCTACCCGACCGCGAGCGTCCTCGCCCTGGCGCCGCTGGCCGAGAAGGGCCTGATCGCAGACGCCGTGATCGACGCAAAGCAGGGAGTCTCCGGCGCCGGCCGGGGTGGGGGGGACGCGATGCACTACGTGACGATGGACGAGAACGCCTTCGCCTACAAGACCGAGGGGCACCGTCACCGGCCGGAGATCGAGCAGGAGCTGGCGGCGCTTGGAAGTGCCGCCACGGTCACCTTCGTCCCGCATCTGCTGCCCCTGGACCAGGGCGAGCTCACGAGTTGTTACGTACAGCTGACCGAGCCGATCTCAAAGGACGAGGTCCAGGCTCTCTATGCGGACCGCTACGCAGAGGAGCTGTTCGTCCACGCGGTCGAGGGCCCACCCGGCCTTCGCGACGTGCGCGACACCAACGAGTGCCACGTCTACGTCACCGTCGAGGAGCGGGGGAGGGTGCTCGCCTTCTCCGCGATCGACAACCTCTGGAAGGGCGCGTCCGGCCAGGCTGTCCAGAACCTCAACCTGATGCTGGGGCTGGATGAGGGTGAGGGGCTGACGTGAGCAGCTCGTTCTTCAACTCGCGCTGGGTGGCGCCCCCCGAGGGGGTAGAGGAGCTGGACCCCGCGCAGCTGGCGCCGGGGTTTGCCGCCGGCGCGGTCGCCTGCGGCTTGAAGCCCAGCGGCAATACCGACGCGGCCGTCGTCGTCGCCACCTCGGAGCGCTGCGATTCGGCGCTGCTGCTGACCCGCAACGCCGCCGCCGCCGCGCCGGTGCGGCTCTGCCGGCAAAGCTGCGATTTCAGCCGGATCAGGGCCGCCGCGGTCAAGTCGGGCAACGCCAACGCGGCCACCGGCGAGCAGGGGATGCGCGACGCTGTCTCGATCCAGGCCGCGGCCGCCGAGGCGCTGAATCTGGACCCGTCCCTGGTCGCGATCGCGGCGACGGGGAAAATCGGCGAGGCGTTGCCTATGGACAAGGTCCTCGACGGCACCAGGCGGGCCGCGTCCGTGGTGCGCCCCGATGGCGGCGAGGAGTTCGCGACGGCGATCATGACCACGGATGCCTTCCCGAAGCGCTGCACAGTGCGCTGCGATGGCGTCACCCTCTCCGCGCAGGCGAAGGGGGCGGGGATGATCGAGCCCGGCTTCGCGACGATGCTCTGCTTCGTGCAGACCGACGCTGTGGTCGAGGGCGCCGACGCCGCCCTGCGCACAGCCGTCGACGGCTCCTTCGAGCGGATCACCGTCGACGGGCAGATGAGCACCAACGACATGGTTCTCCTGCAGGCGAGCGGCGAGTCGGGCCAGGCGCTTCCGGAGGGTCTGCTGGACGCGGTGCTGTTGCAGCTGGCGCTGCTGATCGTCGCCGACGGTGAGGGCGCGACGCGGGTCGGCTGCGCCCGCGTGCTCGAGGCGGCGAGCGTCGAAGAGGCGGAGCGCGCCGCTCGGGCCATCGCCAACTCTCCTCTGGTCAAGACTGCGCTCTTCGGAAAAGACCCGAACTGGGGCCGGATCGCGCAGGCAGCCGGCATGGCGCTGGCGGGCGAAGAGCTGGCCGAGCTGGGGCTCGAGGAGATCGATGCCGAGGAGTTCGCCGGCGAGGAGCCGGAGGCGGAGCTATCGGTGAGGCTGGGCCGCGGCGAGGGCGCCGCCCACGTCTTCTTCTCTGACCTGGGCTACGAGTACGTTCGGATCAACGCCGAGTACACCACGTGAGGAGCGAGCCGTGAGCACCAATGTCGACACACTTCTCGAGGCGCTTCCCTACATCAGGGAGTTCCACGGCCGCACCGTCGTGATCAAGTACGGCGGCGCCGCGATGCGGGAGGAGGAGCTGCGCGAGGCCTTCGCCACCGATGTGGTCCTGCTCAAGTACGTCGGCCTCAACCCGGTGATCGTCCACGGCGGCGGTCCGGAGATCACCAAATACATGGAACGGCTCGGCCTCGAGGTCAAGTTCCACGAGGGGCTGCGCGTCTCCGATGCCGAGACGGTCGAGGTGGCGCGCATGGTCCTGCTCGGCAAGCTCAACTCCGACATCGTGCAGAGACTCAACCGCCACGGGCAGCCCGCGGTCGGCCTCTCCGGCCAGGACGGCTCGCTGTTCGAGGTGGCGCCGGTTCCCAACGCCGAGCAGGTCGGCTTCGTCGGCTCGATCGAGCGGGTCGACGTCGACGTCCTCAATCACATAGCGGCCGACTACATCCCGGTGATCGCCTCCTCGGCTTCCGATCGCGAGGGGAACCCGTACAACGTCAATGCCGACGAGGCGGCCGGAAAGGTCGCCGCGGCGCTGGGCGCCTATAAGGCGGTCTTCCTCACCGACGTCGAGGGCTGGCTCGGCGACGCCGATGATCAGGGTTCGCTGATCAGTCGCGCGACGGTGAGTGAGGTCGTCGAAGGGCTGCCGAAGATAGACGGCGGCATGCGCCCCAAGCTCCAGGCCTGCGTGGACGCGATTCGCGGCGGGTCCCAGTCGGCGCACATCATCGACGGTCGCAAGCCCCACAGCCTGCTGCTGGAGCTGTTCACCGATGCCGGTATCGGCACGATGGTGACGCCGTGAGCCTCGTGGATGTGCAGGCGCTCGACGAGCGCTATCTGATGCGGACCTACCGTCGAGCGCCGGTCGAGTTCGTGCGTGGAGAGGGAGCGAGGCTGTGGGACTCCGAGGGCAAGGAGTACCTCGACTTCCTGGCGGGGATCTCGGTCTGCTCCGTCGGCCATTGCCACCCGACCGTGGTCGAGGCGGTGCGTGAGCAGGCCGGGCGGCTGATGCACACCTCCAACCTCTTCTACACCGAGCCGATGGTGCGGCTGGCGGAGCGGCTGGCGAGGTCAAGCCTGGATGGGCGGGTCTTCTTCGCCAATTCGGGCACCGAGGCGAATGAGTGCGCGATCAAGATCGCCCGCAAGCATGCCCATCGGCGCGGGATCGAGGCGCCGGAGATAGTCAGCTTCGAGAGCGACTTCCACGGGCGCACCTACGGCGCGCTCGCGGCGACGCCCAACCTGGCCGAGAACGAGGCCCTGGGACCGATGCTCTCCGGCTTTCGCTCGGTGCCCCTCAACGATGCCGACGCCCTGCGCGCGGCGGTCGGGGAGAGCACCGCCGCGGTTCTGATCGAGCCGATCCAGGGTGAGAGCGGCATCCATCCGGTGAGCGACGAGGCGCTGCTGGCCGCGCGCGAGGCGTGTGACGAGGCGGGGGCGCTGCTGATCCTCGACGAGATCCAGACGGGGATGGGCCGGACGGGATCCCTTTGGGCTTACGAGCAGACCCCGATCCGGCCCGACGTGCTGACCACCGCCAAGGCGCTCGGAGGCGGCTTACCGATCGGAGCCTGCGTGACTACGCCCGATGTCGGCGAGGTCCTCGAGCCGGGCGACCACGGCTCGACCTTTGCCGGTGGGCCGCTCGTCACGGCGGCCGCCCTTGCCGTGCTCGACATCGTCGACGACCCCACCCTGCTCAGAAACGTGCGTGAGCTTGGCGCCAAGTTGAGGGAGGGTTTTCTCGCCCTCGAAGGGGTTCGGGAAGTTCGCGGCCGGGGCTTGATGCTGGGGCTTGGGCTCGAGGACGGGATCGACGCAGCAGCGCTGGGCGCGGAGCTCCTCGCGCACGGCCTGGTCGTCAATGTCCCCGCGCCTGGCACGATCCGCATGCTTCCTCCGCTGACGATCTCCTCGGATGACTGCGAGGCCGCGGTCTCCGTGCTTTCCGACCTGCTTTGCGCGTCGGAGCGGACCGTTCGCGGATGAGCGCCGAGCGCACCATGCGCGTGGCCGGCATCGTCATGGTCACGGCGGTCACGGCGGTCTTGGTGTGGATGGGCTGGAAGCAAGGCGGGTACTTCGGCCGGGTCTTCTATCCCGGCGGGGCCGTTCTTTGCGGCCTTCTGATCGCTTTCCTGGTCGGAGTGCAGCGACGGCCGAGAGTCGAGGGGCCCTTGGCGGTTGCCCTGGGCTCGCTGCTCTTGCTCGGGGTCCTGACGGCGATATCGCTTGCCTGGACGCCGGTTCGCGCGGCAGCGCCCCCCGACGTGTTTCAAATCGTCGCCTACGCGGTTCTCCTCGTGCTGGGAGCGTGGAGCGTGGTGTTGCTCGGCAAGGAGATGCGGCTCGTCTTGCTGATCGTCGGACTCGCCGGCGTCGTGGTGGGAGTGGCGACGGTGATCGCAATCTCCACCGGGTCTGACTATTTGCTCTATCTGCACGGCGATGCGACACTGCGATTCCCGATTGGCTATCGCAATGCCAATGCGGCGTTCTTCTTGCTCTGCACCCTGCCGCTTCTCTCTTTCGCCTCTTCCTCGCGCGCCCACTGGGCCCTACGTGCGCCGCTGATCGCCGGGGTGACGCTCCTGCTCTGTTTGGCGGTTCTCGCGCAGAGCCGCGGTTCGCTCCCGGCTGTGATCGTCGCCGTCATCCTTTTGCTCGCGATTTCTCCGAGCCGCCTGCGAGTGGTAGTGCACATCGCAATAGCGGTGCTACCCGTGATTGTGTTGCTGCCCGAGTTGCTTCGGGTGTTTCAGTACGGAGACGCGAATCCCGGGGTGCTGCCGATCCTCCACTCGGTCGGAGGCGACATCGCCCTCGCATGCCTCGGCTCCCTCCTTCTGGCGTTACTGGTGCTGGGCTTGCTCGAACCGCGCGTCCAGCTCAGTCCCAGACAGTCGCGAGGCATTTCAGGGGCGCTCTTGATTGTGGCGATCGCCGCGGTGACGGTCGGCTTGGTTGCCGTGTTCTCGGCAAACGGCGGTGTTGGCCAATTCTTCGAGAAGCGCTGGGACGAATTTGCCCACCAGGGGACCCCGAGCTTCTCCTCCAGCAGCACCCGCTTTGGTTTGAACGCGGGCTCCAACCGCGGTGACATCTGGCGCGTGGCCCTTGCCGAGGGGGCAGACAACCCGTTTGGCGCGGGAGCGGGGGCTTTCCAGCTTGCCTATCTGCAGGACAGGGAGAGCCACGAAACCCCTCGCGATCCCCACAGTGTCGAAATGCTCATGTTCTCCGAGCTTGGGGTGGTGGGCTTGGCTCTGTTCGCAGTCTTTGTCGGCGCCTGCGTGTTGGCCGCAATCCGCAGTCGTCGCCAGGGGCGGGTTGGCGCCGAGCTGGTGGCAGGCGGCGGGGCTGCCTGTGCCTACTGGTTCGTCCAGGCTTCCTATGACTGGTTTTGGAATTACCCTGCGGTGACCGCCATTGCGATTTTCTTGGCGGGCGCAATCGCGTCGCCGGCTTTGCGAACCGTCGACGTCGACGAGCGGCGCTGGCCTCGCATGGCTGTCATAGCCGCTCTGGTGGGAGCGGTAATTGTTGCTACTCCCTTTTACTTGGCCGAGCGCTTTGGAGAAGAGGGCACCACCGAGGCGGCTGTCGATCCGGCGCGGGCCCTTGCCGATCTGAACCGTGCGGCGGATCTCAATCCATTCGACCCCGAGCCACTGTTGGTCAAGGGGGTCATCGCGGCTCGTCTCGGAGACCGGGCCTTGGCCGAGAACGCTTTTGAGGAAGCGCGGTCTCGAGAGCCACAGAACTACGCCAGTTACTACTTCCTGGGGAAACTGCACCGAAGCGATGCTCCGCAACGAGCGCTGCGCGAGCTCGCCGTTGCCCATCGTCTCAACCCTCGAGATCCCTTCACGATCGGTCTTCAGAGGGCGCTGCAGTCGAATGAGTCCGGACAGCGCTGAGGAAGGCCGAGCTCAAGCGCAAGCTCATATGCATGACGGGGGGACGCCGTTGCGGGGTGGTGGTGCCTCTGTCACACTGAAAGCGCCGCTGCAAATTCATACTGCATCGGCCCGCCATTCATGAAGAGAGTTGGCTCAACTCACAGTCGTCGCGTACGTGCCCGCCTTGCCGTCTCGGTCGTGGGCACCACCCTTTGTCTTCTGGGCTTCGCTGCGATGCCTGCGCTCGGTTTGGCCGCGGGCACCGATCCGGTCAACGCCCAATACGACAACCCGGTCCACCAGGCGAACGCGGGGGGTGGGGCGGGCAACGCCGCCGTGAACGCTGCGCCGCCAAGCGCTGCTCCTGCCCAGGGCTCCCAAGGGGGGATCGGCGGGGGGCTGCCCTTTACCGGCTTCGATCTGATCGCCCTTGCCGCTGTTGCCCTTGCACTGACCTCGATCGGCTTCGTCCTGCGTCGTTTCACGGCCAGGCGCGAATACACGACCTGAAAAAGCGGCTGACAAGAGGCGCTCGAGAGCACGAGCGCGAGTCGAAGGCGGCTACGCCTCCGTCGAAGATCTCGAGTCCTGCCGACCGGGCGGCGATGATCGTCGAAGCCGTTGAGCAGGCGGCGGAGAAGATCATCGTCGAGGCCGAGGATGAAGCACGACGCTATGTGGGCGAGGCGAAGAGACGGGCAGATGAGGATGCGCGGGCGCGAGCCGGGGAGGTCGACTCGTTGATTGAGGCGCTGGACGGGTGTGCGGTCCGTCTGCGGGAGGAGATGAACGGGTTGATCGACGTGCTCGGGGAGATTCGCGCCGGGCTCGCCGAAGCAATCGATTCGACATCCCAAGAGGACTCGTCGGGAGTGCGGGTGAGTGACACCTCCTTCCGGGGGAGGCTCCGTGAGGTAAAGGCGGTCTCGGGCCCGGAGGGGGAGAGTTTCACCTCGGGACCGGAACGGGATGGAGACGCTCGCAGAGTAGACGCCACCAGCTTGGATGCCGCCCGACTCCTGGCGACACAGATGGCGATGGCGGGGACCGCGAGGGAAAAGGTCCAGGCGTGCTTGGAAAGAGAGATCTCTCGCGACGAAGCGACGCCTATCATCGAGGCTGTATTCGGACCGGAGGCATAGGTGAACGAAGACCCGACGCGCATCATGGGCTCCGGAGACAACGGCCGTCACCCACGCGGCAATGCCCGACTTCTCATTGCAGGCCTCGTGGCGGTGATCGTGGGTCTGGTCATTGCGATCGTCGTCATCGCCGGCGACGATGGAGGGTCTGAATCTTCCACCGCGGCGGAGACGTCGATTTCGTCCACTGCGACAACCCCCACGACTACGTCTGCGACGACGGAGACGACGGAGACGCAGCCGACCACAACGACAACCACCCCGCCGACGACCACGACCGAAACCACAGGCACGGGGACGACCACCAATGGCAGCGGCGGCCTCGCCGCTCCGTAGGCTTTCAAGGCGCGCTGGACCCATAGCCGAGACGAAAGACACGCTCGTCCTCTGCTACCACGCGATCAGCGATCGCTGGCCCGCGACGCTTTCGGTTACGCCGGCCCTCTTCGAGCGACAGATGCAGAAGCTCCTCCGTAAGGGGTTCGTCGGCGCGACCTTCCATGAGGCGGTGACGAAGCCGCCTGCGCGGAAGACCTTGGCGATCACCTTCGACGATGCCTATCTCTCCGTTCTGGAGCTGGCGCAGCCGATTCTCGAGGGGCTCGGCCTGCCCGCCACGGTCTTCGTGCCGACGGACTTTCCCGACGCCCCGGGGCAGGCGATGAAATGGCAGGGGATAGATGGGTGGCTCGGGGGCGAATACGACTCCGAGCTTCGACCGATGTCATGGCAGCAGCTCGGAGGGCTGGCCGATCGGGGCTGGGAGATCGGATCGCATACCCGCTCCCATCCCCACCTGACCCAGCTCGACCAGCTCGATTTGGAGGCCGAGCTCACGGGCTCGCGAGAAGTGTGTGAGCAGCGCCTTGGTCGTCCCTGCAGGACGATCGCCTATCCCTACGGGGATTACGACGCCCGAGTTGCTGCGGCGGCCGGGGCGGCAGGCTATGAGGCGGCGGCGGCGTTGCCCTCTCGACTGACTCCCCAGCGTTCGCTCGAGTGGCCGCGGGTCGGGATCTATCACGAGGACGACGACCGTCGCTTTGCGCTCAAGGTCTCTCGGCCAATGCGACGCCTGCGCGGTTCTGTGCTCTGGCCTCGCGCCTAGCCCGCCGTGGGTGAGCGTCGACTGCGCAGCATCTTCACAGGGCCCTTCAGGTAATCGATCAGGCTGGGCATCGGGTCGTCGAGGGCGAAGAGGGAGAAGCACTGCCGGTGCGCCAAGCTGCGCAACCACCCCCACGTGGTCAACTCGCCCGCGCGCCGGTAGGCGAGAAACGCCCGCGCGTCGGGAACGGGGTGCCACTGGTGCAGGCCGTAGCGCGGTGAGTCGAGGCTCGGTCCTGCCAAGCCCACGACCCGGTTGTAGGCCAGCAGCGGCAGGTCGAACCCCGAGTTGCACAGCAGCGCGATCCCCAGGTTGAAGCGGTGATTGCACTCGATCAACTTCAACTGGCCGTCCCTGGCATCGCGCTTGAACTCCACATGGGCGACGCCGCGTAGACCCGCTTCCCGCAGGAAGCGCATGCCCGCCTCCGCAACGTCGGGGGCCCGCTCGGCGACGATGTATGCGCCGACGCCAAAGTGAATCGGATGCTGCCGCAACTTGCGGTTGGTGAACTGCCCAGCCGGCTTTCCTTGGCTATCCATATAGGCGAAGTGACCGAGGAGGTTGTCGTCTGGGCCCGGGACGATTTCGGTCACCTGCATCGCGAGATCGAGGTCGATCAGCCGCTCCAAGGTCGAGTCCAGCTGCTCGCGGCCCTTGACGACGATGACCTTTGCCTTGATGCCGGAGCGCTGCGCGAACTCATGGCCATGGATCGGCTTGAGGCCGCATGGGTACTCGAAGGGATCGAGCGCCTCACCCATGTCCGCCCGCGCACGCACGGTGTGCGTGCGCGGCGTTGCGACCCCCGCTCGCTCGGCGATCTCATACGTACGATGCTTGTCGAGCATCGCAAGCATCACGCCGTCGTCTCCCTCGACCGACTGAAGCCCGTGTTCGGCAAGCATTCCGCGGTTGCGGGCAACCAGCTCGATCCCATCGTCGGCGCAGGGCAGCACGACCGCCGGGCGCGGCGCGCGTTCGAGCAGCCATTCGAGCCAGCGATCCTGCATCGTGTCCCCTGGGGCTACCGGCTCGTAGCCGCGGCAGTAGCGCGAATGCTTGACCGGATCCCCGGGGGCGCCAATTGCGTGCACGGCAATGCCCGCGCGGCCCAGGCTGCGAGCGACCGGAACCGCGGTCACGTTGCCGCCGAGCAGGATCACGGGGGGCTTGGTGGAATCGGACGCCGGCATTCGCATGAGGCTAGCGAGCCCTTCGGGACGCTCGTTCCCGCATAAAGGCGGCGACGCGCTCGCACTCCGCCTCGAGGGTGTGCGCCCTCACCTGTCGCATACCCGCCCCTGTCAGACGACTTCTAAGGTCGGCGTCATTTGCGATCTGTCGCAGGGCATCCGCCGCCGCGTCGGCATCGCCCGGTGGAATCAGCAGGGCGGCGTCGCCCGCTGCGTTGGCCACTCCACCGACGTCGGTCGCCACCACCGGCAGGCCCGTGGCGAAGGCCTCGAAGAGGATCTGCGGCACCCCTTCGGTCCACGACACGTGCAGCAACGCGTTGCTCTGCCGGTAGAGGTCCAGCAATCCCCCATCGAAGGGAACGTACCCCCGCAACTCGATCCGGCTTTCGACACCGAGACGCGCGGCCCTTCGCTCGAGGGGGTCGCGCAGGGGGCCTTCGCCGCAGACGATGAGCTTCCAGTCCTCGTCGCCTTCGCCCAGCCGGTCGGCCACATCGGCCAGCAGGAGTGGGTTCTTCTCCTCCTCCAAGCGACCGACGCTGATTGCGGTCAGCTGTCCCTCATAGTCACGCTCCGGCAGGTCGGTCGGTTGCGGTAGGTCGGACTCGCGGATCAGGGAAACGGAGATCTGCAGAAGCTCGCGGGCATTCCTGTAGTTGCGAGCGAGCTGCCCACCGACGACGATCGTCGGGAAGAGGCGCGCCATCGAACGGAAGCCCAGCTCGAGAGCATCGCCGACGAGATGGAAGAGCCGTCGTTTCGGGTGACGCATGCGCACGTATTGCGGAAAGTCCTGGCGCACGCCGAGAAAGACGCGCCGGCGCTTCGCTGCCGCGATTGCGGCGAAGAGCAGACAGAAGGGGTGGGGGCCGAGCAACCAGACGGCGTCGACGCCGTCGAGGGCGCGCGCAAACGCCCGCGTCGAGGCGAATGCCGCGCCAAACGCGGCACGAGGGTCGGAGAGGCTCTCGTAGTGCGGAAGGGGGGTGAACTCAATCTCATCGGCAACCCCGTAGTGGGAGCGCTCGAAGCGCCCCGCCTCGGGGCTCAACCGGCCGAGGAGGCACAGCTTGTCCACCCTGCGCGCCAGCTCGCCCAGGAAGATGACGAACGCCCGCTCGGCGTAAATCGTCTCTCCGTCCCGGCGATAGGAATAGTCGGTGTAGACGAGGAGCCGCATCTCAGCGCGTCGGCCGCATCAACCGGGCCAGGCCACCGAGCGGGGGGCCGAAGCGGATCATTCCCCAGAGGAAGCCGCATCCCCAGGAGAGATGCATCACGGCGAAGACGATCGGCAGGGCGGCGGCATCGGCGGCCCCGGCAGTTTTTGTGGTGCGTGCCGCCACGGCGAATATCGCGACTATGTAGCCGGCGATTCCGAGCCTCGCCAGCCGCCGGAACGGTCCCGGGAGCGTCGCCACGAGCGCCGTCAGGGCCAAGGCGGGGGGCAGCAGATGCGAATATCGAAGCGCGTTGGCGTGGCGGCGGCAGGTCTTCGCCCGGTGGATTCCGTAGCGCCAGTACTGGCGGGCAAGGGCTTTCAGGCTGTCGCGCGGCACGTAGGCGGCGGCCATCTCGGGAATGCAGACGAGCTTCCCTCCTGCGCTGCGGATGCGGGCCGCCAGCTCAGCGTCCTGGTTTTGGGGCCAGCCTTCGTCCCAGCCTCCATGGCGTTCGAGGGTGGAGCGCTGCCAGATACCGGTGAAGCCGCTGTCAACCTCGACCTCCTCGTCGGTGGCGAGCCGAAAGCCCGATCCTCCCGTTCCCAGTTGAGTGGATAGGGCCAGCGCGATCCGTCGCGACCAGCGGTTGTCGCCCTGGGCGATCTGGGGGCCGCTCACATGATCGACGTCGCCGACCTGCAGCCGGCTCACGCCTGCGGCAAGGTAGTCGGGGGGGTAATTGGCGTGGGCATCCATGCGTGCCACATAGCGGCCGCGAGCGGCTCGCAAGCCGATGTTCAGCGCCTGAGGAGTGCGCTGCGCGGGGTTGTCCAAGACGCGGATGCGGGGATCTTCCCGGGCCAGCTCTTCGAGGATCTGGCGGGTTCGATCTCGGGATTGCCCGTCGATGAAGAGCAGCTCCATCGAGCCGTCGAAGCGCTGCGCCTGCATGGCGGCGACAGCGTCTTTCACGTGCCTCTCTTCGTTGAGGACCGGCACTAGGACGCTGACGTCGATTTTTGAGGGGCTCATGGATTGTGGGAGGGAGAGGCTGCGGTCCAGAGTCTCTCGACTTACTGGGGAGAATCATTAATCCGGACGGCCGGCGACCGCGATCTCGCCCGGTGGCCGTGCAATAGTAGGCCCGTGACGTCTCTAGGAAGAGGCTCTGGGGTCGGTGGCCCCTCAGAGCAGACTCAAGGCGGGGAATGGCGGCGACCGCCCTCTCAAGAGGAGGGCGTTCGTGCCTACCTGGCGACCCTCCGTGAGCGAGTCTGGCTGATCGTTGCCGTGATGGCGGTGACGCTCGGGGTGGCGGGCATCTATCTGGCCACCGCGAGCAAGGTGTATGAGGCGGAAGCGCTGCTCCTCGTCACGCCTGTCAGCACGGACAATCTCCCTGGCCTTGGACTGATCCATGACTCGACAGATCCCACCCGCGATGTCGAGACCGCCGCTCGGCTCATAACCGGACGCGACGTGGCGGCTCGGGTGGCTGGCGATCTCAATACCGGCGAGAGCCCGGATCAGCTGCTCGATCAGGTCAGCGCGCAGCCCGTCGCTCAGAGCAATCTGGTTGCGGTCACCGCGGAGGCGTCCAGCCCGGAGCTGGCCCGCGATTTGGCCAACGGCTTTGCGGAGGCGGTGGTGACCGTGCGGACCGAGCAGCTGCACGCTCAGCTCGACGACCTGATCGTGCGCTTGGAGGAGCAACTCACGGCGGGTGGGGCCACCACGGCCGCGGGGGTCGATCTCAGCGCTCAGATCGCCCAGTTGGAGACGTTGCGTGCCGGCGCCGATCCGACCTTGCGGGTTGAGTCACGGGCGACTGCCCCCAGCTCCCCGGTGTCGCCGAAGCCGAAACTCACGCTGATCGCGGCGCTCCTAGGCGGGCTTCTCCTCGGAGTTGGCGGCGCATTCGCGCTCAACGCATTGGATCCCCGCTTGCGCCGCGAAGGACAGCTGCGTGAGCTGTTTCAGGTGCCGATTCTCGCTCGTATCCCGACCGAGACCCGAGCCCGGACCTCGGTGTTGGGGCCGCGCTACTTCAAAGTCGGCCCTCACCGGAAGTTCCGAAAGGCGCTCGGCCCGAGTGAGCTGTCGCCGGCGACGTATGAGGCCTATAGGACCCTGCGAGCCGTGCTGAACGCTCGCCGCGAGGGTGGGACGGGGAGTAGGTCCATCCTGATAACCGGTCCCTCTCCGTCCGAGGGCAAGACAACCACCGCCATCAACCTCGCCTCCTCGTTTGCTCTGGCCGGACAACGCGTCATCCTGATCGAGGCAGATTTTCGGCGCCCCACCGTGAGTCCGGTGCTGCGGGCGAAACCGCGCACCGGCATTGGAAAAGTTCTGCTGGGCGAAGTTCCGCTCGAGCGAGCTTTGGTTCCGGCTCCCAAATTTGGGGACCAGTTGCGCTTGCTGCTGGTCGATAAAACCGACGAGTGGCTGCCGGAGGTTCTCTCGCTGCCGGCCGCCGGCGCGCTGTTGGATGAGGCAAAGCGCCTTGCCGACATCGTCATCATCGACTCACCGCCGCTTACCGAGGTGATCGATGCCCTTCCTCTGGCGCAGCAGGTCGACGACTTGGTGGTCATCGTCCGGCTCGGCTCGAGCCGGCTCGTTCAGCTCGAGCGACTCGGCGATCTCCTGGCCCAGCACGGGATCCGACCGACGGGCTTCGCGGTGGTTGGGGTTGGCGTCTCCGAGGGGGAGAGCTACTACCTGTCGGCAAGACGCGACCTGTTCGCGTCCGGCGAGCCCGGCAGCACCTCGTCCTCTGCGGCGGGATTACCTCCATCGTCGTCAGAGGCAAACGCGGGCAAAACTTCTCCCGTGCGCCGCTGATTGAGCAGGGCCGTGGTCTACCGGGCCGCTTTTTCAGACCGAATGCCGACCCTGGTGCTGCTCGCAACTGCGGTTCCCATTGGCTTGCTCGCGGGAGCGGACCCAAAGCTCGCCCTGGTCGCGGTCTTGGCCCTCGGCTTTGCTGCGGTTGTGCTGACGGATCTCACGCTTGGGCTCTGCATGTTTGCGGTGATCTCGTTCCTCGACGTGCTGCCCTTTGGGGGAATTGCCCTCACCTTTGCGAAGGTGGCGGGTTTCCTGCTGGTGCTCTCATGGATGGCGGGTCGCGCGGAGCACGCCGATCGTCGTGGCGAGTACTTTGGCGTCCACCCGGTTCTCACCTATCTCATCATTGCCTTCTTGGCCTGGGGCCTGTCCAGCATGCTGTGGGCGGAGGATCCGTCCTCGGTCATGTCGGCGATGATCCGCTACGGCCTGAACCTGGCCCTCTTCGTGATCGTCTTCGCGGCCGTGCGCAGCGAGCGGGCTGTGACCTGGGTTGCGGCCTCGTTCCTGATCGGCTCGCTTGTCGCAGCGGCCTTCGGGCTCCTGACGCCCGCCGATCCGGCATCGGCAGATGACATCTCGCGCCTGGGGGGCGGCGGTAACGATCCAAACGAGCTTGCGGCGGTTTTGGTGACGGGAATCGTGTTTGCGGCAGCCTTCCTCGCCGGCGATTTCCCGCCGCTCCTGCGGCTGCTCGCCATCGGGGCCATGGGTGTATGCGCCACGGGCGTTCTGCTCAGCTTTTCGCGGACCGGTCTCGTCGCCTTGGCTGTGGCGTTGATGGCAGCCGTGCTGTTCGGCGGTCGCTGGCGCCAGGGTGCACTCGTGCTGTTGATCGTCCTGGCGGGTGGGGTGACTATCTACATCGCATCGTTTGCCGGGGAGGCACAGCGAGAGCGGGTGACGAAACTCGACGGGGGGACGGGGCGTCAAGACATTTGGACGGTTGGGATGAGGATGATCGAGGCAAACCCGACCAGCGGCGTCGGCGCGGGCAACTTCCCGGTCTCATCGGTTCACTACCTACTGCAACCGGGTGCGATCGAGCGCGCCGAGTTCATCGTGGACACCCCCAAGGTTGCCCACAACATCTTCATCGAGGTCTGGGCCGAGCTGGGCCTTGTGGGCTTTGCCCTATTCATGGCAATCGTCGGATCGTCGGTCACGTTCGCCGCCCGCGCCGCCCGCGCGTTCAAGCGCATGGGCAACGAGCGCATGGAGCTTTTCGCTCGAGCGATTTTGGTTTCCCAGTTGGCCTTTCTCTCTGCGGGCTTCTTTCTCTCCGAGGAGTTCAGCAAGCAGCTCTGGCTGTTGCTTGCCCTTGGCCCGGCGATTTTCGCGATTTCCCGTTCGGCAGACGATCGCTCGGAGGAAGCTGTTCCCGCGTGAGCACTCCCCGACCACGAGTTCTGATGATGGTTGATGAGGTCTCCGACAGAGCTGGAGGTGCCGAGCGGCTTGCTGCACGGCTGGCCGCGGAGCTGAGTCGCGAGCGCTACGACATAACCCTTTGCGCCACACGCGGCATCGACGGCAGTTTGGGCGAGGAGCTGGACGCGGCCGACCTGCGCCTGCTCGCACTCGAGCGCACGGGCCGCTTCGACCTCGTACCGCTGGCGCGGTTGGCACGTTTTCTGCGCAGCGAGCGAATCGACATCCTGCACGCCCACAAGTTCGGCTCGAATTTCTGGGGCACTCTGATTGGACGTCTCTGCCGAGTTCCGATCCTCATCGCGCACGAGCACACCTGGTCCTACGAGGGCAACCCCCTCCGCAAGTTCCTCGATGGGCGAGTGATCGGGCGCCTGGCGACGCGCTTCGTCGCGGTGTCCAGCGCCGATCGCAAGCGAATGATCGAAATCGAGCATGTACCCGCCGAGAAGGTCACGGTCATCCCCACGGCGTTTATTCCGCGTCCGAGTGGCGGTGGCGGTGATCTGCGGGCAGAGCTGGGTATCCCCGATGGGGTGCCGGTGATCGGAACGGTCGCTCGCCTGCGGCCCCAGAAGGCGCTGACCGTGCTCATCGAGGCGTTTGCCGAGCTCGCCGGCAGTCATCCGAGCTGTCGGTTGGTGATCGTCGGCGACGGGGAGTGCCGTGGGAAGCTGGAGATGGCTGCGCAGTCGGCCGGTGTGCTCGAGAGAGTGCACTTTCCGGGGCAGCGAACCGACATCGACACTGTGCTTGAGGCTTTCGATATAGCGGCGATGAGCTCAGACTTCGAAGGGCTTCCCCTCTTCGTCTTCGAGTGCATGGCTCATAGGGTTCCTCTGGTCGCGACCGACGTTGGCGGGTTGCGAGATGCGGTTGACAATGGACGCACCGGCGTGCTCGTACCGCCTCGCGATCCAGCCGCGCTTGCGGAAGCGCTCGGCCGCTTGGTCGATGACGACGAGCTTCGCCGCGGCCTCGCCGAAGCTGCGGCCGAGCGGATGGGGGACTTCACCATGGAGCGCGCGGTCCAGCGCGTCGGAGAACTCTACGACCGGTTGCTCAGTGAGGCCGGCCGAGGCTCAACGAGAGTGTCGTAGGGCAGCCAAGCGGGCGTTCCTTCGGAACCGACCGCTGCGCTTGAACTTGCCGTGTCGCTTCGAGGGCTTCGACGTTGTCGTCTGCTCTGGAGCGGTGGGCGCTGGGGCCGTCGACTCTGACGAGGGAGCGGGGGCAGGCTCAGGCGCGGGAGCTGGCTCGGGCGCGGGAGCTGGCTCGGGGACAGGCTCAGGCGCGGGCGCGGGAGCGGGAGCGGGGGCAGTCTCAGGCGCGGGGGCTGGATCTGGGACGGGCGCCGGATCCGGTTCGGGAGCGAGCTCCGGTGCCGGCTCCGGCACGGGCTCAGGCGCAGTCGCGCTCAGCTGCGGACCGGGCACGTTTGAGTATCCGGGCACGATCGCGGCACAGGCGCTACCGGCAACCAGCCGGTAGTCATCCGCGGCGCTGTTGACGAAAGC
>DASVDE010000010.1:0-22459 GCA_036381235.1 Solirubrobacterales bacterium | reverse complement strand
TCAACACCGTCGGCCCCTACATCCGCCTCGGCGCAGCGGGCCTGCGCGCGGGCGCCCACGCGATCGAGGTCAAGATCGGCGGTCCGGACCTCCACCCCGGCAGCGCCGGTTCGGCTGGGCCGATTGGACCGCTGCTGATCGCCAGGCCCAATGATGATCCGCGGTTGGTCTACGTGCCGGCGGCGAGAGCGGGGGAGCTGTGTGGGGGGGAGTGGGATTGGGCTGAGGGGGTGGGGGAGGTTGGACGATCCACTGAAGTGACGGACCTTGACTGAATAAACATTAATGTCTATGCTCTAGCGTAGATATGTACGAGGGAGTTCAAAGAACAGAGCTGGGGCAGCTTCCGCGGGGTCGGCACAGGATCTCGCGTGAGGAGGTTGTCGAGAGCCAGCGGCGGCGGCTGCTGGCGGGGATGGCAAAGGGGCTGGCGGAGTACGGGTTCGCCAGGCTGACGGTCGAGCATGTGATCGAGATCGCCGGCGTCTCGCGCAAGACCTTCTACGAGTATTTCGCGAGCAGGGAGGAGTGCCTGCTCGCCGCTTACGACGCCGCTTCGGAGGAGCTGTGGCGGGTCGGGGGAGAGGGGGCTGTGGGTGGCGCCGATTGGCCCGGTCGGGTCACGACCGCCGTGCGCGCCGTGGCGGAGTTCCTCGCCGCGGACCCCGATCGGGCCCGCCTCTTCACGCTCGAGGCCCGTGCCGCCGGCGAGGAGATGGTCGCTCGCCAGCGCGCCGACGCGGAGCGCGCTGCGGCGCTCCTGCGTGCCGGGCGGGATGGTCGCCCCAGGGCTGCCGCTCTGCCCGAGGCGACCGAGCTGACCCTGGTCGAAAACGTCGCCGCGGTGGTCGGCGCCAACATCCTCAGCGGCGCCACGGCAATTCTTCCCCGCCTCGTCCCCCAGCTGACCGAGTACCTGCTCGCGCCCTATCTCGACACCGACGCCGCTGCAAAAAGTCACGCTCTCGCGCGCCACTCCTGACATTTCTCCCGCTAGCCTGGGACCATGGAGTCGATGAGCAGATCCAGCTGGACTGACGAGCGCCTCGACGACCTCAACCACAAGGTCGACGATCTCGGACGTCGCATGGACAACGGCTTCGATCGAGTCGACGATGACCTTCGTCTCGTTCACACTCGGATCGACGCCCTCCAGCGCACGATGATTCAGGTCGGAGGCGGCTTGATCGCCGCAATGATCGGTCTGATCGCCACCCAGCTCTGAAGCTCGCCGCTCAGCCCGCCGACGCCGTTGTCGCCACGCGGCGCATCTCTTCAGCGGCGGCTCGGGGTCCGATGTAGGGGACGAGCATCGCGAAGAGCAACTCGGGCATCAGCGTCGGCAGTCTCGCTGCCCGCCCGGCCATCAGCTCGTCGAAGATCAGGCCCGAGACCGCTCCCGCCGACATCATCGAGGTGCTCTCGGGCAGTGGACGGCCGTCGGCCAATTCCCGCCCGTCATCGAGAAACTCGGCGAATCTGGCGATCGCCTCCCAGTGGCGCCGGCGCGCGTCGGCGCCCACCGAGGCCACCTCCACGATCGCCATTCGCGCCAGGGCGGGATCCAGCGCAAAGAGCTCGACAATCGTCGCCAGGCCTCCCTCCATCCGCGCCAGCCACGGCTGAGCGCCGTCGCAGTTGGCGATCACTTGACCGATCACCTGCTCGGCCACCATGTCGTAGGCGGCGAGGAAGCAGTCGTGCTTGTCGTCGAAGTACTTATAGAAGGTTGACCGGGAGGTGTCTGCCGCCGCGATCACATCCGCCACGGAAGTTGCCTTGTAACCCTTCTCGCCGACGACGCGAACCATTGCTTGGAGGAGACGTTCACGGCGGGAGTCCATTTGGGTACGGACCCAGTGTAGGGGGCTTTTGAACGCCTGTGTGCCTAAATTACGCGTTTCTGGTGTACATCGACGTTTCTCAACTTGAAACGAGGTCCCTGTCCGATGTCTTAGGCCTCCATCTCCGGCGTGGCCCCAGAGATACGCGCAACCTCTTCGGCTGCCGCCTGAGGCCCTATATATGGAGTCAAGGTCGCGAACAGCACGTCGGGCAGCAGCTTCGGCAGCTCCTTCGCTCGCCCCTCGAGCAGCTCGTCAGCTATCAGGCCCGCCACCCCGCCGATCGCCATCCGCGAGGTATTGGCCGGCAGGTCGCGGCCCCCGGGGGCGAAGTCGCGCCCTTCGTCGAAGAGCGGCGTCAGCCGCTGCACTGCCGCCCGGTAGCGCCGCTGCGCCGCCGGCCCCGCCGCGCCGACGTCGACCAGGGCCATGCGCGCAGGCTCGGGATCGGCGGCCAGGGCGGCCAGCATCGCCGCCAGCCCGGCGCGCGCACGCTCCGGCCACGGCCCTTCGGCCGCGTCGTAGGCGGCACTGACCGCCCGCACCAGGCGGTCGACCGCGTCGTCATAGGCAGCCAGGAAGCAGGCCTCCTTGTCGTCGAACATCTCATAGAAGGTCGTGCGGCTGATGCCGGCCTCGCGAGTCAGGTCGGCGACAGTCGTAGCCGCGAAACCCTTCTCCCCGACCACCGCGATCGCTGCCGCCAGCGCCCGCTCGCGTTGGGAGCGGGCGATCACCTCGGCCGGCAGCCCATGGCGACCCCGCGGTGGCCGCCACCCCCGCTTTCCCCTGACCTCCCTGGCCCCCGCCAAGCTCTCTAGCCCTCCGCTCGCAGTGCCTTCTCGGCTTCTCGGGACTGGCGCAGCGCCTCGTCCTGTCCGAGGTAGGGCACGGTGGTGATGTAGACGACGTCCGGGAGCAGCTCCCGCAGTCGTTCGGCGTTGCCGGCCAGGATCTGCCCGACGATCAAAGACTCGGCCGCGGCGAGGGCTGCCCGCCCGGCGCTGGTCGGAATGCCCTGCTCCTCCATCGGGTCATCGCGGCCGCGGTCCAGCAGCGCCTGCAGCACCCGCTTGCCCGACGCGTACAGCTCATAGCCGCGATCGCCGCTGGCCGGCGCCTCGACCAGGGCCATTCGGGCGAAGGCCGGACGGCTCGCCAGCAGGTCGAGGAAGGCGGCGGCGACGTCGCGTACCGTCGCCGCCCACGGCTTGTCGGGAGAGTAGACGGCGACGATCCGCCCCATCGCGTCGGCCAGCGACAGCTCCATCGCGGCGTGGAAACAGTCCTCCTTGTCGCGGAACAGCTCATAGAAGGTGGCACGGGAGACGCCCGCCGGCTCGACGATGTCGCCGATCGTCGTCGCCCCGTAGCCCTTTGTCGCGCAGCTGTCGGCCATCGCCATCAGGATCCGCTCGCGCTGGGACTTGGGGATCAGCGGCTCGGGCAGATCCGCGCGGCCGCTGGGCAGCCGCTCCTGGGCGATCAGCCCACCGAGGTCGTCGGCCGAGCGCTGCGATCGGATGCCATTGCCGTTGGGAGATGCGGTGGGGGACATGAGGCTCCTTACCCAGACAACAGTGTTTAGGTAAACGAGATTGTACACCCCTGAGGCTATCTGTGGACGATCCAGTACCGAATTAACAATCGCCCCAGACCGACTCAGAACTCGGATGACGGCATCTCTCCAAAGATGTCGCAAACCCTTTTCATCTGTAGACAACACGTTGCATGCTGTCCCGTAGCATGGCACCATGGAGGCGATGAGCAGGGAGAGTTGGACCGACAGCCGTCTCGACGACCTCAACCACAAGGTCGATCGAATCGACAAGCGGATCGATGATCTGGGCCGTCATATCGACGCCCGCTTCGACATGATCAGCGAACGCTTCGACGGCCTTCAGCGCATGATGTTCCAGGCGGCGGTGGTCATGATTGCCGCGTTGATCGGTTTGATTGCCACGCAGCTCTGAATCGCTGTTCACTCCACCCGGTAGCGCTCTGGGACGTATGTCTGCGACTCGGCGGGAGGGCGGACGTAGGCGCGCTCCTGGCGCTCTGGGAGCTCGATCTTCTCGTGGTCGACCCGTTCGTAGGGGATCTGGTCGAGCAGGTGGCTGATCAGGTTCAGGCGGGCAGTGCGCTTGTCGTCGGCCTCGACCACGAACCAGGGTGAGTCCTTGGTGTCGGTGTAGGCGAACATCTCGTCCTTGGCTTCGGCGTAGTCGACCCAGCGGGCGCGCGCCTCGACGTCGACAGGGCTGAGCTTCCAGCGCTTGGCCGGATCCTTGAGGCGGGCCTTGAAGCGCCGCTCCTGCTCCTCGTCGCTCACTGACAGCCAGTACTTCAGCAAGACGATCCCGGAGCGCTGGATGATCCGCTCGAAGCGGGGGCAGGTCCGCATGAACTCTTCGTACTCGTCGTTGGTGCAGAAGCCCATCACCCGCTCGACTCCGGCGCGGTTGTACCAACTGCGGTCGAAGAGGATCATCTCTCCGGCGGCGGGGAGGTGGGCGACGTAGCGCTGGAAGTACCACTGTGTGCGCTCACGGTCGGTGGGCTTGCCGAGGGCGACGGTGCGGATGATGCGCGGGTTCGTCCGCTCGCCGATGCGGCGGATCACACCTCCCTTTCCTGCGGTGTCGCGGCCCTCGAAGATGACGACCACTTTGGCGCCCTCATGGACGATCCACTCCTGCAGCCGGACCAACTCGACCTGCAGTCTCGCCATCTCCTTTTCGTACTGGGACTTGCTGAGGACCTTGGTGTCCACTTCAACTCCCGGCGTTGTCCTATCCCACGGCTTGCGCTTGCCAGGTGACGCCGCTGATGTTGCAGTCAAAGGTGCCGAACGCGCTGGCCCCGCCACGGGAGAGCGTGCCCGACGCGGTCGCCCCCGTGATCGTGCCGTCCACCTGGAAGTGCCCGCCGGTGTCGAGGACGCCCCCCAGAGCGAACACGTCGTTGTAGATCGGACCGCTGCCGGCCGAGATCGTGTTGGCATGGGTTTGGCCGTCGGCGCAGTCGGCGCTCCAGCCAAAGCGGAGCGACAGGATCTCCGTTGCGCTCGCGGTGAAGAAGATGGGCAGGCCCTGGCTGGTAGCTCCCGTGTAGGTCGTGCTCGGGCCGGTGGGATCGCCGGGGCTGTCGCTCGATAGATGGGCGCGCCATCTGATCCCCCTGGCTACGCAATTCGTACCGAACGCACTCGACTTCCATCGGGAGAGTCGCCCCCAAGCGTGTTTCCCCCTCAACTTACCCTGGACGTGAGCCTTCCCACCGGTGTTGAGAGTGCCGCCCAAGGAGAACGAGCCGTGATTTATCCGTCCCGATCCGAGGGAGATCGTGTTGACGTGGACTCGGCCGTCGGCGCACTTGGCGCGCCAGCGGAACTCGAGAGAGAGGACGGCGGTGCGGCTTACGGTGAGTGCGATCGGCAGTCCCTGTCTCGTCTTTCCGACATAGGAGCCGGTCTCGAATTTGGCGCTGTCGGTCTGCGCCAACCCGGACGAGGGGAGGATGAGAGCCGACACGCACAGAAGCCCCGCCGGTGCGGCTCCCCACCAAAGACGCCGGAAAGCTTGCATGAGCGACAGCGTACTGCCGTCGCGGTCTTTTCGGGGCCGGAGGCGGGTGTACGCTCGCCGCATGGCGAAGTGGGGTGTGCTCGGGGTTCTCGGGACTGCGCAGTTCCTGATGGTGCTCGATCAGGCCGTGATGAACGTGGCGATCTCTCAGCTGGTCGAGGACTTCGACACCACGGTCACCACGATTCAGACCGTGATCGCACTCTACGCGCTGGTGATGGCCGGCCTGATGCTGACCGGCGGCAAGCTGGGCGACCTCTGGGGGCGGAAGCGCGCCTTCGCGATCGGCCTCTGCATCTACGGCGTGGGATCGGCGCTGACGGCGGCCTCCTGGAGCGTGCCGGCGCTGACGCTCGGCTGGTCGGTCCTGGAGGGGATCGGCGCGGCGCTGGTTCTGCCCGCCCTCGTCGCCCTCGTCGCTTCCAGCTATAAGGGACCCGATCGAGCGATCGCCTACGGGGTGCTCGGCGGCGTGGCCGGCGCCGGGATCGCCGTCGGGCCGATCCTCGGCGGCTGGGTCACCACCGACTTCACCTGGCGCCTGGTCTTTGCCGGCGAGGTGGTGGTGGCGATTGGCATCCTGATCGGCACGCGGCTGATCCGTGAGCCCTCGCGGTCCGAGAGCGCGCCCCGCCTCGACTGGGTCGGCAGCATGCTTTCCGCCGGGGGCTTGGCGCTCGTGGTCTTCGGCGTCCTGCAGGCGAGCAACTGGGGCTGGTTGGCGCCGAGCAACTCGCCGATCGAGCCGTTCGGCTTCTCATTGACGCCGTTCGTGATCGCCGCCGGCGCTCTGGTCCTCGCTGCCTTCTGTGCATGGGAGCGCCGCCGCGAGGAGCGAGGGGAGCCGCCGCTCGTCCACCTCAAGCTGCTCGGCATCCCGTCCCTGCGAGGTGGCGTCGCGATGCTGCTCGCCCAGAACCTGATCCTGATGGGGATCTTCTTCACGATCCCGCTCTTCCTGCAGGTCGTGCAGGGACTCGACGCGCTCGAGACAGGTGTGCGGATGCTGCCTGCCTCAGCCGGCCTGTTCCTGGCGGCGATTGCCGGCTCGGCCCTTTCTTCGCGCTTTGCCCCCAGGCCCCTGGTGCGCACCGGGCTGGCGATCGTCTTCGTCGCGACCCTGCTGCTGCTGGACACGATCGAGCCGCAGCTCGACAACACCTCGTTCCTGGTCGCGATGGGGGTCCTCGGCGTGGGAATGGGGCTGGTCGTCTCCCAGCTCGGCAATGTGGTCCAGTCCTCGGTGGGGGACAGCGACCGCAGCGAGGCAGGCGGCCTGCAGAACACCGCCCAGCAGCTCGGCTCATCGCTCGGCACGGCGTTGCTCGGCGCGATCGTGATCACCGGCCTGATTGCCGCCTTCTCGTCGAACATCACCGCCAACCCAGTCATCTCACAAGACGTGAAGAGCCAGGTCGAGGTGAAGCTCAGCGCCGGCGGCAGCTTCGTCGCCTCCGACGAGGTCCGGGCCGGGGCAACCGCGGCAGGGGTCGACCCGGCGACCGTCGACGCGCTGGTCGGCGACTACGAGGACGCGCAGCTGAAGGCGCTGAAGACAGCCTTCCTCTTCGCAGCCTTCCTCGTCCTCGTCTCCTTCTGGTCGACCCGCCGCCTGCCCACGCGCCGTTTCGCGGAGCTTCAGTCCGGCGCCGATCCTCCGCTCGCCGAGCCGTCGGTCGCCTAAATACGCGCCTTTGCTGCGCTTTTTTGACATTGCGCAGACAACACGTTGCGCTGAGCGGATTAGATTGACATCATGGAATCGATGAGCAGGATCAGCTGGACAGACGAGCGTCTCGACGATTTCGCGCGCAACACCGACCGTCGCTTCGACGAAGTGGACCGTCGCTTCGACCGGGTCGACGGCGAGTTGCGCGATCTCCGCTCCGAGATGAATGCTCGCTTCGAGGAGGCTGACGCCAAGCTCGAACGGATCGAGTCGAAGTTCGAGTCGAAGTTCGATCGGGTCGACGTCAAGTTCGATCGCATCGACGGGCGCATCGACGCCCTGCACCGTGGCGTTCTCCAAATCGGCGGGGGCATGATCGTCACCCTCCTCATTGGCTTTGCCGGCCTGTACTTAAGAGGGGGCTGACCGGAAAGGGGTCGAGACGTCGCCGGGGACTTCGAGCGCCGATCGGCTACGAGCGCTCGGCCGCAAGCAGGCTCTCGGCGCAGTCGACGATCGTTTCCTCGACCGGCCGGGGGGACCAGCCGAGGCGGTCCTTGGCCTTCTCGCTCGACAGCTCGATCTTCTTGCCCAGGTCGCCGGTGATTGAGCGGATCGAGGGGTCGAACAGCCCCATCGCGCGGACGGCCAGGTTCGGCACGGTTCGCTTCGGCACCTTCGCCGCGCCCTCGCCAAGGCGATCGCGAAGGATCGCTGCAACCTCCGCCATCCAGAGAAACCGGGCGACGGCGATGAAGCGCTCGCCGCCGGCCCCCGACGCCGTCATCGCCTTCAGATGAAGGTCGGCGACATCGCGGACGTCGACGAAGCTGAAGCCGATTCGCGGCACTCCGGGCATCCCGTTAAGCAGCCGCTGGATCGCCTCCAGGGAGTAGGAGCGGCCGCCGTGCAGCAGCGGCCCAAGGATGGCGCCGGGGTTGACCACGGCCAGCTTCTCGGTCTCGCCCCGCTCGGCGACGAGGTCCCACGCTGCCCGCTCGGCGATCGTCTTCGAGCGGGTATAGGGAGTCAGGCTGAGGTTGTCCGCGTCGGTCCAGCTCTCCTCGGTCAGCGGCGTGGACGGTTGCCCGCTGACGTTGCGGACCGCCGCCACGGAGGAGGTGAGGACGATGCGCCTGACCCCGGCATCGAGGCTCGTGCGCAGGACGCGCAGTGTTCCCTCCCGAGCGGGCACGATCAACTCGTCGGGGTCCTTCGGCTGCCGCGGTGGGAAGGGCGAGGCGACGTGCAGCACGTAGTCGCAGCCTTCCACCGCGTGCTCCCAATGCGCGTCGTTGTTCAGGTCGGCGACATGAACCGAGAGGTGCTCGGCGTCCCCCTCCGGCCCGAGCCCGGCGCGAATCTCCGGCTCGCGCGAGGCGTCGCGCACCGTGGTCCGCACCCGGTAACCGCTCCGCAGCAGCTCGAGCACACACCAGCCTCCGAGAAATCCCGAACCGCCCGTGACGAGGACCGTTTCCATCTGTGCCTCCAACCGCTGTAGTGAGGGAAGATGGCCGTAGAGTAGGCCAACCGATGGGACTGCTCACACCCGCCCCGCCCCCGTTCGACGACATCGAGGAGTGGAAGCGGCGGCCGCACCTGGAGCGGATCAGGCCTCTGGCCCAGGATTGGGCGCTGAACGGGTTCGGGACGCCGCCCGCCGTCTACCTGCTCTACGTCGTCAAGCTCCTCATATATATGGGGGGTGGGTTGCTGCTGATCTCGGCGACCACGCCCGGGCTGGGCGGGTTGGGCGACCTCGGCAGCTGGTGGACCGAGCCGATCGTCTTCCAGAAGGCGGTCGTCTGGACGATGTTGTGGGAGGTGCTCGGCCTCGGCGCCGGCTCGCTGCCGCTGACCTTGCGCTTCTCGCCGATGGTGGGCGGCTTCCTCTACTGGCTGCGGCCGGGAACGACGCGGCTGCCGCCATGGCCCGACCGTGTGCCGCTTACCCGTGGCACGACGCGCACCTGGTTCGACGTCGCGCTCTATGCCGGGCTGATCGCCGCCGCCGGCTTCCTGTTGGGCTCGGGTGGGATCACCGCGGTCGGCGCTGCGGCCGGGCGCCTCGACCCGGTCGCGGTCGGAGTTCTGCTCGCCGTCCTCGTCCTGCTCGGCCTGCGCGACAAGGTGCCGTTCCTCGCTGCCCGGGCCGAGGTCTACGGCAACCTGATGCTGATCTTCCTCTTCCCGCTTCACAACATGATCGTCGCCGCGCAGATCGTCTTCGTCTGCATCTGGTGGGGTGCCGCTTCGTCGAAGTTGAACCGTCACTTTCCCTTCGTGGTGACGGTGATGATCAGCAACACCCCGTGGAACCGCTGGCGGGCAGTCAAGCGCCGCCTATACCGCAACCACCCCGACGACCTGCTGCCCTCACGGGCAGGTGCCCTCGCCGCGCACCTCGGCACCGCGATGGAGTTCACCTTCCCCCTGCTGCTGTTGGTCTCCAGTGGAGGGACCGTGGGGACGATCGCCGCGGCCGGGATGATCGTCTTTCACCTCCACATCCTCTCGACCTTCCCACTGGCCGTGCCGCTGGAGTGGAACATCTTCATGATCTTCGGGATCCTTTTCCTCTTCGGGCACTACGGCGCGGTGCCGCTCTCGACCCTCGACGACCCGCTGCTGATCGCGATCCTCGCCGTCACCTGCGTCGGCATCCCGGTACTCGGCAACTTCCGCCCCGACCTAGTCTCGTTCCTGCCCTCTATGCGCTACTACGCCGGCAACTGGGCGACGAGCCAGTGGCTGTTCCGGCGCGAGAGCGGGGCAGAGGGCAAGCTCGACCGCGCGATCGTCAAGGCGGCGCCGATCGTCACCGAGCAGCTGGCCAAGTTCTACGATCCGGAGACGATCGAGGTCCTCGTCTACAAAGGCCTCGCCTTCCGCTCGATGCATTCCCACGGGCGCGCCCTCAACGGGCTGGCCGCGCGCGCGGTGGACGACATCGAGGATTACGACGTGCGCGAGGGTGAGCTGGTCGCCGGTGTGGTGCTCGGCTACAACTTCGGCGATGGCCACTTCCACGGCGACCGACTGCTGGCGGCGGTCCAGGAGCGCTGCGGCTTCCAAGAGGGCGAGCTGCGAGTGGTCGTGCTCGAGTCCCAGCCGGCAAACGTCCAGCGCCAGCGCTACCGGATCTTCGACGCGGCGAGCGGCCTGATCGAGGAGGGCTGGGTGAACGTCGCCGACATGGTCGAGCGCCAGCCCTGGCTCGACGATCGGCCTTTTCCGGCGCAGCCCGATCCAGCTCCGGAGCCCTCCGGCGCGCCTTCGCCGGCCACATGAGCGAGGCGGTAGTCGTCGGCGCCGGGCCCAACGGCTTGGCATGCGCCGCCCAACTGGCGAGCACTGGCGTCTCGGTGACCGTGCTCGAGGCGGCCACCACGATCGGCGGCGGCACCCGCAGCAGCGAGCTGACCCTTCCCGGCCTTGTCCACGACGACTGCTCGGGGTTTCACCCGATGGCGGTCGGCTCGCCGGCGATGACCTCGCTCGACCTCGAGCGCCATGGGTTGGAGTGGGCGTGGCCGGAGGTCGACCTCGCCCATCCCTTCGATGACGGCAGCGCCGCCGCGATGCTGCGCTCGATCGAGGAGACGGCGGCCGGGCTCGGCACCGCGGGGCCGGCCTGGAAGCGCGTCTTCGGGCCTTCCGCGGCGTCCTACGACACCCTCCGCGAGGACATCTACAGGCCGGCACACCTGCCCCGCCATCCTCTGCTCCTCGCTCGCTTCGGCGCGTGCGCGGCGCTCCCGGCGACGACGCTGGCGCGTGCGCTCGGCTCCGCCGAGGCCCGCGCATTGTTCGGGGGTGCCGCCGCCCACGCCTTCGCTCCCCTGACCCGCCCGATGAGCTCCGCTGTCGGCATGGCCTTGATCGTTGCCGGGCACCGCTACGGCTGGCCGGTCGCGCGCGGCGGCTCGCAGGCGATCGCCGACGCGTTCGCCGCCGTCCTGTTGGAGAACGGCGGCAAGATCGAGACGGGGAGGCCGGTCCGCTCGCTGGAGGAACTGCCCGCTGCCGACGCCGTCGTCCTCGACCTGGCACCGGGCGCCGTCGCTGAGATCGCGGGCGGGCGGCTGCCGGCCCGGGTTGCGCGCGCCTACCGCCGCTACCGGCACGGTCCCGGCGCCTTCAAGATCGACCTCGCGGTGCAGGGCGGTGTCCCGTGGACGGCGGAGGCTCCACGCCACGCCGGGACCGTCCACGCGATCGGCTCCTTCGAGGAGCTGGTCGCTGCCGAGCGAGAGGTCAATCGCGGCCGCATGCCCGAGCGTCCCTTCGTCCTGGTCGGCCAGCAGTACCTCGCCGATCCCAGCCGCTCAAAGGGGGACGTTCACCCGATCTGGGCTTACGCGCACGTGCCGAGCGGCTACGACGGGGACGCCGCCGAGGCGATGCTCGATCAGATTGAGCGCTTCGCCCCCGGCCTGCGGGAGCGGATCGTCGGCCGCCACGTCCGCACGACCGCCGATCTCGCCTCCCAAAACCCCAACTACGTCGGTGGCGACATCCTCACCGGCGCCAACACGCCGTTGCGAACACTTATCCGCCCACGCCTCGCGCTCGACCCATATGCCACCGGCATCCCCGGTATCTTCATCTGCTCTGCTGCCACTCCACCCGGCCCCGGGGCGCACGGGATCAACGGATACAACGCGGCCCAGGCGGCATTGCGACACCTTTGGCGAAACGGCGCATCCGAGTAGGAACATTCCAGACATGCCGCTCGAACATTTCGATGTGCTGATCGTCGGCGCCGGCCTCTCGGGGATCGGCGCCGGCTGTCACCTGCAGGAGAGGTGTCCGGAGAAGACCTACGCGATCCTCGAGGCGCGCGAGGACCTCGGCGGGACCTGGGACCTGTTCCGCTACCCGGGCATCCGTTCGGACTCCGACATGCACACCCTCGGCTACCGCTTCAAGCCGTGGACGGAGTCCAAGACGATCGCCGACGGCCCGTCGATCCTCAGCTACGTGCGCCAGACGGCGCGCGAACACGGGATCGAGCCGAAGATTCGCTTCCGCCACCGCCTCCTCAGCGCCGAGTGGTCGACCGAGGACTCGCGCTGGACTGTGGAGGCCGAGCGCTCCGACACCGGCGAGACGGTGCGCTTCACCTGCGGGTTCCTCTGGAGCTGCAGCGGCTACTACCACTACGACGAGGCCTACACCCCCGAGTTCCCCGGCGCCGAGCGCTTCGCCGGCCGCGTAGTCCATCCCCAGCACTGGCCCGAGGACATCGACTACGAGGGCAAGCGCGTGGTGGTGATCGGCAGCGGCGCGACCGCGGTGACGCTCGTGCCGGCGCTGGCGGAGCGTGCCGCCAAGGTGACGATGCTGCAGCGCTCGCCCACCTACGTCGTCTCGCTGCCGGCCGAGGACCCGATCGCCAACGGCCTGCGCCGGGTGCTCCCCGACCGGGCCGCCTACGCGATCGTTCGCTGGAAGAACGTCCTCCTGCAGATGGCCAGCTTCCAGCTCAGCCGCCGCCGCCCGGCGCTGATGAAGAGGCTGATCCGCAAAGGTGTCGAGCGAAGGCTGCCCCCGGGATACGACGTCGACACCCACTTCGGGCCCACCTACAACCCGTGGGATCAGCGCCTCTGCCTGGTGCCCGACGGCGACCTGTTCGAGGCGATCCACGCGGGCCGCGCCGAGGTCGTCACCGATGAGATCGAGACGTTCACGGAAGGCGGGATCAAGCTCCGCTCCGGCCGCGAGCTGGAGGCCGACCTGATCGTCACCGCCACCGGCTTGAACCTGCTCTTCATCGGCGGTATGCGGATCACTATCGACGGGGAGGACCTGGACGCCCCCAGCAGGTTCACCTACAAGGGGATGATGCTGAACGGGGTGCCGAACTTCGCCTTCACGCTCGGCTATACCAACGCCTCCTGGACGCTGAAGGCGGATCTGACCTCCGAGTACGTGTGCCGGTTGCTCAACCACATGGATTCCCACGGCTACAGCAAGTGCACGCCGGAGCTCGATCCCTCGGTCACCGAGGAGCCGCTGCTCAACCTCAACGCCGGCTACGTCCTGCGCTCGGTCGACCAGCTGCCCAAGCAGGGCTCGAAGGAGCCGTGGAAACTGCGTCAGAACTACGTCATCGACCTGAGGGCGATCAGGCGGGACCCGATCGACGACGGCTCGCTGCGCTTCGCCAGCCCGGCGCCCCGGTCGCAGCCGGTCGAGAAGGTCCCCGGCTAGAGCCTTGCCGGATTTACCCGTCCAATAGCACGGGTAATCCAAGCCCGGGTAGCCGAGGAGGCCGGTCGACTACGGTTCGCTGCCCATGAGCGGCGAGCATGCCCTGCAGATCGAGAACCTGGCGAAGCGCTACCCGACCGGGGTGGAGGCGCTGCGCGGCGTTTCGCTGGAGATCGAGCCGGGCGAGTTCTTCGGCCTGCTCGGCCCCAACGGCGCCGGTAAGTCGACTCTGATCCACTGCACGACCGGGCTGGCGCAGCCGACCGGCGGTGAGATCCACGTCTTCGGTCACGACGCGATCGGCGATTACGGCGACGCCCGCCAGGCGGTCGGACTCGCCCCTCAGGAGCTGAACCTCGACTGGTTCCTCACCGTCGAGGAGACGCTCGACTTCCACGGCGGCTACTTCGGGATGCCCAAGCGCGAGCGCCGCGAGCGGGCGAAGGAGCTGCTGGAGACCTTCTCCCTCACCGACAAGCGCGACGAGCGCACCCGCACCCTCTCCGGCGGGATGAAGCGGCGGCTGATTCTCGCCCGCGCCCTGATGCACCGGCCCCGCCTGCTGATCCTCGACGAGCCGACCGCGGGTGTCGACATCGAGCTGCGGCTGGAGCTGTGGCACTACGTGCAGCGCATCAACCAGGAGGGGACGACGATCCTGCTCACCACCCATTATCTGGAGGAGGCGGAGCAGCTCTGCAACAAGATCGCCTTCATCAACAACGGGCAGATCGCCGCCCAGGGGACCAGCGCCAAGCTGACCGGCGCCTACGGCGTCGCCAACCTCGAGGACGCCTACCTCGCCCTGGTCGGCCGCAAGGAGCTGTCGCGCTCGAAGATCGAGGAGCCGGTCGCGTGAGCGCCGCCCAGATTCGCCTGCTGACCCTCTGGCGCCGCGAGGTCAGCCGCTTCATGAAGATCAAGAAGCAGACGATCGGGGCACCGCTGCTGGAGACCTTCCTTTACATCTCCGTTTTCGGCGCCGCGCTCGGCTCGCGGATCGACGAGCTGCACGGGATCGACTACGTCGTCTTCGTCATTCCCGGCCTGATCATGATGGCCTGGTCGATCAACGCCTTCGCCAACAACTCCTCCTCGATCCTCCAGCAGAAGTTCCAGGGCGCGATCCAGGACCAGCTCTCCTCACCCGCCTCGCCGCTGGAGTTGCTGATGGCCTTTTCGCTCGGTGGCTTCATGCGCGGGCTGGTGGTCTCAGGACTGACCTTCGCGGTGGCTTCGCTGCTGGTCGACCTCCCGGTCGACCACGTCCTCGTCCTGATTCCCTCCCTCTTCCTGGTCGGCTTCTTCTTCTCCCAGCTGGGGGTGCTGATCGGCGTCCGCGCCGAGCAGTTCGACGACGTCGCGATCGCCCAGACCTTCGTCCTGCAGCCGCTGATCTTCCTCGGCGGCGTCTTCTACTCGGCCTCCCTGTTGCCGGAGCCGTTCCAGACGCTGACCCATTTCAACCCCGTCTACTACATGATCAACCTGGTCCGCTACGGCTTCCTCAACTACACCGAGGCGAGCATCCCACTCTCCCTGCTGGCCCTCACCGGCGCCACCCTCGCCCTCTTCGCCTTCAACCTTCGCCTCTTTTCCCGCGGCTACAAGCTGCGCGCTTAGTCCGCGGCGGGGACGCCGCCGGCGACGACGTTGACGAAGTTCTCCAGGTGGCGGGTGGTCCAGCACTCGAAGGCTCCGTCGCAGTAGCGCTCGTAGGCGGCCATCACCGAGTCGCCGTAGTTCCAGTAGAGCCGCGGCTCGGGGTTCAGCCAGAAGAGGCGGCCCGCGCGCTCGGCGACCTGGGCGAAGACCTCGGCGTGCGGCTCACGGCCATTGGTGCGCGCGTCGCCGAGGACGATCACGGTCGAGCGCGGGTCGAGGTCGTCGGAGATCTCGGTCAGGAACTCGAGCCAGACGCGGCCGTAGTCGGTGTAGCCGGAGACGTCGGCGACGCCGCCCTCGCTGGAGATTCGCTGTGAGATGACGCGGAAGTCACGCTCGTGCTCGAAGACCTCCGTCACCTCGGAGATCCGCTCGATGAAGACGAAGCTGCGCAGCTTGCGGAAGGAGTCGTGGAGGGCGTGCAGGACGGAGAGGAAGAAGACGCTGGCCGAGGTGACCGAGGTGGAGACGTCGCAGAGCACGTAGATCTCCGGCCGTCGCGGGCGCTTCGGGCGATAGCGCAGGTACATCGGCACCCCGCCCGTCTGCAGCGAGGCGCGCATCGTCCGCCGCACGTCGACCGCCTGCCCCCTTCGCCGTCCGCGCTGTTCGTGGCCGAGTGTCGCCAGCCGACGCTTCATCTGCGAGACGGCGCGGTGCACCGCGGCCAGATCCTGCGTCGGGCTGCTCGGCAGGGCGCGGTCCAGCTCGGCGAGCGGGCGCGAGGGGGGGAGGGTCGAGGTGCGCTCGATCAGGTCGCGCTCCAGCTCCCGCCGCAGATGGCGCTCGAAGCGGTTGAGTTGCTCACGGTCGATCGGCGGCAGCTCGGGGGCGCCATCCTCGGCGGCGGGCTGGGTCCCAGCCGAGAGGCCGAGGGTGCGCCTGATCCGTTGCACGTCGACACCGACCACGCCCGAGCCCTCGCCCTGGCGTCCGAAGGCGGCGATCGCCAGCCGCGCCAGATCGCGCATCTGGTTCTCATCGCCCGCCGCTATCGCTTCGCGAATGCGCTGGCGCAGCTCGTCTATGTCCAGCTGCTGGCGCCCACCGACGTCCTCGCTTGCTCCGGCGTCCCCTTCCGCCTCACCGACACCGTGCTCGATCGCCTCCGCTTCGGTCGCGCGGAAGAAGTAGCGATCGAAGAGCAGCTCGAACACCCGGCGGTCCTCCTGCGACTTCGCGATCGTCGTCGCCAGCGCCTCGCGGAAGTCCTCCGGCGCCGTCCAGGACACCTGATCGAGGGCGGCGAACGCGTCGAGGATCTCCGAGGTGCCGACCGCGACCCCCTCGCCGCGCAGCTCCTCGCAGAAGCTCAGCAGCTTCGGCGCCAGCCCAGGCGGGCCGGCGTCAGGCTTGGGGCCGTAGGGGGTCGGCAAGCTTCACCCCGACTCGCTCCGCCACCAGGTCAATGTCCGTGCGGTGCTTGACGATGATCGACATCGACTGTGTGAAGGTCTCCTGGTCGATGTCCTCGGCGCCCAGCAGCAGCAGCGTCCGCGCCCAGTCGATCGACTCGGCGATCGAGGGCGGCTTCTTCAGGTCCAGCGCCCGCACCATCCGCACCACCTCGACCAGCCGCCGGGCCAGCGCCTCGGACAGGTCGGGTGCGTGCAGGCGGACGATCTCCATCTCCCGCTCCAGCTCCGGGTAGTCGAGCCAGAGGTAGAGGCAGCGCCGCTTCAGGGCCTCGGTCAGCTCGCGCGAGTTGTTCGAGGTGAGGATGACGATCGGCATCGTGGTCGCCGCCACCTCACCCAGCTCGGGGATCGTGATCTGGAAGTCGGAGAGCAGCTCCAGCAGCATCGCCTCGAACTCCTGGTCGGTCTTGTCGATCTCGTCGATCAGCAGGACCACCGGCTCGGGGCTGGCGATCGCCTGCAACAGCGGCCGCTCCAGCAGGAATTCCTTGTCGAAGATGTCGTCGTGGACCTCCTCCCAGCCGTTTTCGCCGCCAGCCTGGATTCGCAGCAACTGCTTGCGGTAGTTCCACTCATACAGCGCCTTCGCCTCGTCGAGCCCCTCGTAGCACTGCAGGCGGATCAGCTCGCGACCTGTGGCGCGCGAAAGCGCCTTGGCCAGCTCGGTCTTGCCGACCCCGGCCGGGCCCTCTACGAGGACCGGCTTGTCGAGGCGTTGGGCAAGGAAGGAAACCAGCGCCGCAGGCTCGTCGGCGAGGTAGCCGGCCCCCGCCAGGGCGTCCTTGACTTCGGCGACAGAGCTAACGGCCATGGGGGCGATGATAATTGCCGCCGTGCTCGACCTCTTCCTGCCGCTCGCCGCGCTGCTGCCAACCAGCCCCGGCCCCTACATCGCATTGATGCTATCCGGCTTCGCGATCGGGATTCTCGGGCACTTGACGCGTGCCCGCTGGCTGGTCGCGGCCGGGGTGATCTTGATCTTCCTTGGCGCTTTTCTGTTCCCACTGGCGGCGAACTTGACCACCGGGGATAGGCCTCCGCCGGTCGAGACGTCGCCTTAATGGTGAATGGCTTTACGATCCACTGCCCGCATTCGAGTCCACCTCGCCCCAGGAGGCCTTCTGCCTTGAGCCGAATCCGCATCTTCTTCCTCTTCGCTGCGCTGGTCGCGCTGGCCACAGCATTTGCCGCCTGCGGCGACAGCGGAGGCAACAGCAACGCGAATCCGCAGACGGTTATCGACGACGCCACTTTGCAGGGAATCGAAAGCGGCGACCTCGACCTCGCGCTGGGCCTCGACGCGCAGGGCCCCGAGGGCGGCAATCTCGACGTCAGCCTCTCCGGCCCCTTCCAGAGCCAGACCAGCCAGCAGTTCCCGCAGCTCGACATGACGGCGAAGGCCAGCGGCTCGATCGGTGGCGACGACGTCGACTTCGAGGGCGGCCTGGTGCTTCTCTCCGACCGGGCATACGTCAACTACCAGGGGACCGACTACGAGGTCGACCCGACCACCTTCAGCTTCGTCAAGTCTGCGATCCAGCAGTCCCAGCAGCAGAACAACGCCCAGAGCCAGGTACCCGATGTCACCGCCTGCCAGGACGCGGTTTCCAGCCTGAAGGTCGGGGACTTCATCGACAACCTGACCAACGACGGAACCGCCGATGTCGGCGGCACGACCACCACCCATGTCAGCGGCGATCTCAACGTCGGCGGGGCGATCGATGCCTTTACCGGCCTGATGGATGATCCGGCCTGCGCTTCGCAGTTGGGCGCGGCCGGCCCGCTGCCCTCGCAGGCTGAGCTGAATCAAGCCAAGGATCAGGTGCAGAGCGCCCTGAAAACCGCCCACATAGACGTCTATGTCGGTGACGACAACATCGTGCGGAGGATCTCTGCCGACCTGCAGATCGAGCCGCCCAAGGGTTCGGGCGGCGGCGGGGTCGACAGCGTCGGGATCACGTTCGACCTGACGATCGACGGCGTCAACGAGGAGCAGACGATCGAGGTCCCCGACGAAGCGAAACCCCTCAACGACCTGTTCATGAAACTGGGGGTAAACCCGATATCGCTGCTCAACGCGACCCAGGGGGGTGCAGGCGTCGGTGGGCTCGGCGACCTTCTGGGCGGCCTCGGCGACTCGAACTCGCATGGAGGTAGCGGCTCGGGCTCGGCCGGCGGCTCCCAGGCCGGCGGGCAGCAGGCCTACTTGGACTGCCTGAAAGGGGCGAGCACTCCCGCCGATCTCCAGAGCTGCGCCGAACTGTTGCGTTAGGTCGGAGACAAGATGAGTGCCCTACTGCTGGCGCTCAGCTTCGCCGTCATCCTCGCCGGCGCGCTGCTCTTCACCAACGCCGTGGAGTGGATCGGCCATCGGCTGAAGCTCGGCGAGGGGGCGGTCGGCAGTCTGCTGGCGGCGGTGGGTACGGCGATGCCGGAGACGCTGATCGCGATCGTCGCCCTGATCGGCGCCAAGGAGGGGGCTGACCAGGTCGCGATCGGGGCGATCGTCGGCGCTCCCTTCCTGCTCGGGACGCTGGCGATGGGCCTGGTCGGTCTCTTCGCCTACCTCTACAGGGAGCGGCGCACGCAGGGCCTGGAGTTGGATGCTCACGGTCCGACCCTGGAGCGCGACCTCCTCTTCTTCCTTGCCTTCTTCGCGTTTTCGCTGGCGCTCGCCTGGGGGGCGCCGGCGGCCCTGCGCATCCCGGCGGGGATCGCCGTCCTGCTCTCCTATCCGCTCTACATCCGCCGCACCCTGAAGGCAGGGGGCGATGTCCAAGACCACGCGACCCTCGATCCGCTGATCTTCGAACGCCGCCCTGAGCGGCGCAAGGACCCAAGCCTCCTCCTCTGCATCATCCAGCTCCTGGTCGGCCTCGGTGCGATGGTCGGCGGCGCTCACCTCTTCGTCGAGGAGCTGCTGCACATCGCCGAGGACCTCGGCGTCGAGGCGGTCGTCCTCGCCCTGATCCTCGCTCCGCTGGCGACCGAGCTGCCGGAGAAGGTCAACAGCTTCTTCTGGGTCCGCGAGGGCAAGGACAGCCTCGCCCTGGGGAACATCACCGGGGCGATGGTCTTCCAGTCGACGATCCCGGTCGGGATCGGCCTGCTCTTCACCGACTGGGCGCTCAGCACCAATGCCGCGATCTCGATTGGCCTCGGCCTCGCCGGCGGCTTCCTCGCCTACGAGATGCTGCACCGCCGCGGCCGCTTCACCACGCCCGCGATTACCGCCTGGTTCGCTCTCTACGCCGCGTACATCCTCATAGTTGTCGTCACTGCGTAACTGAGGACCGTCAGAGCGCTTAGGCGGTGGCGAGCGCGGCGAGCGCTTCGAGGACCACATCGTCGTGCGTCTTCGGCGAGACCTTGGGGAAGGCTCTGGCCACCTTGCCCTCGGGGTCGATCAGGAAGGTCGCCCGGGCGACGCCCATGTACTTCTTCCCATACATCGACTTCTCTCCCCATGTCCCGTATGCCTCGGCGACCGCATGGTCGGCGTCGGCCAGGAGGGTGAAGTCGAGGTCGAATTTGTCGGCGAACTTCTTCACGTCCTCGACCGGGTCGGGGGAGACGCCGAGCACCCGCGCACCCGCCTTCGCGTACTCGTCGCTGCGATCGCGTACCCCGCAGGCCTGGATCGTGCAGCCGGGGGTGTCGGCGCGAGGGTAAAAGTAGAGGACGACGCTCTGACCACGCAGGGCGGCGAGGCTAACCTCGTTGCCATCCTGATCGGGAAGCGTGAAGTCCGGCGCGCTCTCCCCCTCGGCGATCAACTAATCCTCCCTACCCGGGTCCTGGCCGTCCTCGTCCTCGTCCAGCTCCCCGTCGCCCTGTTCGAGGGCGGTTTCTGAGACCGAAGCCCCCGCTCCGGGGTGATAGTGGGTCTGGAAGCGCTCCAGGAGCTGGTCGCGGCGGTCCTCATCGACCGGCACCTCGTCGGAGATCCGCACCCACTCGGCGCCTTCGTAGGCCTCCATGTTGAAGACCTCCTGGTCCAGCGAGGTCGAGTCGTCGACGACCACGACCACCTCGGTCTGTGGGTTGAAGTAGGTGCCCGGCTGCAGCAGCAGGTCCTCGACTTCGTAGAGGTTCTCTTTGGCGGCTTCGGCCATCACACGATCCTATGAAAATTTGCGAGTTGGCGTTCCACCTCGGCCTCCACGTCGAGGGGCGCTTGCCCCCTTCGCATCCGCCGCTCGTTGCGGGCGATCGCCAGTTGGCGAACCTCGCTTCGCAGCTCCTCGTCGATCGTCGGCGCCGTCTGGGTGGGCACATCGAGCACCCGCGCCATCTCTGCCTCGATATCGAGCGGGGGCTCGCCGCGGCGCCGGCGACGATAGGACTTGGCCTCCAGCATCTGCCGCACCTCGGCTGCTTGGACCGCTCGGTCGACCGGCGGAGGAGCACCGGCGCTCCTGGTCGGCGGCAGCTCCTGCTCGATCGCGAACGCCCCTTTGCCGAGCCTGCTCCAGGCTGGGCCGGAGCGGGCGAAGGCGATGCCGGAGATCGGCAGGACGATCAGGGGAATCGCGATCAGCACGGCGCCCCGGCCTATCTCCAGAGATGCCGGCAAAAGGGCCATGGAGCAAGGGTAGAGGTCCCACAGGTGCTCGCTCATTCGCTAGTCTTGGCGTTGGTTGACTGACCAGTCAATCGGCGGCGGCCGCTGTCTTGGCGAGCGCCCCAAAAGGCTTATCTACTGACGAAAAGGAGCCTCGAGCAGTGGTTGACTTCACTCTGACCGACGAGCAGAAGGACCTGCGCGAGATGGCGCACAACTTCGCCGAGAACGAGATTCGCAAGGTCGCCTGGGAGTACGACAAGGACGGCACCTGGCCGCAGGACATCGTCGACAAGGCCTGGGAGGTCGGGTTGATGAACACCCACATCCCCGAGGCCTACGGCGGTCCCGGTCTCGACTACCTCTCCGGCTGCCTGATCGAGGAGGAGATGGGCTGGGGGTGCTCCGGCATCGGCACCTCGCTGATGGCCAACGGCCTCGCCTCCGCGCCGATCACCCTCGGCGGCTCCGAGGAGACCAAGAAGAAGTACCTCGGCATGCTCTGCGAGGAGCCGAAGTTGGCCTCCTTCTGCCTGACCGAGCCCGACGCCGGCTCCGACGTCTCCGGGATGAAGACCCGCGCCGTGAAGAAGGGCGACAAGTACGTCATCACCGGCTCGAAGTGCTTCATCACCAACGGCACCTACGCGGACTACTTCACCGTCTACGCCAAGACCGACCCCGAGGCCGGTCACCGCGGGATCAGCGCCTTTGTCGTCGACGCCGACCTCCCCGGGGTAAGCGTCGACAAGAAGGAAGACAAGATGGGTCAGCGGGCGTCCAACACCGCGACCATCTCCTTCGACGAGGTCGAGATCCCCGCTGAGAACCTGCTCGGCGAGGAGAACCACGGCTTCAAGCTGGCGATGATGACGCTGGACCGCACGCGGCCCGGCGTCTCGGCGATGGCCGTCGGCATCGGCCGCGCCGCTTTCGAGTACGCGGCCGAGTACTCCAAGGAGCGCGTCCAGTTCGGCGTGCCGATAGCGATGCACCAAGCGATCCAGTTCATGATCGCCGACATGGCGACCAAGGTCGACGCCGCCCGCCTGCTGGTCTGGAACTCGGCGGTCCTGCTCGACCAGGGCCAGCGCAATACCCGCGTCTCCTCGATGGCCAAGCGCTTCGCCGCCGACTCGGCGATGGAGATCACCGTCGACGCCGTGCAGGTCTACGGCGGCTACGGCTTCATCAAGGAGTACCCGGTCGAGAAACTGATGCGCGACGCGAAGATCATGCAGCTGTACGAGGGGACCAGCCAGATCCAGCGTCTGGTGATCGCCAAAGAAGTGCTGCTGCCGCGCCCGGTCGAAGACGTCCCGGCCCCGGACGCCAAGGCCCAGGCCTCCGAGCAGAGCCAGTCCGACCAGGCAGCCGCCACGGTCTAGCTCCAAGCGCAGCGAAGTTCCAAAGCCGCCGGCCCCAGGGCCGGCGGCTTTTTTGCGCTCGTAGCGCCAGGAAGGGACGAAAAACAGGCTGGGTAGGGGGAG
>DASVDE010000009.1:0-72074 GCA_036381235.1 Solirubrobacterales bacterium | reverse complement strand
CGATGCCGGCGCGATCGGGGAGGCCGACGACGCCGCGTCCGTACTCGAGTGCGGCCTCGACCTGGTCGGGCAACGCGGCTGCGGCCGCGAACATGCCCTGGCTGTCGACATGGTCGATGTCGGTCACTGCTGTTCGAACGTGGGGTGGATGCCCTCGGCCTCGGCCTTGGCCATGAGGCGAGCGTGCTCGGCGTCGTCGACGGTCTCGGCCTCGTCCACGAGCATGATCGGGATGTCGTCGCGGATGGCGTACCGGCGCTTGAGGCGCGGGTTGTAGAGGCTGTCCTCGTCGGCGAAGTAGAGGAGCGGACCCTTGTCTTCGGGGCAGGCGAGGATGTCGAGCAGCTGCTGGTCGAGCGCCATTGGGGTCAGCTCCTGATGAGGGCCAGGACCTCGGCGACGTGGGCGTCGCAGTCGGCCTGCGTGCGGGCTTCGAGGTTGAGTCGCAGGAGCGGCTCGGTGTTCGAGGGCCGGACGTTGAAGTGCCAATCCGGGTAGTCGATCGAGACGCCGTCGAGGCGGCTGATCTCGGCATCGGGATGGCGGCCGGCGATCTCGTCCATCTTCGCCTCCGGGTCGGCGACCTCGGAGTTGATCTCACCGCTGATGAAGTACTTCGAGCGGAGCTCGCCGACGAGCTCCGACAGCGGCCGTCCCGACTTCGAGATCAGCTCGAGGACGAGCAGCGCCGGAACCGTGCCGGAGTCGGCGTTGTAGAACTGGCGGAAGTAGTAATGGCCGGAGACCTCGCCGGCGAACTCGCCGCCGATCTCCTTCATCGCCCGCTTCATGAACGCGTGCCCGACCCGGTTGATGTGGGCGGTGCCGCCGTTGGCGGTGACGGTGTCGGGGACCGCGCGGCTGGCGCGGACGTCGTAGAGGATGTCGGCACCGGGGGCCTTCTCGAGGACCTGCTCGGCGAGCAGCGCGGTGAGGAAGTCGCCGTCGACGAACTCGCCGGCGTCGTCGATGAAGAAGCAGCGGTCGGCGTCGCCGTCCCAGGCGATCCCGAGGTCGGCGCCGCTGGCGCGCACCCGCTCGATGATCATCTCCCGGTTCTCTTCGAGCAGCGGGTTGGGCTCGTGGTCGGGGAACTCGCCGTCGGGCTCGAAGTACATCTCCTCCAGCTCCAGCCCGAGCTTGCCGAGGATCGGGCCCACCATCGGTCCCGCCATCCCGTTGCCGCCGTCGACCACGACCTTCATCGGCCGCACCTTCGCCGGGTCGATGAAGGAGAGGGCGTGGGACCGGTATTCCTCCCAGACGTCGACTTCCTCGAAGGAACCGCCGCCCGGGGCGTGACCGAGGCCCGCTTCGATCTCTCGCCGCACGTCCCCGATCCCGGCGTCCCCGGAGAGGGCCAGCGCCCCTTCGCGGACCAGCTTCACGCCGGTGTAGGCCTTCGGGTTGTGCGAAGCGGTGACCATTGCGCCGCCGTCGAGCTCGCGCGAGCCGACGAGGTGGTAGAGCATCTCGGTCGCGACCATGCCGGCTTCGAGCACCCTCGCCCCTTCGAAGATCAGCCCGTCGCGGAGCTCCTCTGCCATCCGCGGCGCGGTCAGCCGCATGTCGCGGCCGAGCCCGACTCGCAGCTCGCCGGGCTCCTTACCGCGCAGCCTTCCCAGCACCCGGGCGAAGGCGCGCCCGATTGCGTGCGCGGTCGTCTCGTCCATCTCGGAGCCGTAGAGCCCGCGAATGTCGTATGCCTTGAAGATCCCCGACGGCGCCAGACACATCACCGCCGCCTCCTCTGCTCTCGCATGGGCGCGCTAATCACACCCGGAGATCTCGCGCCCATGCTCCCGCGTCCGGGGGCGGCGGGCTGCACCTTGGGCGTCAAAATGCTCCTTTCAGAGCGTCGTAGCTCTGCTCGAGCGTCTGCGGCATCACTTTGGTGTCGGCGATCACCGGCATGAAGTTGGTGTCCCCGCCCCAACGCGGCACGACGTGGAGGTGGATGTGGTGCTCGACGCCGGCGCCGGCTACTCGCCCCTGGTTGAAGCCGACGTTGTAGCCGTGCGGGTCGTAGACCGCCTCCAACCGGTTCATCGCTCTCTGGGCGAGGTCCATCATCTCCGCCAGCGTCTCCGGCGGCAGCTCCTGCAGCTTCCCGATGTGCTCGTACGGCGCCACCATCAGGTGCCCGTTCGTGTACGGGAAGATGTTGAGGATCACGAAGCTGTGCTCGCCGCGGTGGACGATCAGGCTCGCCTCGTCGTCTCCCGCCGCCGGCTTGGCGCAGAAGATGCACTCCTCCTCGATGTCCTTGGACGCGTCCTTCACGTAGGCGAGGCGCCAGGGCGCCCAGATCCGATAATTGGCCACTTACTGAGCATCCTATGAGAGACCGAGCCGCCCCCGGACGCGGGAGTGGGGGCCAATCCATATCTGATTCTCTTGGCCCCCACGGGAGCAGAGGAGGCGGCGCTTTATTACAGCCAGCCGCGATTGCGGAAGTAGCCCACCATGCCGACCAGCATCGCCACCATCGCTCCGAGCAAAATCCAGAACGCGGTCGAGTCTCCCTGCCCGGGTACGTGGACATTCGCTCCCCAGATGCTGGCGATCAGGGTCAGCGGCAGGACGATGACGCTGATCGAGGTCAGCACCCGCAGGATGTCGTTGACACGGTGGGAGAGCACCGACTCGTTGGTCTCGGCCAGCGCTTCGATCACCTCCTTGTAGTTCTCCAGCATGTCCCAGATCCGCTCGTGGGCGTCGACGATGTCGTCGAAATAGATCTCCAGGTCGAGGTCCGGCGCGAGGTAGCGGCCTTTGACCCGCTCCAGGTCCCGCAGCACCGGTCGCTGCGGGCGGATCACCTTGCGGAAGTTGATGATCTCCTGCTTGGCGTTGGAGATATCGCGCACGACCTCTTCCGAGCGCCCCTCGAAGATGTCGTCCTCCAGCGCGTCGAGCTTGTTGCCGATCTTGCGCAGCATCGGGAAGCAATAGTCGAAGCTGTCGTCGACGATCCGGTAGAGGAGGTATCCCGAGCCGCGCGAGAAGAGCTGCTCGCGCATCTCCTCCTTGGCACGGCAGCGTTCGAACAGGTATTCGACCGGCTGCAGCGGCTGGTTGGGGATCGTCACCACGTAGCCGGGGCCGACGAAGAGGTCCAGCTCGCCGGTCCCAAGCCGCCCCGCCGCGGGGTCGAAGACGGGGAAGTGAAGGACGATGAAGAGGTACTCGTCGTACTCGTCGATCTTCGGCCGCTGGTTGCGGGAGAGAACGTCCTCGAGATCGAGGGCGTGGAAGTCGAAGTGCTCCTCCAGCCAGGCGCGTTCCAGCGCTCCGGGGCGCTCGATGTTGACCCAGCGCAGGCCGGCGGCTTCGATCTGCTCGACGTTGGGCGCCTGCGGCTCAGCCGGCGGCGCGGGGGAGACGAGCTCGCCGCGCCGGGTAGCCCGCCGCAGCCTTGGCTTTGGAAGGTTCGGCATCGCTCTGGCTCATCTTGTCGTCGGGGGGCGTGGGCACGGTGAACAGCAGGTTAAACCCCCTGCTCCCGTGCCGATGAACGAAACCGCCCCTGGTATGGTCTCCAACCACATAAGCGCCACATCTAGAGGGGTGGAGGGACTGGCCCAGTGAAGCCCCGGCAACCACCTCGGACCATCGGTTCGAGGAGAGGTGCCAAGTCCAGCAGGTGCAGGAAAGGCCTGGAAGATGTGGGGAAGAGTCCGATCGGAACCTCTGCCCCACACAAGGCGGAGGTTTTTTCGTTGGTCACGGAAGAAGGAAGATCGGATGTCACTTGAGAGCTTGAAGTGCAAGGAGTGCGGCACGGCCTACGAGCTGGACGCCAGCTACTTCTGCGAGAACTGTTTCGGGCCGCTGGAAGCGGTCTACGACCACTCGGACCTGGACGCCGCCGAGACGAAGCGCCGCATCCAGGCGGGCTCGCAGGGAATCTGGCGCTACGCCGACTTCCTGCCCTTTGCCGGCCGGCCCGGCGACCCGCTGGAGCCGGGGCTGACGCCGCTGCTGCGCGCCGACCGCCTTGCGGAGAGGCTCGGCCTGGACGCCGAGCTGTGGGTCAAGAACGACGCCGCCAACCCGACCCACTCCTTCAAGGACCGCGTCGTCGCCGTCGCCGTCGCCAAGGCACGGGAGCTTGGCTTCGACACCGTCGCCTGTGCTTCGACCGGCAACCTCGCCAACGCCGTCGCCGCCCACGCCGCGGCCGCCGGTCTGGAGTCCTACGTCTTCGTTCCCGCCAACCTCGAGGAGCAGAAGTTGCTTGCCACCGGCATCTACGGCACCAACCTGGTCGGCGTGCGCGGCAACTACGACGACGTCAATCGGCTCTGCACCCAGCTCGCCGAGACCCGGCCCTGGGCCTTCGTCAACGTCAACCTGCGCCCCTACTACGCGGAGGGCTCCAAGACCCTCGCCTACGAGACGGCCGAGCAGCTCGGTTGGAAGCTTCCTGACCGGGTCGTCTGCCCGATCGCCTCGGGCTCGCTGTTCACCAAGGTCGGCCGCGGCTTTCAGGAGTGGCTTGACATCGGCTTGATAGAGGGCTCGCAACCGATCTTCAACGGCGCCCAGGCCAAAGGATGCAGCCCGGTTGCCACCGCCTTTGCCGAGGGTTGGGATGTATGCAAACCGCAAAAGCCGGAGACGATCGCCAAGAGCCTGGCGATCGGCGACCCGGCCGACGGCCCCTATGCGCTGGAGCACGCGCGCAAGACCGGCGGTCGAATCGACTCGGTCACCGACGAGGAGATCAAGGACGGCATCCGCCTGCTGGCCGAGACGACCGGCCTCTTCACCGAAACCGCGGGTGGGGTGACCGTCGGCGTGCTGCGCAAGCTCGCCGAGCGTGGCGACATCGCCGCCGGCGAGCGGGTCGTCGTCTACATCACCGGTGAGGGGCTGAAGACCCTCGACGCCGCCCGCGATAGGTTCCAGATGCACGAGATCGATCCGAATCTCGAGAGTTTCGAGTCCGAGTTCCGCCAGGAGGTAGCCGTCTGATGCCAGTCACAGTGAAGATCCCGACCCAGCTGCGTGCTGCGACCGGAGGGGAGGCCGAGCTCGAGGTCACCGGGTCGACCGTGGGCGAGGTCCTCGACGCGGTCTTCGAGGCGCACGGCGACCTGCGCGAGCGCATCACCCAGGACGGCGATCTGCGCCGCTTCGTCAACGTCTACGTGAGCGGCGAGGACATCCGCTTCCAGCAGGGCCTCGAAACCGCGATCGATGACGGAGCCGAAGTGACGATTTTGCCCGCCGTCGCAGGAGGTTGAAGCCCCCGGTAGTCATTCTCTGCGGCGGCCGGGGAACGCGGTTGCGAGAGCGGACCGAGACGGTGCCGAAGGCACTGGTCGAGATCGGTGGCCGGCCGATCGTCGGACATGTGATCGACATCTACGCCGCTCAAGGGTTCGAGCGCTTCCTGCTGGCGACGGGATACCTGGGGGAGATGGTCGAGGAGTTCGTCGCGGGGGAGAGCTGGGTAGGGGGGCTCGAGGTCGAATGCGTCGATACCGGCCTCGACACGCCGACGGGAGGTCGCATCGCCCACCTCCGCGACCGCCTCGGGAATTCCACCTTTTGCGCCACCTACGCCGATGGAGTCGCCGATGTCGATCTCGGCGCTCTGCTCGGTTTCCACGCTGATCACAGTGCCGCCGCGACCGTGACGGTTGTCCGTCCTTACCTGCAATGGGGGGTGGCAGAGCTGGCCGGCGATCGCGTCGAGGGCTTCGTCGAGAAGCCTCGTTCCGAGCACTGGATCAACGGCGGCTTCTTCTGCTTCGAGCCGGAGGCGCTCGACTATCTCGACGAGGACAGCGTGCTGGAGCGCGAGCCGCTCGAGAGGCTTGCCGCGGACGGGCAGCTGCGCGCCCATCGCCACGAGGGATTCTGGGACTGCATGGACACCTACAAGGACGCCGTGGTCCTCAACGACCTCTGGGCGCGCGGCGATGCGCCGTGGGCCGGGGCACCGGGCGAGTGGTCGTTTGACCCACGGAATCGGGGGTCAAACGACCAACCGACGCTCGGGAGGGTCCAATGAGGACGCTCGTCACCGGCGCCCACGGCTTCGTCGCCTCGCACCTGGCGCGGGCGCTGCTGGAACGCGGCGAGGAGGTGCGGGTGCTGGACCGGCCGGCGCCGCGAATCGCCGACGTCGGCGGCGAGCGGCGCTCCAGCCTCGACCTGCTCGGCCTGCGCGAGGAGGTGGAGCTGGCCGAGGGCGACCTGCGCGACGCCGAGGCGGTCTCCGTCGCCGTCGACGGCTGCGATTCCGTCTTTCACCTGGCCGCGCAGACGATCGTCGGCGTCGCCAGCCGATCGCCGGAGGAGACCTTCGAGATCAATGTGCGCGGTGCCTGGAACGTGTTCGAGGCCTGTCGCGAGCATGGGGTGGCGCGCACCGTCTTCGCCTCTTCCGACAAGGCGTACGGGTCCAGCCCGGAGTTGCCCTATCGCGAAGACTTCCCCCTGCGGGCATCCTTCCCCTACGACGCCAGCAAGGCGGCGGCGGACATCATTGCCCGCAGCTATGCCCACGCATACGGGGTGCCGCTGGCGGTGACCCGCTTCGCCAACATCTACGGCGGCGGCGATCTCAACTTCTCGCGCCTGATTCCCGAAACGGTGGTCGCCGTCATCGACGGCCGCCCGCCTGTGATCCGCTCCGATGGCAGCCCCGAGCGCGATTTCCTCCACGTCGACGACGCCGTCTCCGCCTACCTGGCGATCGCCGATCTTCTCGACGCGGGCAGGGCGGCGGGGGAGGCATTCAACGCCGGCGGCGAGCGTCCCCACTCGGTGCGCGAGGTGGTCGAGCTGATCGCCGCCGCGGCGGGCGGGGGGATCGAGCCCGATTTTCGGGGGGAGGGAACGCCGAGCGGCGAGATCGATCGTCAGTACGTCGACTCGACCAAGCTCCGCGAGCTGAGCGGCTGGCGCCCCCGAGTCGAGTTGCGGGACGGCCTGCGCCGCACTCTCGATTGGTACCGGGCCCACCCCGATGCGCGGCCGGTAAGTATGAGTAATACCAGTGTTACTCTTACTTAATGTCGAAGATCACCAGCAAGGGTCAGATCACGATCCCGAAGGAGTTTCGGGACAGCCTCGGCCTGCTTCCCGGCACGGAGGTCGAGTTCGTCCCCGGGGAACGAGAGGTGCGCATACGCAAGTCGGCCTCGGGTCGCCGCCGAGGCGAGGAGATCGTCAAGCACCTGCGGGAGTCGGGGAAGGACTTCACGATGACGACCGACGAGGTCATGAGGCTGACCCGGGGAGAGGATTGGGGCCAGGAGCCTTAGGTCTGCGTGCCTGCCACGCTCGTTGACTCCAATGTCCTGATCGACATCGTGGCCGACGACCCCAAGTGGGCCGTCTGGTCGAACGAGGCTTTGATCGAAGCCCTCGAGGTTGGTCCGGTCCTCGTCGATCAGATCGTTTTCGCCGAGATCTCGATCGGGTTTCGCACAGCGGAGGCCTGCCAGGAGGCGCTTGCCATACAGGGCATCGAGCGCGTCCCGATTCCGTGGCCGGCTGCGTTCCTCGCGGGCCGTGCCTTCGCGTCGTACAGAGGGCACGGAGGGCGTAAGCTCGCGCCACTGCCGGACTTCTTCATCGGTGCACATGCGGCCGTCGCCGGCCACCGGCTGCTGACCCGCGATGCGGCGCGCTTCCGGACCTACTTCCCAGCCGTTGAGTTGGTCGCCCCGGATTCGTAGACCTGGCTACGCTGCGCGAATGTGCGGTCGCTTCACGGTCACCACGAAGGACACGAAGAAGGTCGCCGACCGTTTCCAGGTCGAGTTGGAGAAGGCGCTGGAGCGCAATGCGGGGGGTGAGGCGCCGCCGCCGACGAAGGAGCGCGCCGAGCGGGCTGCGTCGGGGTTCGGGCGCTTCAACGTCGCCCCGACCCAGGAGGTGCTGACCGTGCGCTCCTCTCCCGATCCCGAGGAGGCGGCGCGGGGCGAGCGCGAGGCACGGTTGATGCGCTGGGGCCTTGTGCCGCGCTGGGCCAAGGACCTCAAAGTCGGCTACCGAATGATCAACGCCAAAGCCGAGAACCTGACCTCCAGCCGTGCCTACGCGCCGCTGGTCGGCAAGTTCCGCCATCGCTGCCTGATCGTCGCCGACGGCTTCTACGAGTGGATGAGGGCGGAAGACCCCAAGCAGCCGCGCCAGCCCTGGCGCTTCACCGTCGATGGGGGCGAGCCCTTCGCCTTCGCCGGCATCTGCACCCGCAAGGAGTGGGAGGACGTGGAGGACCGGGGTTTCGACGACGGCTGGCTCTACAGCTGCACGATCGTCACGACCACACCGAACGAGCTGGTCGCCAAGGTCCACGATCGAATGCCGGCGATCCTGCCCGACGCCGAGGCGGAAGCCGCCTGGCTGCGTCCCGACCTGGAGCTGGAGGATGCGGTGGCGATGTGCGCGCCGCTGCCCGCGTCCCGGATGCATAGCGCACCGGCCAACCCGAAGCTCAACAAGGTCGGCAAAGGGATGGAGGAGGGGCCGGAGCTGCTCGTCGCTCCCTGAGACAGGTCCTAAAGGGAGCCGGCGGTGCGAGCGGTCGCCGAGCCGGCGCCGGTCTCGATCGTGCAGGCGACTTTCGCTTGCGGGGTGGTCGTCGTGCGCCAGATCGCGAGGAAGGGCAGGCGCAGGTCTCGCTTCGGCCGTTTGGGCGGCAAACCCCACTGCCAGACCTGCCGGCCGATTCGGTAGGGCACCCACTCGACAACGATGCCGCGCTCGTCGGCGTAGCTCTCGCCGAGCGCGTCGGAGACCTCGACCAACGCCAGGTCGGTGCTGTGTGAGCTGAACTCCACAAGGGAGTTCAGCTCCGGGGGCCCCTGCTTGATCAGCTCATCGCTGGACCGCGGGTAGGCGGCACGGGTTTCCGTCGTCTTGGCGACGATCGCCTGCCGCGGTACCCCGATCGCGCAGCGCAGCCGTCCCTGTCCGACCGCCGAGCCGGCGTCGATGGTCAGCAGACCGGCGACCCGATAGAGCGTGTAGCCGCCGGCGTTGGGATCGGTTGCGCGGATCCCGACTGCGGAAAGGCGCATCTCACCGCCGCCCGGGATTGCGACCGGCTTGGGATCCGGCAGCGGCGCCTTCTCGACCCACTCCAACTCCGCCGCTCCAATCGGCTTGTCGGTGCTCAGCCAGGCCGCCGCGACGCAGCCGATCAGTCCCACGGCGACAACGATCAGCGCCCCCCGCGGCGGGCGAGTGTCTCTGCCCGCTTCCATCACGCGCCCGGCAGGATTCGAACCTGCGACTTCCACCTCCGGAGGGTGGCGCTCTATCCAGCTGAGCTACGGGCGCTCGAGCGCCAGTCTAGCTTCGCGTAGGCTCGGAGCTCTATGGACCTCTCGGTGATCTTCCTCGGCACGGGCGGGGCGGTGCCCTCGGCGCGGCGCAACACCGCCAGCGTGCTGATTACGCGTGGGGGGGAGAAGCTGCTGTTCGATTGCGGGGAGGGGACGCAGCGCCAGCTGCAGCGCTCGGTCGGGCTGATCCAGGCAGGCGAGATCTTCCTCACCCATTTCCACGCCGATCACATCCTCGGCTTACCGGGGCTGCTGAAGACCTATGACCTGACCGACCGCCAGGCGCCGCTGCGGATCTTCGGCCCGCGCGGCCTCGGAGATCTGTTCAAGACGCTGGCGAGGATCGTCGGCAGGACCGGGTATCCGCTGGAGCTGATCGAGATAGAGCCGGGTGACACCGTCGCGCTCGAGAACGCGGAGGTTCGCGCTTTTGCGGTCGAGCACAGCGTTCGCGCCAACGGCTACGCACTGGTGGAGGACGAGCGGCCGGGCCGCTTCGACCCCGCCCAGGCGGCTGCCTTGGGCGTTCCGGAGGGCCCCGCCTACGCCGCGCTGCAACGCGGCGAGGAGGTGCAGGGTGCGTCCGGGCCGGTTCGCCCTCAGGACGTGATGGGGGAGCCGCGCGCCGGGCGAACCGTCGTCATCACCGGCGACACCGCTCCCTGTCACGCGACGGTCGAAGCGGCGCGGGGAGCCGAGTTGCTGATCCACGATGCGAGCTTCTCCGAGGAGGAGGCCCAGCGGGCCGCCGACACGGGCCACTCGACAATCGGACAGGCCGCCACCGTCGCCAGGGAGGCAGGTGTGAAGCTGCTCGCCGCAGTCCACATCTCTTCGCGCTATCACGTCGGCAAGGTGCTCGAGGAGGCCAAGGAGGTCTACGACAACGTGATCGCGCCCCGCGACTTCGACCTGATCGAAGTTCCCTTCGCTGAGAGGGGTGAGCCGGTACTGGTCCCAAACGGGGCTCGCGATCGCGGCGCCCCCGAGTCAGGCGGCTAGCTCGGCGATCGCCTCCGCGACGGCCGGGGCCTCATCCTCTTGGAGGAAGTGCTTGCCGGGAAGCAGCGTTGGCGCGCTCGTCTTGAGCGCCCGCTGGACCGCCTGGCGGCGGGGAATTCCAAGCATGCGATCCGTTGCGCCCCAAACGACCTGAGCCGGATAGGGACGGTCGGCGAGGCCATCGAAGAAGAACCGTTCCTTCTCCTCGCTCAATTCGAACCCCCGCATGATCTTGAGGAAGGCGCGCCCACGATCCTCACGGTTGAGCAGCGCCCGATGCGCGTACACCTCCGCGCGGGGCACGGCGGAACGGGTCGCGATCCCCTCCAGATAGAAGATCTCGGCGAACGCGGGCGCGACCATGCTGCGCAGCCAGGCCTCGCCGACCCCGCGGATGGAGAACGGGCGCATTGGCCAAGGTCGGTGGAAGTGGCCCACGTCGATCAGCGTGTTGAGCGCGGTTAGCGACAGCACGCGCTCGGGGTTGCGGATTGCCCACTCGAAGCCAATCGGTCCGCCGATGTCGTGAACGACGAGGTGGCAGCGCCCGATGCCCAGGGCGTCGATTGCCTCACCGGTCCACTGCGCCAACCCGCTCCAGGTGTAGTCGAAGCGCTCCGGTCGCGCGGCGAGCCCCAGTCCTGGGAAGTCGAAGGCGACGCTTCGCAGCCCCCGTTGCGCCAGCTCCGGGGCCACCTTGCGATAGAGGAAGCTGCTGACCGGGACTCCATGCAGCAGGATCACCGGCTCGCCCCTGCCCTGATCGAGGACGAAGCTGCCGACGCCGTCGGCTTTGAATCGCCTACCGGACTCCTCGTGTGCCTCGATCGCCCTACGGACCGCTTGCCTCACATTTTTAAGCTTCGCACGAAGTGTCACTTGACGTTGGTACTCTCGTCCCGTCCTTTAACCCGGTCCCGTGAGGCCAGCAAGGAGCGACGTTGAGCGAGAAGATCGTGCTCGAGCACGATGACGTCAGGCGAACGCTGCGGCGGATCGCCCATGAGATCGCCGAGAAGAACCCGGCTCCCGAGGCTTTGGCGATCGTCGGCATCCACACACGCGGGGCTGTCCTTGCCCGTCGCCTCCATGCGTTGTTGGGTGAGCTGACCGACGCCAAGCCGCCGATCGGCGACGTGGACATCTCCTTCTACCGCGACGACGTCGCCGACAAGGCGCCGGTGGACCAGCCGGTCGTCCACGCCTCCCACATCGACTTCGACCTCTCCGGTCGCACGGTCGTCCTCGTCGACGACGTGCTCTTCACCGGCCGCACCGTGCGCGCCGCGATTGACGCGCTCTTCGACTATGGCCGTCCCGATCGAGTGCAGCTCGCGGTGCTCTGCGATCGCGGCCACCGAGAGTTGCCGATCCGGCCCGACTACGTTGGCAAGAACCTCCCGACCTCCCGAGCGGAGAGAGTCAACGTGCGCCTGGAGGAGTCCGACGGTGCCGACGCGGTGACGATCTCCGAGCCGGCGGAGGTGGGCGCATGAGGCACCTGCTGGGAGTCGAGCTGCTCTCCCGCGAGGAGATCGAGGCGATCCTCGACCGCGCCGAGAGCTTTGCCGAGGTCGGTCGCCGCGACATCAAGAAAGTGCCGACTCTGCGCGGCCGGACCGTGGTGACCCTCTTCTACGAGTCGAGCACCCGCACCAGCTCCTCCTTCGAGCTGGCGGCGAAGCGCCTCTCGGCCGATCTGGTCTCGGTCAAGGCCGCCGGCTCCTCCGTAGACAAGGGGGAGTCGCTCAAGGACACGGTCGCGACGCTGTCCGCCTACGACCCCGCCGCGATCGTCATTAGACACCCGTACGCGGGCGCCGCCCAGCTGGTCGCCGGCTGGACGGAGGCGGCGGTCGTCAACGCCGGCGACGGCAAGCACGAACACCCCAGCCAGGCGCTGCTCGACGTTTTCACCCTGCGTCGCCGACTCGACTCGTTGGAGGGAAAGCGGATCTGGATCGTCGGTGACGTGCTGCACAGCCGCGTCGCTCGCTCCAATCTGATCGCCTTCCGCAAGATGGGCGCCGAGGTGACCGTCTGCGGGCCGCCCACCCTGATTCCGCGTGGGATCGAGGAGCTGGGCTGTGAGGTCTCTTACTCGCTGGATGGCCTCGAGGAGGCAGATGTCGTCTACGCGCTGCGAATGCAGCGCGAGCGGATGAGAGAGAGCTTCGTTCCCTCGATCCGCGAGTACGCGACTCATTTCCAGGTCGGCACACGGCGGTTGGGCCAACGCCAGCTCCTCATGCACCCAGGCCCGGTGAACCGCGGCGTCGAACTTTCCGCTGAGGCGATCGACTCGCCCCAGTCGCTTATAGCCGAGCAGGTCGCTTCGGGCCTGGTGGTGCGGATGGCGATTCTCTATGAACTGCTGGCGGGAAGCGAGCGGCCGGCCCCGGTCGAGAGCGAGGGCGCCAGACCGACGCCGATCGGGCAGCCGGCATGAGCGCTTCCGCGACTCTCGACATGCGCGGGGGGGAGAGTGCCGAATTAATCCTGCGCGGGGCGACCGTGCTCGACCCGGTGGCCGGGATCGACGCGCCCCACGACGTCGTGGTCCGCGACGGGCGGATCGCAGAGCTGGCCGCTCCCGGCTCTGCCTCCGAGGATGGCGCCGAGGTGGTCGAGGCCGAAGGCCTTCACGCTTTTCCTGGCTTCTTTGACCCTCACGTTCACCTGCGAACCCCCGGTCAGGAGCACAAAGAGGACATCGAGACGGGGACGCGTGCCGCCGCCGCGGGCGGCTACTGCGGGGTCCTGGCGATGGCGAACACCGACCCGCCCGTTTGCACCGCGGCCGACATCGAGGCGCTGCGCGAGCGAGCCCGCGCCGAGGCATCGGTCCCAGTCGGCTTTCTCGCCACCGTCACCCGCGGCATGCAGGGCGAGGAGATGACCGAGATGGCCGAGCTGCGCGACGTCGGGGCGGTCGGCTTCTCCGATGACGGGCTGCCGATCCGCAGCGCCCGCATCCTGCGCCGCGCGCTCCAGTACCAGCGGCTCTGCGGCGGCACGATCGCTCTGCACGAGGAGGACCCCGAGCTTTCCGGAAGCGGCGCGATGCACGAGGGAGCGGTCTCCGCGGCGCTCGGCCTGGAGGGAATCCCCTCCGTCTCGGAGTCGACGATGATCGCCCGCGACGCGGCCCTGGCCGGCTATGAGGAAGGTCGCATCCACGTTCAGCATCTGTCCGCGGCAGAGTCGGTCGAGGCGGTGCGTGCCGCCAAGGCTGCCGGGGTCAAGATCAGTTGCGAGGCCTCGCCGCATCACCTCTGCCTCACGGATGAGCAGGTTCGAAGCCTCGACGCCCGCCGCTTCAAGATGAACCCGCCGCTGCGCGCGGAAGCCGACCGCCAGGCGCTGATCGAGGGCCTGAAGGACGGAACGATCGACTGCATCGCCACCGACCACGCGCCGCACGCGACCGAGGACAAGGAGGTTCCCTTCGAGCAGGCGGCGATGGGGGTGACCGGTCTGGAGACGGCCTTCGCCGCGCTCCACACCGAGCTCATCCTGCCCGGCGTCCTCGACCTCTCCCTCGTCGTCGAGCGGATGGCGGGGGGCGCCGAGCCCTTCGGCTTGGAGCGCCCGAGCCTCTCGCCCGGCAGCGAGGCCAACGTCGCCCTCTGCGACCTCGGTACCGAGTGGATCGTCGGCGATGAGGGCTACGAGAGCCGATCGCAGAACTCCTGGTGCGCGGGGCGCAAGCTGACCGGCAGGGTGCTGATGACCGTCGCGGGCGGCCAAGTCGCCTATCGGCTGCGCAGCTTCTCCCTGGGGGTGGCTGCATGAGTCGAGTTGGCGACTTTCTCGGCTATATGACGAATAACTCGCCAGAAGGGCCCCGCCGATGAGCGCATACCTGTTGCTGGAGGACGGCGCCCGCTTCGACGGTGAGGCGGTCGGCGCGCTCGAGGCGATCACCGGCGAGGTGGTCTTCAACACGGCAATGACCGGCTATCAGGAGTCGGTCACCGACCCCTCCTACGCGGGGCAGATCATCGTCTTCACCTATCCGCTGATCGGCAACTACGGCGTCTCGGCCGCGGCGATGGAGTCCGACCGCATCCATGCGCGCGGGGTTGCGATGCGCGACGCGCATAACGGCGAGGACGTGGCTACCGCCGAGGGCGGTTGGCTGGACTGGCTCGGCGACTGCGGCGTGCCGGGGATAACCGGCGTCGACACCAGGGCGCTGGTGCGTCACATTCGCGATGCCGGCTCGATGCGCGGAGGGATCTTCCCTGCCGACATCGCCGAGGCCGAGGCCGCCGAGCGGGTGGTCGCCGAGCCCCCGATGGACGGTGCCGACCTCGCCCGCACCGTCACCCCTCCCGAGGCGGTGCGCTTCGAAGGCGATGGCCCGCATGTGGTCGGGATCGACACCGGAATCAAGATGAGCATCGTGCGCCAGCTGCGCGAGCGGGGTTGCCGGCTCACGCTTCTGCCTTGCACGACCCCAGTCGGGGAGGTCCTCGCGGAGGACCCTGACCTGGTCTTCCTCGCCAACGGCCCGGGCGACCCGGCGGCCCTCGACTACGTCGTCGACACCGTTCGCGAGCTGATCGGCAAACGACCGGTCTTCGGCATCTGCCTTGGTCACCAGCTCCTCTGCAGGGCGGTCGGCCTGGAGACGTTCAAGCTGCCCTTCGGCCACCGCGGCGCCAACCACCCGGTCAAAGACCTGGAGACGGGTCGGATCGACATCACCTCCCAGAACCATGGCTTCGCGGTCCAGGGTCCCGACGGCGAGTCCCGGATCGAAGTCGACGAGCCGGTGCGCTGGGAGACCGACTTCGGCTCCGCCGAGCTGAGCCATCTCAACCTCTACGACCGCACGGTGGAAGGCCTCGTCCTAAAGGACGTGCCCGGGGCGACGGTCCAGTACCACCCGGAGGCCGGTCCCGGTCCCCATGACGCGCGTCACCTCTTCGACCGCTTCCTGGAGCTGGCGGCGTGAATTGGCCGCCTCCGGATCAATCCCTGCGGGGCGAGGTGGTTTGCCTTGAGCCGTTGGCAGAGCCCCATCGCGAGCCGTTGCGCTCGATTGCAGGGGAGCCGGAGATCTGGCACTGGATCGATCGCAGCGTTGTGGAGTCAAGGGGTGGATTCGACTCTTGGTTTGACGATCGGCTCGAGGCTCGTGACGAGGGCTTCGAGCACGGCTTCGCCACTTTGCGGCAGGGCAGCGGCGAGCCCCTCGGCAGCTCATCTTTCCTGTCGCCTCGACCTGTCCATGACGGAGTGGAGATTGGATGGACGTGGCTGCATCCGAGTGCCTGGCGGACCGGCGTCAACATCGAAGCCAAGTTGCTGATGCTCGAGTTTGCTTTCGAGGAGCTTGGCTGCATGCGGGTCGAGCTCAAGACCGATGCACGCAACGAGCGCTCCCGCCGCGCGATGGAAGCGCTGCCCGCGAGGTTCGAAGGCATCTTTCGCAAACACATGCGCATGCGGGGTATCGGCGTCCGGGACTCCGCCTACTTCTCGATCATCGATGACGAGTGGGACGCGGTTCGCTCCAATCTGAAGGCGCGTTTCGACGCGACTGCAGACCAGCGGGTGGGGAATGCCTAGGCGCGACGACATCGAGAAGATCCTGCTGATCGGGTCGGGGCCGATCGTGATCGGCCAGGCGGCCGAGTTCGACTACTCCGGCGCGCAGGCTTGCAAGGTGTTGCTGGAGGAGGGCTACGAGGTGGTGCTCGTCAACTCGAACCCGGCGACGATCATGACCGACCCCGAGTTCGCGACGGCCACCTACGTCGAGCCACTGCTGCCCGGCCCGGTGACGAAGATCATCGAGAAGGAGCGCCCCGACGCCCTTCTCCCCACGCTGGGGGGCCAGACCGCGCTGAACGTGGCGATGGCTCTGCACGATGACGGCACCCTGGAACGCTACGGGGTGGAGCTGATCGGCGCCGACCACGACGCGATCCACCGTGCCGAGGATCGCGAAGAGTTCCGCCGCACGATGGCCGACGCCGGCCTTCGCGTCCCCTGGTCGATGACCGTGGAGAGCCTGAGCGAGGTCGAGGAGGCGCTTACCGATGGGCACATCGCCCTGCCCGCGATCGTCCGCCCCGCCTTCACGATGGGCGGCGAGGGCGGCGGCGTCGGGGGGACCGAGACGGAACTGCGCCAGGTCGTCTCCGAGGGCCTTGCCGCCAGCCCGATCAACCAGGTGCTGGTCGAGGAGTCGGTGATCGGCTGGGGAGAGTTCGAACTCGAGGTGATGCGCGATCGCAACGACAACGTCGTGATCGTCTGCTCGATCGAGAACGTCGATCCGATGGGCGTTCACACCGGCGACTCGGTCACCGTCGCGCCGGCCCAGACGCTCACCGACCCGCTCTACCAGGAGCTGCGCGATCAGGCGATAAAGGTGATCCGCGCGGTCGGGGTGGAGACCGGCGGCTCCAACGTGCAGTTCGCGGTCAACCCGGACAACGGGGAGATCGTCGTTATCGAGATGAACCCCCGCGTTTCGCGATCCTCGGCGCTTGCCTCCAAGGCGACCGGCTTCCCGATCGCCAAGATGGCGGCGAAACTAGCGGTCGGCTACGCGCTGGAGGAGATTCCCAACGACATCACCCGTGCCACGCCGGCGTCGTTCGAGCCGACGATCGACTACGTAGTGACCAAGGTGCCGCGCTTTGCCTTCGAGAAGTTCCCCGGCGCCGAGGGGCGGCTTTCCACCTACATGCAGAGCGTCGGTGAGTCGATGGCGATCGGCCGCACCTTTCGCGAGTCCTTTGCCAAGGCGCTGCGCTCGCGCGAGCTGGACGCCACCCCCGACGTGCCCGAATCCGACGAGGCTCTGCTGGAGCGCATCGCGACTCCCTGCGCGGAGCGCTTCGACCTGGTGCTGGAGGCCTTCCGCCGCGGGATCGACATCGAAGCGGTGCACGAGAGTTGCCTGGTCGACCGCTGGTTCCTGCGGGAGCTGAAGGCGCTCGCGACGGAGGGCGACGGCACCGACGGCCTGGTTCGCACCTACAAGGCGGTCGACACCTGCGCCGCCGAGTTCGAGGCGGCGACTCCCTATTACTACTCCTCGCACGAGCGACCCGGGCGCGACGGCGTCGTCGCCTCGGAGGTGCGGCGCGGGGAGAACAGTTCGATCGTCATCCTCGGTGCCGGGCCGAACCGGATCGGGCAGGGGATCGAATTCGACTACTGCTGCGTCCACGCCGCCATGACCGCCCGCGAGCTGGGCCGCGACGCGGTGATGGTCAACTGCAATCCGGAAACGGTCTCCACCGACTACGACACCTCCGACCGCCTCTACTTCGAGCCCTTGACGACCGAGGACGTGCTCGCGGTCTGCGAGCAGGAGCGTCCCGAGGGAGTGATTGTCCAGTTCGGCGGCCAGACGCCGCTGAAGCTCGCACGGGCGCTGGAGGAAGCCGGCGTGCCGTTGCTCGGCACACCGGTTGACGCGATCGACCTGGCCGAGGACCGCGGCCGCTTCGGCGCGATGCTGCGACGCCTCGACATCGCCCACCCGCCTTACGGCACCGCGCTCTCAGCCGACGAGGCAGTGGTCATCGCCGAGCAGGTCGGGTTCCCGCTGCTGGTCCGTCCCTCCTACGTGCTCGGCGGTCGCGCGATGGAGATTTGCTACTCCAACGAGGACCTCGCCGCCTACCTAGAGGCTCACGTCAAGGCCGACCAGGAGCACCCGCTGTTGCTCGACCGCTTCCTCGAGAACGCGATCGAGGTGGACGTCGACGCGCTTTGCGACGGCGAGGACGTCTGGGTCGCGGGGGTCATGCAGCACGTCGAGGAGGCCGGCGTGCACTCGGGCGACTCCGCCTGCGTGATCCCGCCGATGAGCCTCGGCGAGGAGATGCTGGAAGAGATCCGGGCTACGACCGAACGGATTGCCCTGGAGCTGGGAGTGATCGGCTTGATCAACATCCAGTACGGGGTGGCGGGGTCCAAGCTGCACGTGATCGAGGCCAACCCCCGTGCCTCGCGGACCGTGCCCTTCGTCTCAAAGGCGATCGGCACGCCGCTGGCGAAGGTCGCCGCGCGGTTGATGTTGGGAGAGCGGCTCGCCGACCAACCCCTGTCGAAGGAGCCGCCCGGCCATGTCAGCGTCAAGGAGGCGGTGCTGCCCTTCGCCCGCTTTGCCGGCGCCGATTCGGTGCTGGGCCCGGAGATGAAGAGCACCGGCGAGGTGATGGGGATCGCCGCCGACTTCCCGACTGCGTTCGGCAAGGCCCAGGCTGCCGCCGGGGTGAGGCTGCCGGTGGAGGGCTCGGTGTTCATCACGGTCACCGACACCGACAAGCCGGCCGCGACGCAGATCGCCGCCCGCTTCCACGATCTCGGCTTCGAGGTGATCGCCACCGGCGGCACCGCGCAAGCGATCTCCGGGATGGGCGTGCCTGTCTCCCCGATCAACAAGATCGCCGAGGGCTCCCCTCATGTGGTCGACCTGATCCGGGAGCGGCGCTGCGCGCTGGTGATCAACACTCCAACCGGCTCCGGCGCCCGCGCCGACGGTTATGAGATCCGCACCGCGGCGGTGCGGCATGGGATCCCATGCGTGACGACGATGACCGGCGCCTCGGCTGCGGTTCGCGCGATCGCCGCTCAGAAGCAGAGTGAGGCGGAGGTTAGGTCGCTTCAGGAGATCCACGGCCCCCAGCGGGCCGCGCAGCCTCGATGACCGCTCCCTTCGGGCGACGACGCTGTGAGGTTGTCGGGAGCAGGGCATCCGGCGGCTACCGCGTCTTCTCACTGCTGGACACTGAGGGCCCGTCGCCTGCGCCGGGGCAGTTCTACATGCTCGCGACCGAAGCCCACTGGGAGCAAAGCGGTGGCCGCCCCTTCCTTCCCCGTGCCCTCTCGGTCGCCGACACGGCCGGTGCCGGCGACGGCATCCAACTCGATTTCCTGATCGAGGGGATCGGCCCGGGCACCGACCGGCTCTGCGAGCTGGAGGAGAGTGAAGGGGTTTGGGTCAACGGTCCCCTCGGCAACTCCTTCTCCACCCCCGCCGAACTGCATCGATTTTCAAATCCCCCAGGCGGAGAACTTGATGCAGTTCGGTCGGGACCGGCCGGAGCGATCCTCGTCGGCGGCGGCATCGGCATCGCCCCGCTCGCCCTCCTGCGCCGGCGCTTTGCCGAGCGCAACGTCCCCACCCGCGTCCTCCTCGGCTTCCGCGACGAGGCCCACTCGGGCGGGCTAGAGGACCTCTTCTCCTGCTGCGAGGTGGGCCTGGCCAGCGAGGACGGCCACGTGGGACATCGTGGCTACGTGACGGACCTGCTGAGCGCAATGCTCGAAGGAGACGATGCGCAGAGTGCCGCCGTCTATGCCTGCGGCCCACCCGCGATGCTCGAAGCGGTGAGGGCGATGTGCGCCGAGCGCGAGGTCCCCTGCGAACTGGCGATGGAGTCGCCGATGGCATGCGGCTACGGGGCCTGCTTCGGCTGTGCCGTTCCAAAACCCGATGGCGGCTATATCCGCCTGTGTGTCGACGGCCCCGTCATCCGCCTGCCTGCGGCGGACGCGGGAGCGAGCGAGCGAGGAAACCGGGCGTGATGAACGCGAGCGAGCGGGAGCAGAGCACGCGGGCAGTGGACTTCTGCGGCATCGAGCTGCGCCACCCTGTCATCAACGCCTCGGGCACGTTCGACGCGATCGCCGCTCGGCGGGTCTACGGCGACGCCCTGCTGGAAGACTTTCCGTTCTCTGCCTTCGTCTCGAAGACGATCACCCCCGAGCCGCGGGTGGGCAATGAGCCACAGCGGATCTGGGAGACACCGGCGGGGATGATCAACTCGATCGGTCTGCCCAACAAGGGGCTGGACAGCTTCCTTCGAGAGGACCTGCCCCAGCTGGCCGAGTTGCCGGTGCCGCTGGTCGTCTCGGTGATGGGAACCAGCCGCGAGGAGTTCTCGCGACTTGTGACCGGCGTCGATGAGCGCGAGGAGGTGGCGGCGTTCGAGTTGAACGTCTCCTGTCCCAACGTCCATTCAGGGCTGATCGTCGGCGAGCAGCCGGCGGAGACCCTGGTGCTGCTGGAAACGCTGCGGCCAATGACCGAGAAGCCGCTGATCGTGAAGCTGACTCCCAATGTGGCCGACCCGGCGGCCGTCGCCGTCGCGGCCGTCGAGGGGGGTGCCGATGCCGTTTCGCTGATCAACACGCTGAAGGCGAGCGCGATCGATCCGCTCACCGGGTTGCCGGGGGTCGCGGCGGGGCACGGTGGCCTCTCGGGTCCCGCGGTGCGACCGATCGCCGTGGCGCAGGTGCGAGCGGTCGCGGCTGCGATCGAGGCGCCGATAGTCGGCATGGGGGGGGTCTCGAGCGGCGCCGACGCGCATGAGCTGATTGCCGCCGGGGCGTCGCTGGTGGCGGTGGGCACCGAGAGCTTTCGCGATCCGCGGGCGGGTCAGCGGGTAGCCGAAGAGCTGTCGAAGCTGCTCCCGGCGGATTGAACAGGGAACTCGAAGCTCGACCTCGAGTCGAGGTCCAGGTGAATTTGACCCGAAATCGCCAAAACCCCCTTGCACCGCCTCAACCCGCGGCTATACTCGCCGCCCACATGCCCGCCCCAGTAAAGACCTCCGCAGCAGCCCCCGAGAGGTCACTGGATCAGCGGATGGACGCGTTGCGGCGGGCGAACGACATCCGCACGGCCCGGGCCAAGCTGAAGAAGGACCTGAAAGCGGGCAAGGCCAACATCCACACGCTGCTGCTCGACCCGCCCGAGTTCGTGATGACCGCCAAGGTCTTCGACATGCTGCTGGCGGTCCCCAAGTACGGCCGGGTGAAGACCAATCGCATCCTCAATCAGTGCCGGATCTCTCCGTCGAAGACGATCGGCGGCCTCTCCGAGCGCCAACGCGCTGAGCTCGTCTCCCAGCTCCGCCGCTAACGGCGGCTGCAAACCTGCGCATCTCGGCATCCTCGGTCGCTCGCGTGCAGAGCACGCCACGCTCCCTGCGTCCGGCCGACCTGCTTGGTTTCGCTCGCCATTCATATGCCAAAGGTCTTTGTAATAACCGGTCCGTCGGGCGTTGGGAAGGGGACGCTGATCTCCAAGCTGCTCGATCGCGTGCCGGACCTCGAGCTTTCGGTCTCCGCGACGACGCGCCAGCCGAGGGAGGGCGAGATCGACGGCCGCGATTACCACTTCCTCTCACCCGCGGAGTTTGATCGCCGAATCGAGGCCGAGGACTTCCTCGAATTCGCCACCTACAGCGGCAACCGTTACGGGACGCTGCGCTCGGAGGTGCGTCGCCGCCTTGACGCCGGCCACTCGGTGGTGCTCGAGATAGAGGTGCAGGGCGCTCGCCAGGTGCGGGCTGCGATGCGCGAGTCGGTTCAGGTTTTCATCGCCCCACCCGACCCTTCGGTCCTGCGCGAGCGACTGCTGGCGCGGGGCACCGACGCGGCCGAGGCGATCGATGCCCGCCTCGAAGTGGCAGAGCAGGAACTGGCCGCCAAGGACGAGTTTCCCCACCTCGTCGTCAACGCGGATTTGGAGCGTGCCGCCGCCGAGCTGGAGGAGATCGTGCGCATGGAGTTGGAGCTACCACTAGACTCCGCAGCCGAATGATCAAGCCACGCGTCGACAAACTCCTGGAGCACACCGATTCGCACTACGCGGCAGTCGTCGTCGCGGCGAAGCGGGCGCGCCAGATCAACAGCTACTTCCACAACCTCGGAGAGGGCGGATTCGGCGAGTACCCGCCGCCGATGGTCGAGAACCAGAGCGGTAAGAACTACCTCTCGATGGCGCTCGAGGAGCTTGCCGCCGGCAAGCTCAAATACGAGTACCGCGCTTAGCGCCTCGCCGGCGCGACCGGACCGCTAGGAGGACATCGATGGCCAGGATCCTGCTTGGGGTGAGCGGTGGCATCGCCGCCTACAAGTCGTTGGAGCTCGCCCGCCTGGCGACCAAGGCCGGACACGGCGTAAGGGTCGTGATGACCGAGAGTGCCACCCGCTTCGTCGGTGCCGCCTCCTTCGAGGGGATCGTCGGCGCGCCGGTGCTGATCTCCGAGTTCGACCGCGACCCTATGCGCGGCGCCTTCCCGGGCGATCACGCTCCCGAGCACGACCCGATAGGCCACCTCGAGGTCGTCGCCAACTGCGACGCCTTCATCGTCGCCCCGGCTTCGGCGAACACGATCGCCAAGCTGGCGGCGGGGATGGCCGACTCGATGCTGACCACGTCCTTTCTGGCCTGTGCCGCGCCCCGCCTGATTGCCCCGGCGATGAACGACCGCATGTATGCGGACGCCGCGACTCAGGCCAACCTGGAGACCCTGCGCGAACGGGGTGTGACGGTGATCGATCCCGAAGAGGGGCAGCTCGCTTCCCGCGGGGAGTTCGGCAAAGGCCGCCTGCCCGACCCCGAGCGCCTGCTCGCCCGGGTCGAAGCGATGCTGCCCGGAGGCGAGCGCCCATGGGACGGCCTGCGCGTCCTGGTCACGGCCGGCGGCACGCGCGAGCCGATCGATCCGGTCCGCTTCATCGGCAACCGCTCCAGCGGCAGGATGGGAGTCGCCCTTGCCGCCGCCGCGGCTCGCCGGGGCGCCGAAGTCACTCTTATCGCCGCCAACGTTGCCCTGTCCGAGCCCCCCGGCGTGCGGCGCATCGACGTCGAGACCGCCGATCAGCTCGCGCAGGTCGCCCAAACGGAGTTCCCCGCCGCCCACGTCCTGCTGATGGCCGCGGCGCCCGCAGACTTTCGGGCGAGCGACCCGGCGTCGGGCAAGCTCAAGCGCCAGGACGCCCTCGACCTTCACCTCGAACCGACCGAGGACATCCTCGCCGGCCTCGCCGCCACCCGCGCCGAATCCCAAACGATCGTCGGTTTTGCCGCCGAGCACGGGAAGGAGGGCCTCGCCCGAGCCCGCGAAAAGCTTTCCCGCAAGGGCGCCGATCTCATCGTCTTGAACGACGTCTCGGACTCGAGCATTGGCTTCGAAAGCCCCGACAACGAAGTGACCCTGATCGACGTGGCGGGCGAAACCCACGTGCCGCTTGCATCAAAGGAAGCCATCGCCGACGCAATTCTCGAGAGAGTCGACGGGTTGAGGAGCGAGGCACGGCTATACTGAGCCCAAGCTTTTACGTCCCTATCGGTGTCGAGAAGTGGGCCTGGCCCACTTTTTTTTCGCCCCGAACCAGGCATGACAGACCTCAAGGAAGACATCCAACAGCAGCTCAACGAGCTCGATTCTTCGCTCGACTTGGTCGCGTTGGAGCGACCCGGGACCGAGTCTCTGCGCCTTTTCATCGACCATCCGGACGGGGTCGACCTGGCGCTCTGCGAGCAGGTGACCAAGCACCTCAACCATCTGCTTTCGGACTACTCGCTCGAGGTCTCCTCGCCGGGCCCGAAGTACCGCCGCAACGACCCCGTTTCCGAACCAGCCAAGGCTGGGAGCCAGAGCGAACGAGCGTCCATATCTGATTCCCCGCGAGTGAGCGAGGGCGAACCCAAGGAGATTTTGTGAGCAAGGAGATCGTCGACGCAGTCAAGGCGCTCGAGCAGGAGAAGGGGATCTCCGCCGACAAGCTGATGGATGCCCTCGAGGACGCCCTGCTCTCGGCCTACAAGAAGACTCCCGGCGCGGCCAAATACGCCCGCGTCGACCTCGACCACGAGACCGGCGACTTCCGCGTCTTCGAGTTGATCCTGCCGCCGGAGCTGGAGGAGAAGCTGCTTGCCGAGGCCGCCGAGGCCCAGGAGGAAGAGGAGCGCGAGATCGATCCGGAGACGGGCGAGCTGCGCGAGCCCGAGGACCCCGAGCTCGATCCGGAGATGATCGCCCCCTACGAGGACCAGATCCAGACTCGGGACGTCACCCCCGACGACTTCGGCCGGATCGCCGCCCAGACGGCGAAGCAGGTGATCCTGCAGCGGATCCGCGAGGCCGAGCGGCAGATGATGTACGACGAGTACCAGGATCGGGTCGGTGAGCTGATCACCGGCATCATCCAGCAGTCCGACAAGCGCTACACGCTGGTGCAGTTGCGCGAGCGGGTCGAGGCGCTGCTGCCGAAGTCAGAGCAGGTCTACAACGAGCGCTACGACCACGGGATGCGGGTCAAGGCGGTGATCACCGATGTCTCCGACTCGACCAAAGGCCCGAGTATCGTCGTCTCGCGCCGCAGCCCCGAGCTGATCAAGAGCCTGTTCGAGCTCGAAGTCCCCGAGATCGCCGACAAGCTGGTCGAGATCGTCGGCGTCGCCCGCGAGCCTGGCTACCGCTCGAAGATCGCTGTGATCTCCCACGCCGACGGCGTCGACCCGGTCGGCGCCTGCGTCGGCCCACGAGGCTCGCGGGTGCGGATGGTCGTCTCCGAGCTGCGTGGCGAGAAGATCGACATCATCCCCTACAACGAGGAACCCGCTCGCTTCGTCGCCAAGGCGCTCTCTCCCGCCCGCGTGCGCGAGGTGATCGTCGACGACGAAGAGCGCCAGGCGACGGTGATCGTCCCCGACGACCAGCTTTCGCTGGCGATCGGTCGCGACGGCCAGAACGCCCGCCTCGCCGCCCGGCTGACCGGCTGGCGGGTGGACATCAAGTCGGAGACCGAGTTCGCCCAGGAGGATCAGGACGTCGAGTACGAGGGCGAGGAACAGTCCGACGGGCGCTGCATGGCGGTGCTCTCCAACGGGCGCCGCTGCCCGAACGCGGCGATCGACGGCTCGACCTACTGCGGCCTCCCCGGGCACCAGGCGCTGAGCCGCTTCGAGACCAGCCAGGCGGCGATCCTCTCGACGATCGACGAAGCCGAGGTGGCGATCCTTGCCGATCCCGAGGCCGACGAGGGTCAGGTGGCCGAGATCGTCGCCAGGGCCGAGGTCGAGTACGTCGAACCGGAGGAGGAGGCCGACGAAGAGCCTGAAACCGTTGAGGAGCCCGAAGCTGTGGGTTCGGATGAATCTGCCGCGGGTCCTGACGCGGCCGATGGGGAGGCAGCTGCGGGCGAGGTCTCGTCCTCGACCCCCCCATCACCCGCGCCACCCGCGGAAGATGCGCCGGAGGCCCCCGGCGAAGGATCGACCGAGGAGGCTGATGACGAAGCCTCCGTGGACGACGGAGGGGATGAGGTCCCGGCCGAAGAGTCCGACGAAGAGGCTGTTGCCGAGGAGGAATCTGTGCCTGAGGAGGCTGAGCAGGCTTAGTGGCTAAGAAGAGGGTTCATGAGATCGCTAAAGCTCAGGGGGTGAGCAGCAAAGAGCTGCTTACCGCTCTTAAAGCCGCCGGCATCGAGGCCAAAGCCGCTGCCTCCAGCGTCGAAGAGGCCGATGCGGTCAAGGCGATCGGGGCCGCCCAAGGCGATGGTGGGACCGCCACCAAAACCGAGGCGAAGCCGAAAAAGCCGGCCAAAGCGTCTAATGCGTCGAAAAAGCCGGTGAAGCCTGCCGGTAAACCGTCGAGCCAGACCTCGGGCGGTGGGGGAGGCGCGGCTGCGTCCGGGAAAAAACGGCGCGTCGTGATCGACTCGCAGGCTGCCCGTCGCGACCAGATGGGCGGGCCGCCCCCGCAGCGGCCGCCGCGCCGCCGTGGTGGTCGCCGCCGCCGTCCGCTGCTGGAGGAGCCGCCGCCCAAAGCGGAGGCGCCGGCCGAGCCGGAGGCGACCAAGGTCAACTCCGGGGCGACGGTGCGCGAGGTGGCGGAGTCGCTCGGCCTCGGCAGCGCCGAGGTGATCAAGAAGCTGATGACGATGGGGGAGATGGCGACCCTCACTCAGACCCTGACCGACGATTCGATCCGCGCGATCGCCGACGAGTACGACCGCAAGATCGAGATAGTCACGGCCGCCGACGAGGAGCCCGAGGCGCCCGAGTTCTCAGATGCCGAGGAGGATCTCGCCGACCGCCCGCCTGTGGTCACGATCATGGGTCACGTCGACCACGGCAAGACGTCACTCCTGGACGCGATCCGCGAGACGGAGGTCGCTGCCGGCGAGGCCGGAGGCATCACCCAGCACATCGGCGCCTACCAGGTGCATCACGGCGAGAAGACGATCACCTTCCTCGACACGCCCGGCCACGCGGCATTCACGGCGATGCGCGCCCGTGGCGCCAAGGTCACCGACGTCGCCGTCGTCGTGGTTGCCGCCGACGACGGCGTGATGCCGCAGACCAAAGAGGCGATCGACCACGCGCGCGCCGCCGACGTGCCGATGCTGATCGCGGTCAACAAGATCGACAAGGAGGGCGCGCAGCCCGATCGCATTCGCAACGAGCTGGCATCTGACGGATTGAATCCGGAGGAGTGGGGAGGGGACACGGTCTACTGCGACGTCTCCGCCAAGACCCACGAAGGCCTCGACAACCTGCTCGACATGATCCTGCTCGTCACCGAGCTGGAGGAACTGGGCGCCAACCCCGATGCGCCCGCCTCGGGCACCGTGATCGAGTCCCAGCTCGACCCCGGCCGTGGCCCGGTGGTCACGGTCCTGGTCCAGCGCGGCACGCTGAACGTCGGCGACGCGCTGGTCGCCGGCCCCCAGTGGGGCCGGGTTCGCGCGATGCAGGACTTCACCGGCGAGCGAGTCGAGATGGCCGGTCCCGGCATGCCTGTGGAGGTGCTCGGCTTCGACGGTGTCTGTGAGGCCGGCGAGTTCGTGCAGGCCGTCGAGAACGATCGGCGCGCCCGCCAGCTGGCGGGGGAGCGCGCCAACAGGCTGAAGACAGAGGCTCTGGCTCGTCGTCAGGCGCGCAAGGTCAGTCTCGAAGAGGTCTTCGCCCGCGCCCAGGAGGGTGAGATCAAGGAGCTGAACATCGTGCTCAAGGGCGATGTGGCAGGCTCGCTGGAAGCGCTCCAGGACGAGATCGCAAAGGTGCCGCAGGAGCAGGTCGCGATCAACATCATCCACTCGCAGACCGGCGGCATCAACGAGTCCGACGTGATGCTCGCCTCTGCCTCCGACGCGATCATCATCGGCTTCAACGTCCGCCCCCTGGCGGACGCCCGCCGCGCCGCCGAGCGCGAGGGCGTCGACGTCCGTACCTACTCCGTCATATACAAAATCACCGAGGACCTGCGCAACGCGATGGAGGGGATGTTGGAAGCGGTCGAGGTCGAGGAGACCCTCGGCGAGGCGGAGGTCAAACAGACCTTCAAGGCCTCCAAGGTCGGCCGCATCGCCGGCTGCATCGTCACCGAGGGCAAGGTCGCCCGCACCGCGAACGTTCGCCTGGTGCGCGAGGGCACGGTCATCTGGGATGGGAAACTCGGCTCCCTGCGCCGCTTCAAAGAAAACGTGCAGGAGGTCGAGGAGGGGCAGGAGTGCGGCATCGTCCTCGACGGCTACGCCGACGTCAAGGAGGGCGACGTGCTCGAGTTCTTCCAGACGAAACAAGTCGAGCAGACGCTGGAGTAGGATGCCGACCCCTCGCATGCGACGCATCAACGAGGTGCTTCGCGAGGTGGTCGGAGCGGCGATCGGCGAGCTGGGCGATCCCCGCATCGGCTTTGTGACCGTGACATCGGTTGAGACCAGCCCCGACTTGCGCACCGCAAAGGTGTTCGTCAGCGTGCTCGGCTCCGAGTCCGAGCGGGAGGAGACGCTCGCCGGACTCCGCTCCTCCCACGGGGTGATCCAGTCGAAGATCGCCGCCGAGACCCGGATGAAGCGCACCCCGACCGTCTCCTTCCGCTACGACGAGACAGTCGCGAAGGGCGTGCGGATTTCCCGCCTGTTGGAAGAGGAACCTGAAGATCGTGGATGAGGGGGTCGGAGTGGCCGCCAGGGAAATCGAGCAGGTCGCCGAGGAGCTTCGCTCCGGGGAGCGATTCCTGCTCACGGCCCACGAGGGTCCCGACGGGGATGCCCTCGGGTCGCTGCTGGGCATGCACCATCTGTTGACTCGGATCGGCAAGGACTCGGTGATGTTCATGGCGGCGAAGGAGTTTCCGCTGCCGATCGAGTACCGCTTCCTGCCGCTGGAGGAGGTTTTCCACGAGGCGCCGGCCGACATGGCCGACCGTACCGTGATCTTCCTCGACTGCGGCAACATCGACCGGATGCCGGTCGACTTTCTCAGCAACGGCGGCCACCGGGTGATCAACATCGATCACCACCACGACAACACTCGCTTCGGCGATGTCAATCTCGTCGACACCGAGGCCTCCAGCACGGCGGAGATCGTCTACGGGCTCGCGCAGGCGCTGGGAGTGAAGCTGACCAAGGAGATGGCCGCCGCGCTCTACGTCGGCCTGATCACCGACACCGGCAAGTTCATGTATGAGAACACCGACGCACGCACCCACAGGATCGCCGCGGATCTGATCGACGCCGGCGTTGAGGTCGACGACACCTATCGGCGCCTCTACGAAAACGTGCCGATCGAGAAGCTGCGCCTGGTCTCGCGAGCGCTGGACGGAATTCAGCGCCTCTGCGATCGGCGTCTGGTGCTCACCTACGTGACCGCCGCCGACTACGAGGCCACCGGGGCCGGCGAGGAGATGACCGAGGGGATCATCGATCACCTGCGCTCGGTGGAGGGAGCCAAGGTGGCCGCTCTGGTTCGTGACCAGGACCGGCCCACCCGCGCCGCCCGCAAGGTCAGCCTCCGCTCCAGCAGTGGCGACGTCGACGTCTCGGCGATCGCCCGCGAGCGCGGGGGAGGGGGGCACAAGCGCGCCGCAGGCTTCTCCACCGACCTCGAGCTCGACGAGCTGATCGACTTCCTCTGCGGCGAGGTCACCGCCCAGCTCGGCTCCTGAGCAATGGCCGCTGTCGAGCGGGAGGGGCTTGTGCTGCTCTGCGACAAGCCTGCCGGGATAACCTCGCACGACATGGTTGCGCGAGTTCGACGGGAGCGCGGCGGCAAGGTCGGTCATGCGGGGACGCTGGACCCCTTCGCGACCGGGCTGTTGCTGGTTCTGATCGGTGGCGCGACCCGGCTGCAGCGCTTCTTGACCGAGCTGCCGAAGACCTACGTGGCGCGAGCCCGGCTCGGCTGGCGCTCCAGCACCGGTGACCCGGACGGTGAGCTGACGGAGACCGGGCGTATGCCCGAGTCGCTGGAGCTGCCGACCGGCACGGTGCGCCAGCGGGTGCCGATGACCTCCGCCGTGCGGGTTGGGGGAGAGCGCCTTTACCGCAAGGCGCACCGCGGCGAGCAGGTGAAGACCCCGCTTCGCGACGTGGAGGTCTACAGGGCGGAGCTGCTCGACCTCTCACCCGGTGACGCGACCTATGAGATCGAGTGTTCGGCCGGAACCTACGTCCGCACCCTGATCGAAACTCTCGGCGACGCCTATTGCGCGGAGTTGAGGAGAACCGCGATCGGGCCCTTCAAGGTCGAGGACGCCGGTGAGGAGCTGAGCATGGGGCGGGTCGCCGAGCTGGTCCCGGCGGTCAAGGCGGCTTTGCGGTGAGCATCGTCGTCACGCTCCTTCCCGACGCCCAGCCGCGGCCCAGGCACGTTGCGATCGGCACCTTCGATGGCGTTCACCGCGGTCACCAGGCGGTGATCGACGATGCCGACACCGTGCTCACCTTCGATCCGCACCCACTCGAGATCCTGCACCCGGCGGCGCTGCCGAAGCTGATCATGCCCTTCGAGGTGAAGCGCGACGTGATCGAGGGGCTGGGGGTCGAGGAGCTGGTCGTGATCCCCTTCGACCAAGAGTTCGCCTCCGTCCCCGCCGAGGGGTTCATCGAGCAGGTTCTGATCGAGCGCCTCGGCGCCGAGCGGGTCTCGGTCGGTGAGAACTTCCGCTTCGGGGCCAAGGCGAAAGGCGATCCCGAGATGCTGGCCTCACGCGATGAGTTCGAGATCCGGGTCGTGCCGCTGGTGGAGGTCGACGGGGAGACGGTTTCCTCGACGCGAATCAGGGCGCTGATCGCGGCCGGAGAGGTCGATGCCGCGCGGCGCTGCCTCGGAGCCCCGTTCATGGTCGAGGGAACGGTGGTGAGCGGCGACAGGCGGGGGCGGGAGCTGGGTTTTCCGACCGCCAACATAGTTCCCGACGACCGGCTCGTAATCCCCGGCCACGGCGTCTACGCGGCCTTTGCAAACGGCGCTCCCGCCGCTGTCAACGTCGGCGTGCGCCCGACCTTCGAGAGTGGCCGCGGAGTGCTGATCGAGACCCACCTGATCGACCGCTCAGAGGATCTCTACGGCTCGACCCTGAGGGTTGCCTTCGTCGAGCGGCTGCGGGGTGAGAAGCGCTTTGCGGACGTCGAGGGGCTGATCGCCCAGATGCGAATCGACATCGAGGATGCCGTGCGCGTCTGTGCTAGCTTCCAGCGGCCGTGACCGCCGAGGTTGCGGCGCTTTTTTGCAATGAGCCTTACCAAGGAAAAAAAGATCGAGTTGATCGGCAAGTACGGCCGCTCCGACGGAGACACGGGCTCCGCCGAGGTACAGGTGGCCCTGCTCACAGAGCGGATCAACGAGCTGACCGAGCACCTGCGCGGTCACGCCAAAGATCATCACTCGCGCCGCGGGCTGCTGATGCTGGTCGGCAAGCGCCGCCGCATGCTCCGCTACCTGGAGCGCAACGACCTCGAGCGCTACCGCGCCCTGGTCTCCGACCTCGGCTTGCGCCACTAGTCCGCTGAGAGCGACAATCGCGCTCCCGGTCTGTAGTCTCCTGCGAGACAGAGAACGAGAGTTCTGAAAGCAATTGGCTGCCAACCGGGTGGCCGGAGGTAAAAAACTAAATGAGCATGTTTGACGTTAGCCGCGTTTCGGCGGATGTCGGCGAAAGCCAGATCTCCTTCGAGACGGGCAAACTCGCGAAGCAGGCGGGTGGCGCGGTCGTGGTTCAGGCCGGCGACACGATGGTGCTGTGCACCGCAACCGTCGGCAGCTTGCGCGACGTGGACTTCCTTCCCCTCACCGTCGACATCGAGGAGCGGATGTATGCCGCGGGCAAAATCCCGGGCTCGTTCTTCCGCCGTGAGGGCAAATCCAGCGAGAAGGCGACACTGACCGCTCGCATGATCGACCGGCCGATCCGGCCGCTGTTCCCCAAGGGCTGGCACTACGAGACCCAGCTCGTCGCGATCCCGATGTCGGTGGACCAGATCCACCCCTACGACATCCTCGCGATGAACGGCGCCTCCGCGGCGCTGGCGATCTCCCCGGTTCCCGTCGCCGCCCATGTCGGCGCGGTGCGGATCGGCAAGCTCGACGGCGACTTCGTCGTCAACCCCTCCGAGGAGGACCACGCTGAGCTGGACCTCGACCTGATCGTCGCCGGCACTGACGAGGCGATCCTGATGGTCGAGGCCGGCGCCAGCGGCGTCACCGAGCAGGAGATCCTCGATGCGCTGGACATCGCCCACGGCGAGATCAAGAAGCTGACCGCGGCGATGGAGGAGCTGCAGCAGAAGGCCGGCAAGGAGAAGATGGAGGTCGAGGCTCCCTCAATCGACGAGGGCCTGATCAGCGATATCCGCTCCTCCCACGGGGGGGCTCTAATCGACGCGATCGCCACCGAGGGCAAGCTCGAGCGCTACGAGGCGATCGACAACGTCAAGGACGAGGTGGTCGCCAAGTACGCGCCTGAGTCCGAGGACGGAGAGATCGACGAGAAGCGCGTGGCCGAGGTCAAGGCCGCCTTCGGTTCGATTGAGAAGGACACCATCCGCAAGGCGATCGCCGTCGAGAAGAAGCGCCCCGACGGCCGCGCCCAGGACGAGATCCGTCCGATCGAGTGCGAGGTGGACATCTCACCCCGCGTGCACGGCTCGGCGCTGTTCACTCGCGGCGAGACGCAGATCCTCTCCAACGTCGCTCTCGGCACGACTCGCATGGACATGCGGATCGACACGCTGGGGCTGGAGACCTCGAAGAAGTTCTGGCACCACTACAACTTCCCGCCCTTCTCGGTCGGGGAGGCCGGCTTCATGCGCGGCCCGAAGCGGCGCGATATCGGCCACGGCGCGCTCGCAGAGCGTGCCCTGCTGGCGACGATCCCGAATGAGGAGGACTTTCCCTACGTGGTCCGGGTCGTCTCGGAGACGCTGGAGTCCAACGGCTCCTCGTCGATGGGCTCGGTCTCCGCCTCCTCGATGGCCCTGCAGGCGGCGGGCGTGCCGGTCAGCGCGCCGGTCGCCGGCGTCGCCATGGGGCTGATCAAGGAGGGCGATGACTACATCGTCCTCACCGACATCGCCGGCGTCGAGGATCACCTCGGCGACATGGACTTCAAGGTCGCCGGCACCGCCGAGGGCATCACCGCCCTGCAGATGGACATCAAGATCACCGGCGTCACCTTCGAGATCCTCACCGATGCGCTGGAGCAGGCCAACAAGGGTCGCCAGTTCATCCTCGGCAAGATGGCCGAGGCGATCGACGGGCCTCGGGAGAAGCTCTCCCAACACGCGCCGCGGATCGAGGCGATCAAAATCGATCCCGAGAAGATCGGCGCGGTTATCGGCAAAGGCGGCGAGACGATCCGCGGGCTCTGCGAGGAGTTCGAGGCCGACATCGATGTCGAGGACGACGGCACGGTGCGCATCTACGCGCCGACCGGCGATCTGGTCGAGGCCTGTGTGGCGCGGATCGAGTCGATGACCAAGGAGGCCGAGGTCGGCGACAAGTACGTCGGCGCCAAGGTCGTGAAGACGACCACCTTCGGCGCCTTCGTCGAGCTGGTCAAGGGCACCGACGGCCTGCTTCACATCTCCAACGTGAAGCCTGGCGAGCGAGTCGACTCGGTCGACGACGTGCTGAAAGCCGGCGAGGAGATCGACGTGACCGTGGTCGAGGTCGACCGCGAGCGTGGCCGGATCGGCCTGCGCCTCTCCAGCGATCCCTCGGTCGAGGGCAAATCGCCTGAGGAGCTGGCGGCGATCGGCTCCGGCGGCGAGGGTGGCCCCCGCCGCAATGGAGGCGACCGCGAGCGTCGCGGCGGGCGCGATGGTCGGCGGCGCGAGCGCCACTAGCACGAGCATTGAGCGCACCCCGGCTATCTGAGTTGGGCTCGGGCGTCCGGGTCGTGACCGAGGAGGTTCCCTCGGTCCGGTCCGTGGCGCTCGGCCTCTGGGTTCGTACCGGCTCTCGCGACGAGACCCAGGCTCAGGCCGGGGTCTCCCACTTCCTCGAGCACCTGCTGTTCAAGGGGACCGCGCGCTTCTCGGCGATCGAGATCTCCGAGCGCTTCGACGGCCTTGGCGCCTCGGTCAACGCGGCGACGGGCAAGGAGACGACCCACCTCAACGCTCGCTTCCTCGACGAGCACACCGAGGAGGTCTTCGATCTGTTGGCGGAGATGCTGTTGGCACCCACCTATCCGGAGGTCGACTCCGAGCGCGAGGTGGTGCTGGAGGAGATCGCGATGTACGAGGATGAGCCCCAGGACCGGGTGCACGACTTCCTCGCCGAGGCCGTCTTCGGCGAGCATCCGCTGGGGCGCCGGGTGCTGGGCGAAGCCGAGGTGATCGCCTCCATCCCGGTGCCGGAGATCGAGTCCTACCACCGCGCCCGCTACACCGATGCCAACATCGTGGTCGGCGCAGCCGGCAACCTCGACCACGAGCGCATCGTCGAGCTGGCAGGCCGTTTGGTCTCTCCTCCGCAGGGCGGGGAGGCAGGCACCGGCGCGGCGATCGGGGCCGAGTCGCGACTGCGCTTCCACGCCAAGGACACCGAGCAATACCACATCTGCTTTGGGGCGCCGGGGATCTCCCGCTCCGACGAGCGACGCTACGCGCTGGCGGTCCTCGACTCGATCTTCGGCGGTTCGACCTCCTCGCGGCTGTTCCGCGAGGTGCGGGAGAAGCGCGGGCTCGCCTACTCAGTCGGCTCCTACAGCGACCAGTACACGGACTGCGGTCTCGTCGCCACCTACGTCGGCACCCGGGAGGACAACGTCGAAGAAGCCTGCACGATCATCGGCGCCGAGCTGGAGCGGTTGCGGTCCGAGCCGGTCTCCACCGAGGAGCTGGCACGCGCGAAGGAGAGCGTCAAGGGCCGGCTCGTCCTCTCCTCCGAGTCGACCGGGGCGCGGATGTCGCGGATCTCCCGGGCGACCCTGTTCGACTTGCCGATCGACACTCTGGACGAGATGCTTGCCAAGGTGGATGCGGTGACCGTCGACGATCTGACCGGGCTGGCGGCCGAGCTCTACGGCGCCGAGCGACTCTCGGCCGCCTGCGTGGGGCGGGACGAGGATCGCTTCCGCAAAGCGCTTGCCCCGGTCAGCGAAGCTCTGGTAGCCGCATGATCCGGGTCGTCGCATCGGGCGCAGCCGGTCGCATGGGCCAGGCGGTCTGCGAAGCGGTCGAAGGCGCCGAGGACATGGAGCTGGTCGCCAGGGCCGACCCGTCGCTCGGGGTCGAGCTGGCCGACGCGCTCGGCGATGCCGACGTCGTCGTCGACTTCACAACGCCCGACACGGCCTTCGCCAACATTCGCGCCTGCCTCGAGGCAGGCGTCCATGTCGTGGTCGGCACCACCGGCTTCGACCTCGATGCGACGCGCGAGTTGGCCGAGTCCTCCAACGCCAACTGCTTCGTCGCTCCAAACTTTGCGATCGGCGCGGTGTTGCTGATGGGTGCGGCGCAGCTTGCCGCCCGTCATATGCCCGAGTGCGAGATCGTCGAGCTGCACCACGATCGCAAGCTGGACGCCCCCTCGGGAACGGCAAAGCGCACCGCGGAGCTGATCGAGGAAGCGGGTGGCAACGTCCATCAGCCGATCCACTCGGTCCGTCTACCGGGTCTCGTCGCCCACCAGGAGGTCATCTTCGGCGGCGAGGGGCAGACGCTGAGTATCCGCCACGACTCGATCGACCGGCGCTCCTTCATGCCGGGCGTGCTGCTCGCCGTGCGCAAGGTGGCCGACCTGCCTGAGCGTTTCACCCTCGGCCTCGAAAAGCTGCTCTAGATACGCTGATGCCGATGATCGAGCTTCAGGGCGTGATAACCGCGATGGCGACCCCCTTCGACGAGGCGGGTCGCGTCGACGAGGGTGCCGCGCGCGATCTCGCCGCTTCCCTGATCGAGAATGGCTCGCACGGGGTCGTGGTGGCCGGCTCGACTGGCGAGGCCGCGACTCTCGACGATGCCGAGCACATCTCTTTGCTGCGAGCGGTCGCCGAGGAGATCGGCGACCGGGCGACGGTGATCTGTGGGACCGGCACCAACGACACCCGCCACTCGATCGAGCTGACCAAGACCGCGGAGGACGCCGGCGCCGAGGCGGCTCTGATCGTGACGCCCTACTACAACAAGCCCAACAAGGCCGGCATCCGCGCGCACTTCGAGGCGATCGCGAGCGCCGTCCCGGGGCTTCCGCTGATCGCGTACAACATCCCCTCGCGCGTGATCGTCAACGTCCCGCCCGCAGACCTCGCGGAGCTGGCGCAGATCGACACCGTGGTCGCGGTCAAGCAGGCAAACAACGAGGAGCTCGGCCCGATCGAGGGTCTGGCCGTCCTCGCCGGCAACGACGACGTCTTCCTGAAGACGCTGGAGCTTGGCTTGGCGGGGGGGATCCTGGTCGCCTCCCAACTCGTCGGGCCGCAGATGCGAGAGATGTGGGACTCGGCGCAGGCCGGTGACCTCGAGCGAGCCCGCGAGATCGACTCCGGCCTGCGGCCGCTGTTCGAGGCGCTTGGCGTGACCACCAACCCGATGCCGCTGAAGGCGGCCCTTGAGATGACCGGCGCGATCCCGTCCGGAACGCTGCGACTGCCGATGGTCGAGTTGAACGAGGCCGACCGGGCTGTGGTCAGGGCTGCTCTGGAGAGCGTCGGGCTGACAGTGGCGGCGGGCTAACAGGTGCCTTCCAAGAAGCTGCGTGTCCTCCCGCTCGGCGGGCTGGGGGAGATCGGCAAGAACATGACCGTGGTCGAGTACGACGGCCGGATCGTCGTGGTCGACACCGGCCTGATGTTCCCGACGCCCGAGATGCTCGGCGTCGACCTCGTCCTTCCCGACTTCTCCTACCTGCGCGATCGCGCCGAGGACATCGAGGCGATCGTCCTCACCCACGGGCACGAGGACCATGTCGGCGCGCTGCCATACGTGCTGCGGGAGATCGGGCAACCGCCGGTGATCTACGGCGGTCTGCTGACGATCGGCATGGTCCGCTCCAAGCTCGACGAGCACAAGCTCTCCGACGCGCCGCTACAGGATCTGCCTGCGGGGGAGAAGGCGCGCGTCGGCCCGTTCGAGCTGGAGCTGATCCATCTCTCGCACTCGATCCCCGATGCGCGCGGGGTGCTGCTGAGCACGGAGCTCGGCTCGATGCTGATGACCGGCGACTACAAGTTCGACCAGACCCCGGTCGACGGCCGTCCGGCCGACATCTCCCGCCTAGCGGAGATCGGGCGCGACGGGCTGCTGCTTCTCTGTGGCGACTCGACCAACGCCGACCGGCCGGGGATCGCGCCATCGGAGTCGAGCGTCGGCCCGGCGCTGCTGGAGACATTCTCCGCCTGCGAGGGGCGGATCATCGTCACCTCCTTCGCCTCGAACATCCACCGCGTTCAGCAGGTGATAGATGCCGCGGTCAAACTCGACCGGCGGGTTGCGCTGGTCGGGCGCTCGATGCGCAAGAACTTCAACATCGCCTCCAACCTCGGGATCGCCGGGGCGCCGGCGGGCCTCTTCATCCAGCCGCGTGAGATCGAGGACTTCCCCGATGAGAAGGTCGTCGTGATCTCGACCGGCAGCCAGGGCGAGCCGCTCTCCGCCCTGCGGCGGATGGCCAACAACGACCACCGCGACGTCGAGCTGCACTCCGGCGACACGGTCGTCTTCTCGGCGACTCCGGTGCCCGGCAACGAGCGCGCGGTGAACGAGACGATCGACCGGATCTATGAGATCGGCGCCTCGGTGGTGACCGCGAAGGACGCTCCGATCCACGCCTCCGGCCATGGCTGGCAGGAGGAGCTGAAGCTGATGCTGAACCTGACCAAACCGCGTTACGTGATGCCGGTGCACGGCGACTACCAGCGCCTGCGCCTGCACGCCGGGCTGGCCGAGGCCGTCGGCGTCGATCCCGAGAACATCTTCCAGGGTCGCAACGGCCTGCCGCTGGAGGTCGACGAGAACGGCGCTCGCTTCGGCGAGGACATCCACAACGGCGTCATGTTCGTCGACGGCGTCAACGTCGGCGAGCCCGACGACGTCGCCCTGCGCGACCGGCGCGAGATCTCCGCCGACGGCATCTTCATCGTCGTCGCGACGATCGCCGGCGACGACGGCAGCGTCGTCGCCGATCCCGAGGTGATCTTCCGCGGCGTCGCCTTCCTCGAGGAGGCCGATGCGCTGGTGGACGAGCTCAAGGACGTGGTGGAGGACTCGCTCGAGGATGCCGCCGAGGCGGGCACCCGAGAGCTGCACCTGATTCAGGAGGATCTGCACGACGCGATCGCAAAGCTCGTCTACGACAGGCTCAAGCGTAGGCCGATGATCCTGCCGGTGGTCGTAGAGGTCTGAGAGAAGCTAGGTCCGCCGGGACGGTTTTGGGGGAGAGTCCCGGCGGACCTGTGTGTCTCGTCCGTTGGGGAAAGTAGGGGAGGGCTCTAAAGCGCTCTTAAACCGCACGCGGAAGAGGGCGCCTCCGGCGGGCGATTCGGCAATCTCCACCGCGGCGTCATGGGAGCTTGCGACCGCGCGCACGATGGCAAGCCCGAGTCCGGTGCCGGGACTGGCGGCGACATCGGCTGGTCCGACGCCGCGGACGAAGCGATCGAAGATCTGCTCGCGCACCTGCGGCGGGATGCCGGGGCCGTTGTCGGATACCTCGAGGACCACATCGCCACCGTCCCTGCCGAGCTTCAATTCCACGGTCGAGGCCGGAGGAGTGTGCTGGGCGGCGTTGCCGAGCAGGTTGACGACCATTCGGTGCAACTCGTCGGGATTGCCGTCGACGAAGATCGGCCGCCCGTTGTCGACCCGCAGCTCGCGATCGCCCATCATCGGCGCAACCTCGACCGCGGCGCTGCCGACGATCTCGGCCAGGTCGCAGCGCCGCCGCTCTCCCATCCGCCCCGCGTCGGCTCTCGCCAGCAGCAGCAGGTCCGCGACCAGGCGGCTCATCCGCTTCGAGGAGCGAAGCGCCGAGTCGACCATCTCGCGATCCTCCTCCCGGTCGGGTGTTCCCAGCGACGCTTGGAGCAGCTCGAGGTTGGCGAGGACGCTGGTCAGGGGGGTGCGAAGCTCATGGGAGGCGTCGGCCACGAACTCGCGCTGCTTGCGCATCGCCGCTTCGCGCTCGGCTCTGGCGGCATCGAGGGCGCGCAGCATCTGCTCCAGGGTCCGAGCGAGCTCTCCGACCTCGTCGTCGACCTTTGGCTCGGGCATGCGGCGGGATGGGTCGCGGGTGCGAGCGATCTCACGTGCCCGCGCGGTCAGCGAGGCGATCGGTCTCATCGCCCGGTCGACGATCGCCAAGCCGGCGAGGGTGGCGAGCACGGTGCCGCCGAGGATTCCGGCGAAGATGAAGAGCCACAACCGGTCGATGGTCGAGTCGACGTGCTCGAGGCTGCGCCCGTACTGCACGTAGCCGGTCGGGTCACCGCTGTCGTCATTGAGCTGAGCGGTCGCTACACGCATCCCGCCGTGAGTGGAGAGGCCGGCCCTGGGGGGGCCGAGTGTGAGTGCGCCGGCGCTCTGGCGCAGGAGATTGTCGTTCACGTCGAAGATCCGCGCCGAGGCATCGTCGGGCAGGACGAAGTCGTTGAGGTGCGGAACGCGGATCACGATAGGGGCGGGCGTGTAGACGATCCGGATCTCTGCGGCAAGCGTCTGCGCCGCACTCTGCACTTCGCCGTTGAAATCGCTGCGGATCCGCTCGGTGGCGAGGCGTCCGATCACACCGCCGAAGACGAGCAGGATCGCCAGCGTCAGCGCTGCCGAAGCCGCAGCCAGGCGCCAGCGGACCGGCCAGTTGCCCGGACGCATTCCGCTAGTCCTTAAGCACGTATCCGGCGCCGCGTTTGGTGTGCAGCAAGCGCGACTCTCCGCCCGCTTCCAGCTTGCGTCGCAGGTTGGAGACGAATACGTCGATCGTGTTCGTCGCTGCCATCGGGTCATAGCCCCAGACCTCGTCGAGCAGACGCTCGCGGGAGACGACCAGGCGCTCGTTTCGCATCAGGTGCTCGAGCAGCTCGAACTCGCGGTTCGTGAGCTCGATCTCGCGATCGCCTCGTCGCACCTCGCGCGTGTCGGGGTTCAGGGTCAGGTCTCCGACCCGAAGCGATGCGGAGCCCCGGGGTGGCCGGCGGCGGAGCAATGCCCGGATCCGCGCCAGCAGCTCCTGGCGCTCAAACGGCTTGACCAGGTAGTCGTCGGCGCCGCTGTCGAGGCCGGCGACCCGGTCCGCGGTCTCGCTGCGGGCGGTCAGCATCAGGATCGGCACGTCGCCGTCAGCGCGGAGCTGCCTGCATACCTCGACCCCGTCGAGGCGGGGAAGCCCCAGGTCCAGGACGACCAGATCGGGAACGAAGCCTGCAGCAACGTCGAGCGCATCGACACCGTCGACAGACGTCTTCACCTCATAACCCTCGTTACGGAGGGAGCGCCGCAGCACGTCGGCGATCTCCACGTCGTCCTCGACCACGAGCACGCGGCCACCGGCAACGTCGCCATCAGCGAGCATCAACCGATGTTAGCCCGACGCCCTTCCGGCCAGCCGCGCTTTTAGCTCGAATTTAGGGCGCCGACCGAGCCGCCTTGCGGGTGAAAGGATCGACAAAGCGGATCGCGACGATTGGAAGAGCAATGAAAACCGGTGTGATCACAGGAGCATCGAGCGGTATCGGCGCTGCCGTTGCGCGGCTCCTGGCAGAAGACGGCTATCGCGTCGTGCTGGGTGCGCGCCGACTTGAGCGCCTGCGGCCACTGGCGCGCGAGCTCGGTGGGCAGGCTCTCGCGCTGGACGTAACCGACTCGGCATCGGTTGCCGACTTCGTCGCCGAGATCGCGGACTGCAATGTCTTGGTCAACAACGCAGGCGGCGCCCTGGGCCTCGATCCCCTCAGTCAGGCCGACGAGGAGAGATGGCGCTGGATGTACGAGGCGAACGTAATGGGGACGATGCGGATGACGCGTGCCCTGCTGCCGAAGCTGGTCGCCTCGGGCAATGGCCACGTCGTGACCGTGACCAGCATTGCCGCCTTCGAGAGCTATCGCGGTGGCGGTGGCTACTCAGCCGCAAAGCATGCTCAACGCGCCATGCTACGAGCGCTCAGGTTGGAGTTGCTGGGAGAGCCGGTCAGGGTGACCGAGATCGTCCCGGGCATGGTCGAGACCGAATTCTCAGTGGTCCGCTTCGACGGAGACGAGGACGCTGCGAAACGCGTCTATGAGGGCATGGATCCCCTGCGTGCGGAAGACGTCGCGGAGTGCATCCGCTGGTCGATCGCTCAGCCAAAGCACGTGAACATCGACGAGATCGTCGTCAGGCCCCGCGACCAAGCCACGGCGACCGAAGTCCATCGACGCGGCGCGGGTGGCTCCGGAGGGTGAAGAAGGCAGAGCAGGGCTGGGCGAACAGGCGTCGAACGGGTCCGCATGTTCGTGCGCAAGAAGCGCGGTAAACCCGCGCGTCGGTCCAAAGCGAAAAAAACCCGTCCTCGCGTGCCGAGGCCCCATCTGCCCGAAGGCTTGCAGCAACGCCATCTCGATCTGATTGGGCTGTTCCTGATCGCCGCCGGGGTCTTCCTCTGCTTCGTGCTCTTCTTCGACTGGGACGGCGGCAAGGTCGGCTATGGGGTCGACACCGGGCTCACCTACCTGGTCGGCGAGGTCGGAGCGCGGATCGCGACCCTGCTGATGCTGGCGGTGGGGGCGCTTTTGGTCACGGGCACGTCGATCTCGTCCCTCTTCCGCGGGGTCGGCCGCGGGCTGCGACGCGTGTTCCTCGGCGGGCGTGAGGCGGCGCAAACCGTCGTCAAGAGCCGCGAGGCGAAGCGCGAGGAGACGGCATTCGCACTCGAGACCCAGGCCGGCCCGACGGACGTGATGAGCAGCTACCCCGAAGACGACGATTTCGAGCCGACGGTGGCGCTTGTGGAGGACGATGCCGAGGTCGAGCTTCCCGAGGAGCCCGAGCCGATCACCGAGGACTTCCATCCGGTGCCGGGAGAGGTCGAGGTCCAGGGGGAGGAGGGCCTCGGCGTCGGCACGGATGCCGTCTCCCGTCAGGCGGCGTTGACGCCGATGGGTAGCAAGCGCGGCGTCACCGCCTCCGAGGAGATTGCCTACAGGCCGCCTCCCGCCAGCGCACTGGAGAAGGGTCGTGCCGACAAGGGGCCCGACCCTCGGGATCACGAGGTGATCGGCCGCAAGCTGGTCGAGACGCTCGGCCACTTCGGCGTCGAGGCGAAGATCGTCGGAGTCGTCAGCGGCCCACACGTGTCGCGCTTCGAGCTGCGCTTGGCGCCGGGAACCAAGGTGAAGAAAGTCACCGAGCTGGCCAACGATCTCGCCTACGCGCTCGCTTCCACCGACATACGCATCCTCGCTCCAATCCCCGGCAAGCAGGCTGTCGGCGTTGAGGTCCCCAACACACGCCGCCGCATTGTGCGCCTCGGCGACATCTATGCCGGCCGTCCCGAGAAGACCTCGCCGCTGGTTGCCTGGCTCGGCAAGGGGATCGACGGCAATCCGGTGTGGACCGACCTGGCGAAGATGCCGCACGTCCTCGTCGCCGGCACCACCGGCTCGGGCAAGTCCGGCTGCGTCAACGCGATCCTTTCCTCGATTCTGATGCAGGCCTCTCCCAACGACGTGCGCCTCGTCCTGGTCGATCCCAAGCAGGTGGAGCTGAATCACTACGAGCAAGTCCCACATCTGCTCACGCCGGTGGTCACCTCGCCGCGCCTGGCCGCCAACGTCCTCTCAAACCTGATCGTCGAGATGGAGAGCCGCTACGGGATCATGGGTCAGGCGCGCTGTCGCAACCTGGCCGAGCTGAACCGTGCGCGCAAGAAGGCAGGGGAGCCGCCGCTGCCGCACATCCTCTGCGTGATCGACGAGCTGGCCGACCTGATGATGGTCGCCCCGGCCGAGGTCGAGGACTCGATCATTCGCCTGGCGCAGAAGTCACGCGCCACCGGCATTCACCTGGTGCTGGCGACCCAGCGGCCGTCGACGGACATCATCACCGGCACGATCAAGGTCAACATCCCGGCTCGCATCGCCTTCGCCGTCTCCTCGCAGACCGACTCGAGGGTAATCCTCGACCAGGGCGGGGCGGAGGCTCTGCTCGGCCAAGGCGACATGCTCTTCCGCGGTGCCGGCACCTCCAAGCTGCAGCGGGTTCAGGGGGCCTTCATCACCGAGGAGGAGATCGCGCGGATCACCGGCCACTGGGCGAAGCAGGGTGAGCCCGAGTTCGAGGAGGAGCTGTTGGAGACCCGCGAGGAGCCTGCCGACGAGGGTGGCGAGGGCGATTTCGACCCCGACAGCGATGACCTGCTCGACGAGGCGATCCGCACCGTGGTGCAGACGGACACAGCTTCCGTATCAATGATCCAGCGCCGGCTTCGGGTCGGCTACACCCGGGCGGGGCGGCTGATCGACATGCTGGAGCGCCGCGGGGTCATCTCCGGCTATGAGGGCTCCAAGCCCCGTCAGGTGCTGATCACCGAGGCCGACCTGCCGCGCGTGCTCAGCTCCACAGAGCCAGTCGGCGTCGATGCCGACAACGGCGCATAAGCCGGCTTTTTACGCGCAAAGGGCCGGAATGGCCACAATGGGAGGGTGGCAATCGGCATAGGAACCACCCTGCGGGATGCGCGGAATCGCCGCAAAATCGACCTTTCCGAGGTCGAGGCCGCGACCAAGATCCGTCCCCGCTACCTGCGCGCCATGGAGAACGAGGAGTGGGAGACGCTTCCCGGCCCCACCTACACACGCAGCTTCATCCGCACCTATGCGAACTTCCTGGGGCTCGATGGGGAGCGCCTCGCCGACGACTATCGCCGCGAGGCAGGGGAGCCGCCGCCGGGGGAGAGGCTGCCACGGGCAGAGCCCGCCATCGCATCCAGAGGGAGATGGGAGCGCCTCAAACTTCCACGCGGCGCCCTGGCCGTAGTCGTCTCCCTCACCCTGGTGGCGGTGCTGGTCGTCGTTGGTCTCACCGGTGGAAGCGACAGCGGTTCGCCGGGCTCGGTGCCTTCGACCGGACCCGCAGAGCAGCACCGCTCGAGGGACCGGGTGAGCGCGCAGGCGTCTCCTCCACAGGTCTCGGTGCGGCTGGTGGCCAATGCGGAGGTCTGGGTCTGCCTGCTCGACGCGGAGGGGCAGCCCTTGGTCGACGGACAGATCCTCGTCGCCGGGGCAGAGGAAGGTCCCTTCCGTTCAGGTAGCTTCACCGTCTCCTTCGGCAACGGCGAGGTCTCGATGAGCATCGACGGACAGCAGGCAAGCATTCCCGCGACGTCCAGCCCGATCGGCTACACGATCGGCGAGGACGGCGAGCTGAGCCGGCTCTCAGAAACCGAAAGGCCAACCTGCACGTGAGCGAAGTCCGCGCGGGGATAGTGGTCACCGGGACGGAGGTTCTGACGGGGCGGATCGCCGACCGCAACGGTCCCTGGATCTCCGAGCGTTTGGCCGAGGACGGTGTCGAGGTCGCCCACATCCTCGTCGTCGGCGACCGACCCGACGACCTCGAGGCCGCCCTGCGCTTCATGGCGGAGGAGGGGATGGACCTGATCGTCACCTCCGGTGGCCTCGGGCCGACCGCCGACGACCTCACCGCGGAGGTTGTCGGGCGCTTCGCCGGCAGGGAGATGGTCCTCGACGAGGAGGTGGAGGAGAAGATCGCCGCGATCCTGCGCGGCTTCGCCCGCCGCTACAACTTCGACGAGGAGGCAGTGCGGGAGGCCAATCGCAAGCAGGCGATGGTGCCCGAGGGGTCGATCCCGCTGGACCCGGTCGGTACCGCCCCCGGGCTGGTTGTACCGGCGGGGGAGCGCGTGGCGATCGTTCTGCCCGGTCCCCCACGGGAACTGCGACCGATGTGGCCGCGGGCGATCGAGTCGCGGCCGGTGCAGGCGGTGCTTGCCCGCGCCACGCCGCTGCTCGCCTATACCGTGCGGATGTTCGGGATTCCCGAGTCCGAGGTCGCCAAGAGCCTGCGGGAGATCGAGGCGGACGGAGTTGAGCTGGACACGGTGGAGATAACCACCTGCCTGCGCCGCGGCGAGATGGAGATCGACGTTCGCTACCGGGCAGAGGCGGCTCCCGTAGCCGAGGCGGTGCGCGCCGGGCTCCTCGACCGCCACCAACGCCATCTATTCAGCCTCGACGGCGAGACAATCGACGCGCAGGTGGCCCGGCTTCTACAGGGACGCAGGCTGGCCCTCGCCGAGTCCTGCTCCGGCGGGCTGCTGGCGGCGCGGATCACCGACCTTCCCGGGGCATCGGCCTACTTCGCGGGGAGCGTCGTGGTCTATTCGAACGAGGCGAAGACCGCGCTGCTCGGCGTGGACCCGGGTCTGATCGAAAAGCATGGCGCCGTCTCGCTCGAGGTGGCGGAGGCGATGTCGCGAGGGGCCCTGGAGCGATTGGGGGCCGACGTGGCCGTCTCGATCACCGGGATCGCCGGCCCCAGTGGCGGCACCGACCGCAAGCCGGTCGGCTACGTCTGTCTGGATGCCCGTCTCGCCGATGGGACTGCCATCGCCCGCGATCCGGTGATCCCGGGTGGCCGCGAGGACATCCGCGAGCGCTCGGCTCTGGTTGCGATGCACCTGTTGCGGAGCCTGCTGGGCAGCGAGGACACGCCCCTGTAGCGAAGTCGTGAGCAGCTTTTCACGCTCGCGCCTTGTTCTGCCCGAAGTGGCCGCATAACGTCGGAGCGGTGACGAAAGAGAGATTGAAGAGCCCGCGGGCGAGGTTGTTCGTCGCCCTCGAGTTGCCCGAGCCCGTTCGCGAGGAGATCGTCGCCTGGGGCGGCGTGGCGCTCGTCGACCCGGCCCTGCGTGTCGTGGCGCCGGAGTCCCTTCACATCACTCTCGCGTTTCTCGGCTACATGCCCGAGCGTGAGATCGAAGCGCTGACGGCGGTCTTGGCTGAGACCGCCGATCCGGCCCCGGAGATCGAGCTGGGCGATCCGGTTCCCCGCCCGGAACGCGGCAGGCCGCGGCTCTTCGCGCTCCCGGTCGTTTCGCCTGATGCGATCGCATTGCAGGCGCGGTTGGAGGAGAAGCTGACAGCGGCACGGCTCTATGAGCCGGAGAAACGCCCGTTCTGGCCGCATATGACCGTGGCCCGGGTGCGTCGAGAGGGGCGCGGCTCCAGCCGGCCCGCGCGCGTTGGGCGCCTTCCGGAGAAGCTGCCGCAGGCTTTGATGCAAACAACTGTTTGCGTCCGAATGACGCTCTACCGTTCGAAACTCCAGCCGCAGGGTGCGCAATACACCCCGCTGGCGCAAGTCGAGCTGTCCTAGACGGGCGGCAGTGAGGTGAGATAGATGGCAGATAAGAAAGCGGCTCTGAAAGACGCCTCGGCCAAGGAGGCTAGGGCAAAGGACGCGGCCCTCGAGGCGGCGGTCACCCAGATCGAGCGGGACTTCGGCCAGGGCGCGCTGATGCGCCTCGGTGCCGACGCCACGGTGAAGGTGAAGGCGATCCCGACCGGCTCGCTGGCGCTCGACCTGGCTACGGGCATAGGCGGCGTGCCGTGTGGACGGATCGTCGAGATCTTCGGCCCCGAGTCCTCGGGGAAGACGACGCTGGTCAACCACATCATCGCCGAGGCCCAGGCGCGCGGCGGCGTCTGCGCCTTCATCGACACCGAGCATGCGCTGGACCCGGTCTATGCGCGGGCGATCGGCGTCGACACCGACGAGCTGCTGGTCTCCCAACCCGATTTCGGCGAACAGGCGCTGCAGATCGCCGACCGGCTGATCGCTTCCGGTGCGATCGACGTTGTCGCGATCGACTCGGTCGCGGCGCTGACGCCGAAAGCCGAGCTCGACGGCCAGATCGGCGACCAGACGGTCGGGCTCCAGGCACGGCTGATGTCACAGGCCCTGCGCAAACTCGCAGGCAACCTCAACCGCACCAACACAGTCTGTCTCTTCACCAACCAGATCCGCGAGAAGATCGGCGTTCAGTTCGGTTCGCCGGAGACGCAGCCGGGCGGGCGAGCGTTGAAATTCTATGCATCTCAGCGATTTGACATTCGCCGCATCGAGACCCTCAAAGAGGGGACCGAGGCGGTCGGCAACCGCGTCCGGGTGAAGGTGGTCAAGAACAAGGTCGCCTCGCCGTTCCGCCAGGCCGAGTTCGACATCGAGTACGGAGTCGGCATCTCCCGCGAAGGCGGCCTGCTGGACTTCGGGATCGAGCACGATCTGGTTCAGAAGTCGGGCTCCTTCTTCTCCTACGGAGAAACCCGGCTTGGCCAGGGGCGCAACAACGCAAAACAATTCCTCTCCGACAATCCGGAGCTCGCGACCGAGATCGAGGGCAAGATCCGCGCCAAGCTCGGGATCGACGGTGGAGGAGAGGCCGCGGCGGACATCGCCCCGGCGCCGGAGGCCGAAGCCGCCAAGCAGGCAGCGTAGGGCCGCTTGCGTCAATAAGATTCCGCGGCGCATGAGCAACGGTGACCTTTTCTACGCCTGCGGGATCGCTCTCGCCGCCTCGGCGGTGGTGCTGAGCTTCATCGGCCTTCGCTCCGAGAAATTCCCCGGCAGGGCATTCCCGCTGGTTGTGCTCTGGTTCGCGATCCTGGTCGGCTGCTCGACGACCTTCGCGGTCCTACATGCCAAGGACGAGGAGAAGCACGAAGAGCCGGCGCTGCAAAAGGCGAACGAGCAAGCAGTGCAGGAGGAGGGCCAGCAACAGCCGGTGGAGTCAGGGCAGGCCGAAGCGCCGGCGCCGGTGATCGGACCGGGCGAGGAGCTCTTCACGGGGGCCTGCGCGAGCTGCCACACGCTGGCCGCTGCCGGTGCGACCGGCACCGTCGGCCCCGACCTCGACACGCTCCAGCCCGACGCGCAAACGGTCGAAGTGGCGATTCGGATCGGCGGCACCGGCGCCGGGGTGATGCCTCCGGGGCTCTACTCGGGAAAGCAGGCCGAAGAGGTCGCCGCCTACGTCGCCGCGGTCGCCGGACAGGGCTGAGAGCCCGGGCACCGCAGGCAGGGCGCCGCGTTACCCTGGTGCCGTGCCCAAGTACCACGTAACGACGTTCGGTTGCCAGATGAACGTGCACGACTCCGAGCGCATGCAAGGAATGCTCGAGTCGCTCGGCTATGAGCGCTCCGAGAGTCGCGACGGCGCCGACCTGATCCTGTTCAACACCTGCTCGATTCGCGAGTCGGCCGACAATCGCTTCATCGCCCATCTCGGCGAGGCCAAGCGGCTCAAGTTGGAGAACCCGGAGCGAGTGGTCGGCGTGGGGGGGTGCTGGGCCCAGTCGGTCAAGGACGAGGTGTTTCGCCGCTTCCCCTTCGTCGACGTCGCCTTCGGGCCGGGGCAGATACACAAGCTCGCGGAGTTCCTCAACTCGGATTCGCTCAGCGCCCAGGGCTACTTCGAGTTCGAGGACTTCTCCGGCCACCTCCCGGCTCGTCGCGAGCGCGAGTTCCAGGGCTGGCTTCAGATCTCTCAGGGGTGCAACTGCCGCTGCTCCTACTGCATCGTTCCCTCCACCCGGGGGCGGGAGGTCAGTCGAGACCCAGAGGAGCTGATCGCCGAGGCGCGGGCGCTGGCCGCCGACGGCGTGCGCGAGGTGACGCTGCTGGGCCAGAACGTCAACAGCTACGGCCGCGACCTGCCGAAGGGGGTGCGGATCGGCTTCGCGGAGCTGCTGGCTCGCGTTGACGCGGTCGAGGGGATCGATCGCATCCGCTACACCAGCCCGCACCCGAAGGACATGAAGGAGGACGTGATTCGCGCCCATGCCGAGCTGCCGGCACTATGCGAGCACATCCACCTGCCGCTGCAGTCGGGCTCCAGTCAAATCCTCAAACGGATGCGGCGCACCTACGATCGACAGCGCTACATGGACCGGGTTGCGCTGATCCGCGAGCACGTCCCCGACTGCGCGATCACCACCGACATCATCGTCGGCTTCCCGGGTGAGACCGAGGCGGACTTCGAGCAGACGCTGGAGGTCGTCGAGGAGGTCGGCTACGACGGTGCTTTCACCTTCGTCTTCTCTCCACGGCGAGAGACCGAGGCGGCCACGATGGACGATCAGGTGTCGCATCCGGTAAAGCGGGAGAGGATGGAACGCTTGGTCGAGCTGGTACAGCGCCGCGCCACCGAACGCGCCCAGCGCTTTGTCGGACGAGAGATTAAGGTTCTCGTCGAGGGCCCCAGTCGCACGGATCCCAGTCGTCTTCGCGGCCGCACCCGCCACAACAAGACGGTCAACTTCGATGGCACTGCTGCCCCTGGTGAGCTCGTCAGCGTTCAGATCGACGCGGCGACATCGACCACTCTGAACGGCACGGAACAGCTGCTGAGCCGCATGGCCTGAGGGGATTCGGTGCTGCCCCGAACGGCTTGTACTTTTTCGGCGATTCGCCCGCGGATAGCCGCCGCCGCTTCACCGAAAAAGTTGAGTGAGGGGTAGTGCCGACTCCCCCTGAAGCCACCGTGCTCGCGATTTTCGGGCCGACGGGGGTCGGGAAGACCGGCGTGGCCATCGCGGTTTCAGAGCTTCTGAGGGGTGAGGCGGTGGCGATTTCCTGCGATGCGCTGCAGGTGTATGAGGGGATGTCCGTTCTCACCGGGGCGGCCTCGCCCGAAGAGCAGGCGAAGCTGGAGCACAAGCTGGTCGGATTCGTGCCCGTGACCCAGCCTTTCTCTGTCGGCGACTACATGCCGCTGGCCCATGCCGAGGTGGATGCCGCGTTGGAGGCGGGGAGGCGGCCGATCGTGGTGGGGGGGACCGGGCTGTATCTGCGGGCGGCCCTGGCGGAACTGTCGCTGGTGAAGGCGCCGCCGGGGGCCGAGGACTCCGAGCTGTGGTCGCCCGAGACCCGACACCCGACTTTGATCGTCGGCCTCGATATGGAGCGGGAGCTTCTCTACGAGCGGATCGATGCGAGGACCGAGGCGATCGTCGCCGGGGGCGCGGCGGAGGAGGTGCGGCGAGCCGAGGCCGCCGAGCCGTCGCGCACCGCCCGCAAGGCGCTCGGCTTCGACGAGCTGCTGGGCGGCGACATCGAGGCGATGAAGAAGCGCTCCCGCAACTACGCCCGGCGCCAGCTGACCTGGATGCGCAAGATCCCGAACCTGCTGGCAATCGATCGCACAGGCCGCAGCGACGAGGACGTCGCCGCCGAAATCGTCAACGCCCTCGGCGAGTGGTGACTTTTGATCGCTATGGCGCCCGCAACTGAACACTCGCCGTCCAAATAGGCTGGCGGGATGAATTTCGAGAAGTGGCAGGCGCTGGGGAACGACTACCTGATCTTCGAAACGGAGGACTTGCCCTGGGAGCTGACGGCGGAGCGCGTTCGGCGGATCTGCGATCCGCACTTCGGATTGGGAGCGGACGGGATCCTGCTGCTCTCGCGCAGCGAAAGCGCCGAGTTCGTCGCAGAGCTGCGGATCTTCAACCCCGACGGGTCGGAGGCAGAGCTCTCGGGGAACGGCGCGAGGGAGGCGATCCTCTACCTGCGCCGCCACGGCTGGACCGACGCGGACACGTTCACGATCCGTACTGCGGCCGGCCCGATCACGCCGACGATCACCTCGGAGCGAACCTGCTCGGTGCAGATGGGAAGGGCTTCGATCGCTTCGAAGGAGTTTCCCTCGGGTGGTCCGGATGGCAAGGGCTCGCTGCGCGCCGGTGGGCGGGAATGGACGTTCCAACACGTATCGATCGGCAACCCGCAGTGCGCTATCGAGGTCGGGGGGGAGGTCGAGGATCTCGACATCGCCGCGATCGGTCCGGAGATCGAGAGCAGCGAGCTGTTCCCGAATCGGACCAACGTCTCCTTTTTCCGGGTCGACGGCAGCCGAGTGCGGGCGCGGATCTTCGAGCGCGGGGTGGGGGAGACGCTCTCTTCCGGGACGGGCGCCAGCGGAGCCGCGGTCGCTGCCTTTCTCGGCGGCGCTCCCAGCCCGCTCACGGTCGAGCTGGATGGCGGTGAGCTGGAGGTCGAGGTCTCAGACGATCTCGACGTGCGGCTGAGCGGCTGGGCCGAGCCCGTTTGCGCGGGTGAGCTCTCGGCCGAGCTGCTGCGCGCGCTCGCGGACCTTTAGATTTCCGCGCCCATGGGAATCGCTGATCCGTCCAAGCGCCTGGAGGCGATGCCTCCCTACATGTTCGCCGAGCTGGAGCGACGCGTCGCCGACAAGCGTGCCGCCGGCGTCGACGTAATCAGCCTCGGGATCGGCGACCCCGACGAGCCGACCTACCCTCACATCGTCGAGGCGATGCAGGCGGCCGTCGCCGACCCGGCCAACCAGCAGTACCCCAGTAACCGCGGCCGGGCTGAGTTCCGCGAGGCCTTCGCCGAGTTCTACGACCGCCGCTTCGGTGTCGAGATCGACCCCGAGAGCGAGGTGATCCCGGCGATCGGCGCCAAGGAGTGCATCTACAACCTCTGCTTCGCCTTCCTCGATCCGGGTGGGGTTGCGCTCGCCTCAGACCCCGGCTACCCGGTTTACACCGGCGGTCCAATCCTCGCCGGCGCGACGGCGGAGCTGCTGCCGCTGGTGCCCGAGCTGGGCTTCGCCCCGGATCTCAGCGCCGTGCCGGCGGAGGTGGCGGCGAAGGCGCGCCTGATGTTCCTCAACTACCCGAACAACCCCAGCGGCGCGGTCGTCCCCGAGGGCTTCTTCGAGCTGGTCGTCTCTTTCGCCCGTGAGCACGAGATCCTCGTCGTTCACGACAACGCCTACTCGGAGACGACCTATGACGGCTACGTCGCACCGAGCTTTCTCGCCACACCCGGCGCCAAAGAGGTCGGAGTGGAGGTCTTCTCCCTCTCCAAGGGCTACAACATGACCGGCTGGCGCTGCGCGGCGATCCTCGGCAACGCCGGGGCGGTCGAGACCTACTGGCGGCTGAAGACCAACGTCGACTCCGGCCTCTTCGAAGCGGTGCAGCTGGCCGGTGCCGCCGCCCTGCGTGGCCCGAGCGGGCCGTTGGAGCGGATGAACGAGACCTATGCGCGTCGCCGTGACCTCGTCGTCGATGCCCTGCGCCAGATCGGCGTCGAGGTGCAGGCGCCGAAGGGCACGATCTACGTCTGGGCGCCGGTGCCGGAGGGCCACACCTCGACCTCCTTCGCCGAGCTGGTGTTGGAGGAGGCGGGGGTGATCGTCTCACCCGGCTCGATGTACGGGCCGAGCGGGGAGGGCTTCTTCCGCATCTCCCTCACCACCCCCGACGACCGCATCGCCGAAGCGGTCGAGCGGATGCGCGAGCACCTCAGCTAGAGGCTTCTCGCTCTGCCTTCTTGCGCCAGTAGCGGTCGAGGCCGCGCCACTGGTACTCGGGCGGCAGCGCCTGCAGCAGCTGTTCCGCGACTTCGGGGTCGGCGCTCGCCGCCACCCGTTCGCGATGGCGCTGTTCGTAATCGGCCTCGGAGAGGTCGCGTGCCAAGGCGGCCTCCTCGCGGAGTCGCTCCCGCACCTGAGCCAGATGGGGGAGGGGATCCTCGACCGCGCCGAAGTGGGTGAGGGCCAGCCGCGCCGGTTTCCAGCCCTCGACGATCCCGATCGAGTCCTCCCAGGCCTCGACGTCGATGTCGGGAGGAGGCGTGGGCGGCAGGATCAAGCTGGAAGGGAGGATTCGAACCGCGGCGACGTCGCCGGTGAAGGCCGTTCCTGAGTCCTCATGCAGGTAGCAGACGTGGTGGGAGGCGTGCCCCGGGGTGTAGGCGACTCGCATCCCGAGGACGGCCTCGCCGCCGCTGAGCGCCCTGACGTTTTCCGCCGGCACCGGGACGATCTCGCCCCAGAGGCGCTCCATATCGTCGCCGTAGAGCCGCTCGGCGCTGGCCAGCAGCTTCGAGGGGTCGATCAGGTGGGGGGCGCCGCGCTCGTGGACGTAGACCTCGAGGTCCGGCCAGTGCCGTACGAGGGCGCCGGTTGCGGCCGCGTGATCGAGGTGGATGTGGGTGAGGACGATCGCCCGGGGCCGCTCGTCGCCTAGCGCTTCGAGCAGAGTCCCCATCGAGGACTGAGGGCCGGGATCGACCAGCGCCCCGTCGACCTCCCAGCAGCCGATCACGTGGGGTCGGCCCAAGTGCATGACATCTATCACCCGCACCGCGGCAGCTTATGGGAGTCGGGGGAGGATTCGAGGGAGCCTCCCCGCTGTTGCTCCGGCGAGTCCTCTCCCGACTCCTTAACCGGCAGGGGGAGGGAACCGCTCGTCGGCTGCGAGCGTCTGCCGCAGGCCTTCCTCGAGGCCGCGCGGGGAGTAGCCCAACTCGCGGGTCGCCTTCTCGTGACTGGCCCAGAACGTGACCCCGTCGGCCGAGGAGATCAGCTCGCGCAGGTTTGGAGGCTGCCCCATCATCTTTCCGACCAGAGGCCCGATCGGCACCATCGCCTTCAACAGCGCCACCGGCATCGCGCGCTTGGGGGCCTTGCGGCCGGTGGCACCGGCGACCGTCTCGATCGCTTCGCGCATCGTGGTCACCGGCCCGCTGATGACGTAGGTCTCGCCGAGCTTCCCCTTCTCGAGGGCGAGCAGGATGCCGCCCGCGATGTCCTCGACGTGGGTGAGGCAGATGCCCAGCTCGGGAAAGGGGAGCAGCGGCAATTTCCCGGCGAAGAACTGCTCCAGCAGGTCGGCGACCTGCGAGGTGTCGTCGGGGCCGTAGACCCCGCCCGGCTGGACGATGATCGCGGGCAGGCTCTGCTCGGCGATCATCCGCTTGACCAGCTTGTGCGCCTCGAGCTTGGTCTCCTCGTAGTAGGAGGTGAACTCCCTGCCCGGGTGCTCGTAGGACTCGTCGACCACCTGTTTGTGCGTGTTGCCGAAGACGCCGACCGTCGAGACGTAGACGATCCTCGGCACCTTGGCCTCGAGCGCGGCCCGCATCACGTTCTCGGTCCCGGCGACGTTTGCCTCCCACATCGCAGGGTGCTGCGATTTGGGGATTCCGACCTCATACATCGCAGCGGCGTGAATCACGGCGTCGCAGCCGGCCATCCCCTGTTGCAGCGCCTCGCGGTCGCCAAGATCTCCCGACACCAGCTCGCAGCCCAGCTCGGCGACCTTCTTGCCCTTCTCGGGGGTGCGAACCAGGCAGGCCACCTGATCGCCGCGCGCGCGGAGCTGGCGGGCGACCTCGCCTCCGATGAAGCCCGTGCCCCCGGTCACGAAAACCTTCATGGGCCGCAACCCTACAATGGGCTGGAGTGCAACGTTCGCGAAATGGCCGCAACACGCAGACGCGCTACGGCGGCAATGGCGCCGGGATCTCCAACCCGCGCGCTCGGCAGCGAGCTGTGGCAATCGGGGTCCGCGGCAGCGAGGAGGGCGACCCGCTGGCCGAGTTGAAGGAGCTGCTGCGCACCGCCGGGGTCGCCACCGCGGGGGAGATGGTGCAGCAGCGCGAGGCACCTGATCCCGACCGCTACTTCGGGCGGGGCAAGCTGGCGGAGCTGAAGGCCGAGATAACCGCCCGCGACGCGAACCTGATCGCCTGCGACGATGAGCTGGCGCCACGCCAAGAGCGCAACCTGGAGGCTGCCCTGGGCGTGCCGGTGATCGATCGCACTGCGGTGATCCTCGACATCTTCGCCGACCACGCCCACTCCGCCGAGGGCAAGTTGCAGGTCGAGCTGGCTCAGCTCGAATACAACCTGGCGCGGATGAGGGGGCTATGGACGCACCTCGAGCGGCTCGGAGGTGGGATCGGCACCAGGGGCCCGGGAGAGTCCCAGATCGAGACCGATCGACGGCTGGCCCGCGACCGGATCGCGGCCCTGCGCAGACGGCTGGGGCGATTGGAGAGGACCCGGCAGACGATGCGGGCGCGCCGGGAGCGCTCCGCAGTGCCAAGGGTGGCGCTGGCGGGGTACACCAACGCCGGCAAGTCGACGCTGCTGAACGCGATCACAGGCGCCGAAGCGGGGGTGGGGGACAGGCTCTTCCACACGCTCGACCCGACGACCCGCAGCTTCGAGCTGTCCGGTCGCTCCTATCTGCTGACCGACACGGTCGGCTTCATCGAGAAGCTGCCCCATCAGCTGGTCGAGGCCTTCAAGGCCACCTTGGAGGAAACCGTCCTGTCCGACCTGATCCTGCACGTCGTCGATGCGGCGGCGCCCGAAGAGCGGCGGCTGGCCGACATGAGAGCGGTCGATGAGGTGCTGGTGGAGATCGGCGCCGGCGATAAGCCTCGTCTGCTCGTCCTCAACAAGTCCGATCTGCTCGACGAGGACGCCCGTCATGACGCCGGCCTGCAACACCCGGACGCCGTGCTGGTCTCGGCGCTCACAGGCGAAGGGCTCGAGGAGCTGCGCGACCGGATCGAGGCCACCTTCGAGGAGACCCTGGCCGAGGTCGAGCTGCTCGTGCCCTACACGGAAGGGGCGCGACTGCACGAGCTGCACGAAGTGGCGGGCGAACTCGACCGCACCGACCGCGACGACGGCGTCCTCGTCCACGCCAAGGTCCCCGTTGCCGAGCTTCACCGCTTCGACGATCTGGCCGTCGTCTAAGGTCTCCGCCGTGGAATTGAGGGTCGCCCTGCTGGAGGATGGCGCGCAACTGCCGACGCGGGCGCATGACGGTGACGCCGGTCTTGACCTGTATGCCTGCGAGGCGGCCCACATCGGGCCGGGGGAGAGGTGGAGCGTCGGCACCGGGATCGCTGTGGAGATCCCGGATGGCCACGCCGGTTTGGTGCTGCCTCGCTCGGGGCTTGCCCGCAAGCACGGGATCGCGCTCGTCAACAGCCCGGGACTGATCGATGCCGGCTACCGAGGCGAGGTGCGGGTTCTGCTGCTCAACACCGACCCCGCCGACACCTTTGCGGTCGAGCCGGGTGACCGGATCGCGCAGCTGGTGATCTCGCCGGTCGCGCTCGCCCAGCCGGTCGAAGCCGAGGCCTTGGACGATTCCGCTCGTGGCGACGGCGGCTTCGGTTCCAGCGGGCGCTAGCTAGCCGGCTTCGGAGTAGGCCGGCTCGGGTTCGCGCTCGTCGGCCTCGACGCCTTCCGGACCCATCGCGGGCGCCTCGACCGGGCGCAGCACCGTCAATGTCACGGCGACCGCGATCGCGACCAGCGCCGCGCCGACGAGATAGGCGAGGTGATAGCCGTCATTGAGCGCAGCGGCCGTCGACTCGCCCTGCGCCAGCAGAGCGTCGGTGCGGTCGGTTGCGAGTGTCGCGAGCACAGCGAGCCCGACGGCGCCGCCGATCTGCGGCGTCGTGTTTGCAAGGCCCGAGGCAAGGCCCGCGTCGCTCGGCGTCGCGTCGGACATCGCCAGCTGCATAAGCGTCGGAAAGCCGAGGCCGGCGCCAAAGCCGAACAGCAGCATCAATGGGAACAGGTCGATCCAGAAGCGCCCGTCGACCGGCGTGCGCGCGAACAGCAACATCGCGGTACCGATCGACGCGAGGCTGACGACGAGGATCGGCCGCGCGCCGAAGCGCATCACCAGCGGTTCGGAGAAGCGCAGGGACATCGTGCCCATCACGATCGTCGCGGGGAGAAAGGCCAAACCCACCGCAAGCGGGTCATAGCCGAGGACCAGCTGCATGTAGAGCGCGCCGAGGAAGAACATCCCGAACATGCCGACTACGAGCAGAATCAGCACCAGGTTCGCACCGGTCACGTTGCGCGAGCGGAACAAGCGCAACGGCACCAGCGGGTTCGGGACGCGTGCCTGGCGCAGGACGAACGCCGTCACCAGTGCCAGCGAGGCAGCCCCGACCGCGAGCGTCTGCGTCGTGGCGCCCCCCTCGCCGAACTCAAGGACTCCATAGACGCCGAGCATCAGCCCGCTCGTCAACAGCAGCGAGCCCGGCAGGTCCGCTCCGGCTGCGAGGCCGATCCCCGGTCTCCCTTCGACCAGCCGCCGGGCCAGCAAGGCGGTCGCGATGCCAAGCGGGACGTTGATGAAGAAGATCCAGTGCCAGTTGATCGCCTCGGTCAAGACGCCGCCGGCGAGCAGGCCGATCGAGCCGCCCGCGGAGGCGACGAAGCCGTAGACACCGATCGCCTTCGCCTGTTCGCGCGGCTCGGGGAACATCGTCACGATCATCCCGAGCACGACCGCCGACGCCATCGCGCCGCCGATGCCCTGGACAAAGCGCGCGCCGATCAGCACGCCCTGGCTCTGCGCGGTGGCGCACAGCAGCGAGGCGCTCGTGAAGACTCCAAGCCCGGTCAGGAAGATCCGCCGGTGGCCGAGAAGGTCGCCAAGCCGGCCGCTGAGCAGCAATAGCCCCCCGAACGCAATCAGGTAGGCGTTGACGACCCAGGCGAGGTTCGTCTGCGAGAAGCCGAGGTCGTCCTGGATTGAGGGCAGCGCGACGTTGACCACCGTCATGTCGAGGACGATCATCAGGACGCCTGCGCACAGCACGTACAACGCCAGCCAGCGACGGCGATCGTCTCCGATGGCCTGTTTCGTGGTCACCCGGCTCAGTCTTGCAAAGCGGCTTCGCGGGCCGAGTGATAGGCCACACGCTCGAGCCGAACTTGGCGAATGACGAATTTGAAGACGACCGGCGAGATGTCGCGATTGCCGCTCGCGTCGACGGCAAAGACGCGGAACGAATGCCGGCCCGATCGCAGGAGGTAGGAGCGGGGCGAGCTGCAGCGCTTGAAGCGCCGGTGGTCGATCTTGCAGAGAAAGCCGCCGGGCTCGCTGGAGGCGAAGGCGAAGACGACTCGGCGCCGACGGTGAGAGGTGATGAGCGCTCGCCGCGAAGGACGGTGCAGGAGGCGCGTCCGCGGCGCGAGGCGGTCGCGGTAGGGCAGCACGATCGGCGCTTGTGGCTGCGAGGCGGGTGGCTGGTCGGAGGCGGGAGGGTTGGGATTGGGCGGAGTGTCGGGCGGGCGGAAGCTGTTCGGGTCACGCGCCTCGACCGACTCGCAGTCGACGGGGGTCGGGTCGCCGTACTGGGGATGGTCGACGAGAGCGGTGTCGAAGCCCTCGCCGCAATCGATCGCGACGTCCCCGTCACCGGAGTTGGCGAGGATGAGGTCGTCGCCGGCGGCGGCGAAATAGGAATCGTCGCCAAAACGGCCAAGCAGCTGGTTCGCCCCTCCGTCGCCGAGCAGGACGTCATCGAGGTTGCTGCCCTCGACGTCCTCGATCGCGCTCAGCGTGGTCAGCGCACCGCCGGGGCACTGCGTTTCGCCGCCAGGGCCGACCAGGCCGGCCCGTCCGGCCGCCATGTCGATGACGATGCCTGAGTCGAAATTGGCCCAGTTGGCGTTGTCGCGGTCGGCGCCGCCATCCAACATGTCGCCCTCGCAGACGGCATCGGAGACGAAGAGATCCTCACCCGGCCCGGCGTGGAGCTCGTCGCCGCCCTCGTTATTGGGAACGGCATCGTCGCCGGCGGCGGCGTTGACGAAGTCGTCCCCGGGCCCATCGACGACTGCGTCCTCAGTGGCATCGCCGGTCAGCTCGTCGGCGCCGTCGTTGCCGAGCACGATCACCGATGTGGTCGGCGGGAAGCCGGTCGCTGAGACCGTGTCCTCGCCGGCGAGGCCGGCGAGGACCACCGAGTCGGGAGGATCGGGGAAGGCGCCGACCTCGACTCCGTTAGCGATGAGGACGGTCTCATCGCTTTCCTGGGAGTAAGCGGCCACGAGGGCGTCGTTCCCGTCGCTGCCGGTCAGGTAGAGCGCCGGCGCTCCGTTGCTCTGCGGCGCCATCTCGCCGGCGCTCACCGTGGCCGGATCACGGGGGTCAACCTCTTTGTCGGTGCCGCCGAACTCGCATTCGGAGCTCGTCGTCGCGTCGCAATAGTCGCCCTCCGCGCCGCCGAAGGCGAGGTCGGCGCCTCCTCCGCCCAGGATCACGTCGGCGCCGCCTCCGCCATAGATCTCCTCGTCGCCCGCGGTGCCGACGATGAAGTCGGAGAAGGGCGTGCCGATCACTCGCTCGAAGCCTTCTCCGTCGATGTCGAGGTCGACACCGCCGCCGGCCGGCGCGAGGCCGTTGTCCCCCAGGCCGCCCCCCAGGTCGATGTATGCACCGCGCCCTTCCCTGCCGGTTGGCAGACCGTCGTAGTCGGAGATTCCGGTGCGGTCGAAGAAGCCGGGCGTGACGCCTGTCGCGTAGCTGAGCGTGTCAAACCCGTCGCCCGTGTTCTGGATGTCATCGATCGTGGCATCGCCCCGGACGAGGTCGTTCCCGTCTTCGCCGTCGAGGATCGAGTCGGCGCCGAAGCCGCCGGAGAGCAGGTCGTTCCCACCGCCGCCGCGCAGCTGGTCGTCGCCGATGCCGCCGTACAGACGATCGTCGCCGAAGCCGCCGAAAAGACGGTCATTGCCGCGCTGGCCGAAGATGGTGTCGTTGCCACCCTCGCCGTAGGCGGTCGTGACGCTGCGCGGCATGCGAATCGTGTCGTCGCAAGGCGTGCCGATGATCGTGTCGCCAACGGTTTCCGGGCCCTCGGCGCAGGTCGGCGCAGCACTCGCGGCAGCGGGTAGCGCCGCGAGCGAGAGCAGCGCGACAATCGGAATGACACGTATCGATCCCAACGCATCCTTTGTACCCGGTGGGATGGTCTTTCAGGCATTCAGCGCCACGTCGCGCGCGCACCGCTCGGCGGCCAGCTCCAGGCGATCGTCGAGTGGCGCCAGCTCGGGTGCCGCTCCGTAGCGGCGTTTCAGCGCCAGAGCGATCAGCCGGTCCGCGAGCCAGGCGTTCTTGGGGAGCAGCGGCCCGTGCAGGTAGGTGCCGATCAGGTTGCCGCGCCGCACTCCTTCGAAGCCGTCGTCGCCGTTGTTGCCGAAGCCCTCGATGACGCGACCGAGGGGTTGAGCCCCCGGGCCCAGGTAGGTGCGGCCGCCGTGATTCTCAAAGCCGGCGAGTAGACGGGGGCCCTCGCCGAAGTCGACCTCGATCGCGACGTTGCCGATCAGCCGCTCCCCCGGCTCGCGGACGGTCTCCAGGTCGGCGAGGCCGAGGCCGGGTAGCTTCTCCTCGTCGAGCTGGTAGCTGTGTCCCAGGAGCTGATAGCCGCCACAGACGGCGAGTACCGGCGCGTCGTCTTCGACAGCGACGCCGAGCGCTTCGCGCTTGCTCTCGACCATGTCGGCGGCGACTGCGCGCTGATCGCGGTCCTGACCGCCGCCGATGTAGAAGAGGTCATGGGCGTCCGGATCGATCGCCTCACCGGGGCCGGCGCCGGCATAGGCGAACCCGATCCCCCGCCATTCGCAGCGGCGGCGAAGGAAGATGATGTTGCCCCGATCGGCATAGATGTTCATCTGCTCGGGGTAGAGAGCGAGGACGCGCAGCTCCATCAGGGCGCCTCCAGCAGGACGACCGTCGAGCCGACGTGATCTTCGGTGGGGGGGATCGCACGCCGGCCCGCGGCCCGCAGGCCGGCCTCGCCCGCCTCTCGTTCCAGCTCCTCGGCGGCGAGGGTCGAGAGCCGGATCTCGTTCCCCTCCTCTTCCAGCTCGCCTGTGGGGGAGACGATTTGGCGCAAACGCCGTACGACGATCGAGCCCGCGTCGATCGTCGCGTCCAAGGGCAGGCTGGAGTAGACCCAGCCGTCGATCTCGCGGACATCGGGCAGGGGAGCGGCGCCGGCTTCGGAGTCGGGCATCTCCTCGACGATGGCAAACGCGGCCAGGCCGCCGGGTCGAAGGTGCGCGGCAACGCACCGCATGCAGGCGACCCGCTCGCCCTTGTCGGCAAACAGCTGCACCAACTGCATCGGACCCAGTGTCAGTTCGAACTCGGCCTCGAGCTCGAACTGTCGCGCGTCCCCAAGCGCTCCGTCGGCAGGCAGCTCGCCGATCCTCTCCGAGAAGGCGGCAAGCAGGGCGGAGTCCGAATCCAGCCCGGTGACCGAGTGTCCTCGCCGCGCCAGGTGCAGTGCCACTCGCCCGATCCCGCAGCCCAGATCCAGGATTCGCCCGTGCGCCTGGTCGGCGAGCTCCTCCCACAGCTTCAAATCCGCCGCGTAGGCCCCGCACTCGACGTCCTGCCAGATGACGTCGATCGGGCGGGTGGCGCCCGCTTCACGCGTCATCGCCAGAACTCCCGCGCGAGGCCCCGCGCCGCCAGAAGCTTGCGCAGCGCGATCAGCGCGGTGTAGGTCGGCAGCGCGAAAAGGCGACCCGGCGCATCCTGGACCGCCTGATCTAGTGAGCGGGCGATCTCGGGCTCGACCGCGATCCTGTCCTCGGCCCATCCCGCGTATTTAAGCCGCAGCGCCATCTCCGGCGCCCGAGTCCCCGCGCACGTCACCTTCCGCACGGCCCCCTCCAGCAGCTCGAAATCGGCGTCCCACACCCAGGAGACGTCGCGCCCGTCGGCGATCTTGTCGTTGAGGCCGATCCAGAGGTCGAGACCGTCTTCGTCGGCCTCCAGCTCGAGGGTGCGAAGCACCTCGTTGGCCCCCGTCGGGTTCTTGATCAGAAGGATCGAAACCGGCTTGCCGCCGACCTCGATCGTCTCGACCCGGCCAAATGCCGCCTCCATCTCAGCCAGCGCGGCGGCGATCCGCCGCGGCTCGACGCCAAGCTCGATCCCCGCCGCAACCGCCGCCAGCGCGTTGTAGACGTTGTACAGACCGGGGAGGGGAAGCTTCAGCTCGATCTCGCCGGCGGGCGTGCGGACCTTGCTCGTCGAGCCCTCCATTCCCCGCAGCTCAATTCGGGTTGCCGCCACCTCCGGCCGCGGCCGCTGCGCCCCGCAGTTGGGGCAGGAGTAATGGCCGAGATGGCCGACGAAGGCGCGCTCATAGACATAGGGACGCCCGCAGCGACGGCAGTGCTTGGCATCGAACGCGTGCTGTAGCTCGGGCAGGGCCTGGGAGGGATCCTCGACCCCGAAGTAGACGACGCCTTCTCGTCGCGCGCCCTCGAGATCGCGGCCGAGGTCTGCGATCAGCGGGTCGTCGGCGTTGAGCGCGAAGTGAGAGCGGCCCGCCCGTCCCGCAACCGTCGCAGCCCAATCGTCGGCCAGCGCCTCCATCTCCCCGTAGCGGTCGAGTTGGTCTCGAAAGAGGTTCCCGAGGACGATCAGCGAGGGGCCGAGCTGCTCGGTCACCCGGGGCAGCCATGCCTCGTCGACCTCGAAAAGGCCCTCGCGGCCATCCTGCTCCAGCAGAGCCGTGGCCACGCCCCAGGTCATGTTCGAGCCGGCACGGTTGTGGACCGGTGCACGACCCTCCGCGGCGAGAATTGCCGCAATCATTCCCGCGGTCGTCGTCTTGCCGTTGGTGGCGCTGACGATCGTCACGCCGCGGTCGAGTCCGGCGCCGAGCCGCGCAATCGCATCGGGGGCGAGGCGCAGAAGGACCCTGCCGGGCAGGGTGGTGCCGCCGCCGCGACCGCTGGCACGGCTGGCGCCGCCGATCACCTTCGCCAGGGCGACCTTGACGCCGAACAGCGGCCCGCCGCTCACCCGCCGGGGGCCAGCACGCTCAGTGCCCGCGGCAGCAGGCGCAGCGTGACGGGCAGGTCGGTGAGGTGCTCCCCGTCGGCATAGACGGGGAGCGGACGGCTGGCGCTCAGCTCAAGATGGGGTGCTCGGAAGACGCCCACCTCGTCCTCCTCGACGTGAGTGCCCTTGAACACCTTCGGCAGGTTACCCAGGAACTTCAGCTTTCCGACCTTGCCCACGGTGATGACGTCGAACTGCCCGTCGGAGAGATCGGCGTTGGGGGCGATGAACATGCCGCCACCATAAGCCCGGTTGTTGGCGGCGGAGACCGAGTAGCCGGTGAAGCGCATCCGCTCGTCGTCAACGCGGATCGTGAAGCGGACAGGCTTCCACCCGAGCAATGCCTTCAGCGCTCCGTAGGCGTAGACGAGGTTGCCGCGCAGCAGCTTCGTCTCGTTGGCGATCCGGTTGGCCTCGGAGTCAAAGCCGATGCTGGCGATGCCGAGGAAGCGCTTGCCGTTGGCCTCGCCGACGTCGATCCGTCGTGTCTCCCCGGCGGCCAGCACCTCGACCGCCCCCTCGGGGTCGTCAGGGATGCCGAGAACCCGCGCCAGGTCATTGCCGCGGCCGCCGGGAATCAACCCCAGCGGCGTCTCCGCCCCCGCCAGGGCGCCGCCGACCGCCCCCACCAGGCCATCGCCGCTCATCACCACCGGCACCTCTCCGGCTTCGACCGCGTGAAGCGCCTGCGCCACGCCGTGTTCGAGCCCCCGAGTCTGCTGCACCCTGAAGACGATCCGCCGCGCATCCAGCGCCGCTTCCACTCGCGGCAGCAGCTTCAGAGTCCTGCCGCCCGCCGAGTGCGGGTTGACGAGCAGCGCCAGGGGCATTCCCTCGATGTCCATGGAGCGTGCAGCCTATTTCGCGGGGCGCTCAGGAGCCGGTGAGGCAACCCAGGTAGAAGCTACCGTCGGGCGTCTCGTCGATCTCGACTGTCTCGAAGCCGTGTCGTTCGAAGCTGCGTCGCAGTCTCCGTGGGTCGGTCCGAGGCGAGAACCAGCGCGAGGCGCTTTGGGCGTAGAGCAGATGGCCCGTGGGCCGCAGCACGCGCGATATCTCGCGCAGGAAGACAGGGCCACCGACTTGGACGACGAGGTCGAACTGCTCGTCGGGGAAGGGGAGGGAGCGTCGCTTGCCCCGCTTGAAGGCGAGCCGACCTTCCGGGTCGAGGCCTGTTTCCGCCACGAGCTTGCGGATCGCCTCCTCGGAGCCGTCGACGCCCCGCACCCGCGCGGTGGGGAACTCGCGGGCAAGGAACATCGTGCGCTCGCCATCGCCGCATTCGACCTCCAGCACGCGCTCCGGCGCCTTGGGAACGTGGAGCACCGCCGTGGCCAGCAGGGTGAGCGTTGGCGAAGGCACGGTTTCATTAGTCTTGCGCGTCGATGGAGGGGAAAACCGACCGCCGACTGATCTTCCTTGCGATCTTCGCCGCGATTGCGATCGCCGTCGTTGCCGCGATCCTGATCGGACGCAGCGGCGGCGACGACGATTCCAGCACCACGGCGAGCGCCGCCGGCTGTGAGCAGGTTCCGGCGCCGGAGCCAAAGCAGGTCAGCCTGAAGGCTCCGAAGCAGACGGTGAAGAAGGGCGAGAAGCTGACCGCGGTGGTCGACACCAGCTGCGGAACCTTCGAGATCGCCCTCGACACGACCCGCGCGCCGAAGACGACCAACTCCTTCGTCTACCTCTCACGGAAGGGCTTCTACGACGGCCTGGCGTTCCACAGGATCGTCCCGGGCTTCGTGATCCAGGGCGGCGATCCACTCGGCAACGGCACCGGCGGTCCCGGTTACAGCGTCGACGAGAAGCCCCCAGCGAATCTCGCCTACACCAAGGGGATCGTCGCGATGGCGAAGAGCTCCGCCGAGCCCCCCGGGCGCTCCGGCAGCCAGTTCTACGTCGTCACCGGTGCCGACGCCGGGTTGCCGCCGGACTATGCCCTTGTGGGCAAGGTAAGCGGGGGCATGGACGTCGTCGACCGCATCGGCGCGCTCGGCACGCCCACCGAGAAACCGAAACAGATCGTCGTGATCAAGAAGATCACGATCGAGAACGGCTAGCCCGGACCTCATGGCCAAGGTCGACGTAGGCGACACGGCCCCCGACTTCGAGCTGCTGGGTACCGGCGACAAGACCTACAGGCTCTCCAACTACCGTGGCGGCAAGGTGATCCTCGCCTTCTACCCGGGCGACTTCACCGCGGTCTGCACAAAGCAGTTCTGCTCCTATCGAGACCAGGGAGAGCGGATGGAGGGGCTTGGCGCCCAGGTATTGGGAATCTCGCCGCAGGGGGTGGAGTCCCACGAGCGCTTCACAGAGGAGAAGCGACTCAATGTGCCGCTGCTTGCCGATCAAGACAAGACGGTGGCTCGAGCCTACGGTGTGCTTGCCGGCGGAATGGTGCGCCGCGCGATCTTCATCCTCGACGAGGAAGGCATCGTTCGCCACCGCAAGGTGACCCTCGCGGGCCTGACCTACGAAACGGTCGAGGACCTCGAGAAGGCGCTCGCCGCCGTCGCTTGACGTGATGGCCACCGGCTCGGCGGAGGTGGCCGCATTCACCGCCGGCAAGGGCCTGACGATCCACGGGGAAGAGACGGGGGAGGGGCCACCGGTCGTCCTCTGTCATGGGATCACCGCGACGCGCCGCTACCTCCTGCATGGCTCGAAAGCCCTGCCCCGGGCGGGGCATCTCGTCGTTTCCTACGACGCGCGGGGGCACGGAGAGTCCGACCCGGCGCCGGCCGGCCAGGGTTATGGATACCCGGAGCTGGTCGGCGACCTCGAGTCCGTCGTGGCGGAGACGGTGGGGGGCGCCCCCTTCGTCCTCGCCGGCCACTCGATGGGCGCGCACACGGCCGTCGCCTATGCGCTGCGCCATCCGCAGCGGCTCGTCGGCCTGGTCGTGATCGGCCCGGTGTACCGGGGGGAGGTGTCCGATGAGACGCTCGAGTACTGGGACGGCCTCGCGGCTGCGCTGGAGGAGGGGGGAGTCGAGGGCTTCGTCGCCTACATCGACCGCTTCCAGGGAATCGACTCATCCTGGCGCGAATCGGTGCTGCGTTTCACCCGCGAGCGGATGATGCGCCATCGTCACCTGGAGGCTGTGGTCAAGGCGCTGCGCGAGGTCCCGCGCTCGCGCCCGTTCGGGTCGCTGGAGGACCTCGAGGGCATCGAGGTCCCGGCGCTGGTCGTCGCCAGCCACGACGAGGCCGACCCGGGGCACCCTCACGAGGTGGCGCGGGCCTACGCCGATCGACTGCCGCGGGCACGCCTGATCGCCGAGTCTCCGGGGGAGTCGCCGCTCGCCTGGCAGGGCGGCAAGCTGTCCCGCGAGATCGCCGCTTTCTACTCGCAGCTCGCGGCCCAATAGCCTTAGGGCATGGTCGACGACGGCGAAGCAATCCACTACGCGGCTGTCCGCCCCGGCACGCCTGTCTACAGCTCCGATGCCGAGGAGGTCGGCCGGGTCCTGCGGGTCCTCGACAATCAGCGCGAGCACATCTTTGACGGCATCATCTTCGAGGACGTCGATGGAACGGTGCGCTTCGCCGATGCACCGGAGGTGGCCAGGACCGCCGAACGAGGCGTCACATTGAGCATCGACGCGGGGGCGGCGAGGGAGCTTCCTCCACCGGAGAAGAGCGCTCCTGCCTTTCGCCCGAATCGAGCCGGCAGGCTGGGCCGGTTCTTCGGCGGCGGTTGGAAACGTCACTAAGGCTGCGTTCAGCCAAATCCGGGAGACTCCGCCGACCGTGAAGCTTCCGCGCGAGGGGACACTGCGCCGAGTGGCGACCTTTCTGGCTACCTTCGGCCTTGGCGTCGCCACCTACATCGCGATCGCCGACGCCGGCGGCGATGCGCCCGCTTGCATCGCCGGCTCGACCGGATGCGCGACGGTCGCCAACAGCTCCTACTCGCACCTGCTGGGCGTCAACGTCGCCGTCTTCGGCATCGTCGGCTACGTGTTGCTATTGGTGGCAGCCCTGCTGCGCGGCGATGGCGCACGGATGGCCGGCTTCGCCCTGGCGCTGGCCGGCTTCGGCTTCAGCGTCTACCTCACTTATCTGGAGCTATTCGTGATCGACGCCATCTGTCAATGGTGCGTGGCGAGCGCGGCGCTAATCACCCTGCTTTTCATCGTCAATGCGACGCGCATGCTCGGCTACGTTGGGAAACCGGATGAACGGTAAGCAGGAGCGTCGTCAGCGCCTGATCAAGCTTGTCAGCGCCGCCACCTTCCTCGCCGTCGTCGGGGTGGCGGTGGCGGTCGTGATCAGCCTGAACCAGAGCAGTGGCGGCGATGCAAGCAACATCTCCGATGCCGGTCTGGTCAACGATCAGTTGCGGGGGATCCCGCAGAAGGGCATGGTGCTTGGGGACTCGAGCGCCAAGCAGGCCTTGGTTGAGTTCGGGGACCTCCAGTGCCCGGTTTGCAAGCAGTACGCCGAGCAGGTGATCCCGGAGATCATCTCCGGGCCGGTTCGTCGCGGCGAGGCGAAGTTGGACTTTCGCAACTACGTGATCATCGGGCCCGAGTCGACCGACGCCGGCGCAGCGGCCCTCGCGGCCGGTAGGCAGGGGCGCGGTTGGAACTTCGTCGAGCTCTTCTACCGCAATCAAGGATTCGAGAACTCCGGCTATGTCGACGACGAATTCCTGACGGCGATCGCCAGGGGTGCTGGTGTTCCCGACATCGCCCAGTGGAACGCCGATCGCAAGCGCCGCGCCGTACTGCGCGAGGTCAGCCGCACAAGCGACCAGGCCTCGAACCTCGGCTTCACCGGCACGCCGTCATTTGCCGTGCAGGGCCCGAGCGGCGCCCTCAACCCAATAGGCACTCCGGGCTCCGCCTCGGAGCTGGAGTCAGCTCTCTCGCAGTCTGACTGACTGAGGTTCACATAACCACCATTATCGTGCGTTGGATCAGGAGGATTCCGGCGCCTGACCGGCATACACTCCCCGCTCGTGCCGGCCATCTCTCCGCTTCCCAGGGGCATTGCCCTTGCGCTTGGCTCAGTGGCTGGAGCCTCTCTGGGGGTCGGCTTCTACCTGAGCACAATCCCACCGGCCTCGCCAGGCCTGTTTCAGGACATCGCCACGGTTGGCGCGAGCCTCGTGCTCGCCTACGTCGTCGAGGCTGTCTGGCTGGTGCCGCGCGTAGAGGTCGACGATGGCTATGAGGAGTGGCTCGGCTTCATCGTCGGCGCCGGCTTGGCCGGATTTCTGGGCGTCGTCATCGCCCTCTTGCTCACCCAACACCGTCAAGCCGGACACGACAACGCACTCGACTGGCTCGGCCTCTCCTGGTCGGCCGTCTCGCTGCTGATCCTCGGCGCCACGCTCATCCTGCAGCCGCTGCTCGCGGACCGCTACCGAGATGGCGGCCCTGGCGTGGCTTCGGACAGCCGGGATTCAGCCGGCTAGCAACGCGGTGCCCCGCACCAGGGGCTTGACCAGCGGCGGGCTTTTCGGCAGCTGTCCATGCTCGACCCTCTCGACCGTCAGCGGCGAGGCCTCGATCGTGGCGACGGTGTCGCGGTTGCAGTGACAGCCGTCGGCGAGGAAGCGCCAGGGCTTCTCAAGACGGTCTTGCCAGTGCGCCAGGCCCGCGTCCTCGGCGCGAACGTGCTCGATGAAGAGCATCCGTCCGCCGGGTTTCAACACCCGTGCCGTCTCTGTCAGCGCCGCGGCTGGATCGGGCACCGTGCAGAGGACCAGGGTGAAGACGGCGGTGTCGAAGCTCGCGTCCTCGAACGGCAATTGCTGAGCAGACGCTTCGACAATCTCGGCATCCTCGCCCAATTCTGGAAGCTTCTGCCGCAACCGCTTTGCCATGTGCGGGTCGGGCTCGGCGAGGACCAGCTCGGTCACGGCGTCAGGGAAAAGGCCGATGTTCGCTCCGGTCCCGGCTCCCAGGTCGATCGTGCGACCCCGCGCCTCGGCCAGCAGCTCGCGCCGCATCTCCCTCAGGCCGGCTTCCTCGGTTGCCTTCAGCCCGCGGTCGTAGAGGGCGGCAAACCCCCTCCCCCATGTCGCGTCGTAGATTCGCCCCATCACCGCTCAATTGATGAATAAACCACACTATGGGGTGGTTTATTCATCAATTGTCAAGCGGCGTCGCGCTGCGCCGTGGCCGACTCGGCCTCTTCGCCGTCGCTCGTGCTCTTCGCGGCGCGCTCCTCGTAGGGGCGACGGGTGGTGTGGTCGACCTCGATCATCAGCTTGTCGAGCTTCATCAAGCGGCCGAGCGCCTCTCTCACGCCGCGCGGCAGCAGTGAGATGACCTTGAGCATGACGCCGTTGGCGCGCGGGACGAAGACGTCGAAACGCGGCACCTCCAAAGCGTCGACAATCTCGTTGGCGACGTCTTCGGCTTCAACGGGTTTGATCAGCCGCTGCCCGACGCCGGCCGTCAGCTCAGTGTTGACCACGGTGGGCATCACGCAGGCGATCTCGATGCCGCTGCCGCGTGTCTCCCATCGCACCGCTTCGCTGAGGCCGACCACCGCGTGCTTGGTGCCGGAGTAGGTGGCTATACCCGGCACGCCGCCCTTGCCCGCCTGCGAAGCGAGGTTGACGATGTGTCCGCCGCCGCGGGGGCGCATCCGTGCGATTGCAAGCTGCATGCCGACGATCACGCCGTAGACGTTTATGTCCAACTGACGGCGAATCGATTCGTCCGATTCCTCCGCGAACGGCGTCACCGGCATGATCCCGGCGTTGTTGACCAGCACGTCGATTGGGCCGAGCTGGCGCTCGGCCTCCTCGATGAAGGTCGTGAAGGAGACGCGGTCGGTGACGTCGAGCGGCAGCGCGATCGTGCCGCCCCCAAGGGCCGCCGCGGTCTGCTCGGCCAGCTCCAGGTCGAGATCGCCGACCGCCACCCGGCAGCCCTTGCGAACCAGCGCGGTGGCGGTCGCCTTGCCGATCCCGCGGGCGCCCCCGGTGATCGCCACGACCTTGCCGCTGAGTGAGCGTCGCTCCTTCGCCATCGTGCTTCCTCCTCCGGGGCTCCTAGGCCGCCGGCTTGTAGACGGTGACCACGGCGGCTCCGCCGAGGCCGATGTTGTGCTGCAACGCAACCTTGGCGCCCTCCACCTGGCGCTTGTCGGCCTGGCCGCGTAGCTGCCAGGTCAGCTCCGAGCACTGCGCGAGGCCGGTCGCCCCGAGTGGGTGTCCCTTGGAGATCAGCCCACCGGAGGGATTGACGACGACCTTGCCGCCGTAGGTGGTGGCCTCCTCGTCGATCAGCTTGTGTCCCTCGCCCTCGGCGGCGAAGCCGAGCGCCTCGTAGGTGATCAGCTCGTTGGCGCTGAAGCAGTCGTGAAGCTCACAGACGTCGACCTCGTCGGCCGCGATCTGCGCCTCCTCGTAGGCCTCCGTCGCCGCCTGCTTCGACATGTCCGAGCCGACGATCTTCATGCAGTCGGTGTCCTCGGCGAAGGTGGAGCTGAGGTCGGTGACCATCGACTGGCCGGCGATCTCGATCGCCTGACCCCAGAGGTCGTGCTCCTCGACGTAGCGCTCCGAGGCGACGATCGCGCAGGCCGAGCCGTCCGACGTCGGCGAGCACTGCAGCTTGGTCAGCGGGTCGTGGATCATTTTCGCCGCCTTGATGTCCTCGATCGTGTACTCGTCCTGAAACTGGGCGTAGGGATTGTTGACCGAGTGCTTGTGGTTCTTCCAGCCGATCCAGGCATAGTGGTCTGGAGTCGAGCCGTACTTCTCCATATGGTCGCGCCCGGCGTTGCCGAACATCTGCGGAGCGGGCGGAGACTGCTCGGGGTCGCGAATCTCGAACATCCGCATCGCGTGCTTGTCGAGGGCGTTGGTGCGATCGGTGTACTTGACGCCGAGACTGCCCGGCTCCATCTTCTCGAAGCCGAGCGCCAGCGCGCAGTCGACGAGGCCGCCCTTGACCGCTTGGCGCGCCAGGAACAGCGCCGAGGAGCCGGTCGAGCAGTTGTTGTTGACGTTGACCACCGGAATGCCGGTGAGGCCGAGCTGGTAGAGCGCCCGCTGGCCGTAGGTGGAGTCGCCGTAGCAGTAGCCGGCGTAGGCCTGTTCGACGTCGTCGTAGGAGATTCCGGCGTCGGAAAGCGCCTTCTCCCCCGCCTCCTTGGCCCAGTCCGGATAGTCGCCCTCCTTGGTGCCGGGCTTCTCGAACTTGGTCATCCCGACCCCGATAACGAACGTGCGGTTGCTCAAAGTCTGCTCCTGTGTCTCGCCACGACGCGCGGCGGTTGGCTGCGTAGCCAGGAATCTACCGACTTCGGGCGTCTAGCCTTGGACCGCGATGAAAACGGGCCGATCGATATGGGCGGGGCTGGCGACGATGGTTCTAGCCATCGTCGCGACGACCGCGGCGATATTCGGCCTGCGAGAGCTTGTCCCGGTCGTCTCCACTGGCGTGCTCTACCTGCTCGCGGTTCTGTTGGTCTCCACCTACTGGGGATTGTGGCTGGGAGTCTTGACCTCGCTGCTCAGCGCCGCCGCCTTCAACTGGTTCCATATCCCCCCCACGGGCAGGTTCGTCGTCGCCGAGAGCGAGAACTGGGTCGCGCTGGGGGTCTATCTGGTGACCGCGCTGGTCGTCTCCACGCTAGCCAACGCCGCGCGCACCCGAACCGAAGAGGCTGAGCGCCGACGCGAGGAGATCGCCGAGGCGATGGCCGAGCTGGAAGCCCTCTCGCGCGAGCGGGATCGGATGCAGGCCGAGGCCGTCGAGGCCGAAGCGCTGCGACGCAGCGACGAGTTGAAGACGGCTCTGTTGCGCGCGGTCTCGCACGATCTGCGCACGCCCCTCACCTCGGTGATCGCCGCCGGCGCCGCGCTCGGCTCGGCCAGCCTCAGTGAGGAGGAGCGCTCGGAGCTGAGCGCCGCGGTCGTCGCCGAGGGCGACCGTCTCTCCCGCCTGGTCGAGAACCTGCTCGACGTATCCCGCCTGGAGGGTGGAGAGGCGGCGCCGCATCGGGAGCCGGTCGACATCGCCGAAGTGCTGGAGGCCGCCCGCGAATCGCTCGGCGAAGAGCGGGAGGCGGTGCAGCTCAGGGTCCGTGGAGAGCTTCCCACCCTCGAGGCCGATGCCGCTCAGCTGGAGCGGGCCTTCGCCAACCTGCTGGAGAACGGCGTGCTGCACGGAGGGGGTAGACCCGTGCAGGCCCGCTGTCGCCTCGTAGGCTCCCGCCTCGTGGTGCGCGTGGTCGACCAGGGGCCTGGAATCCCCGAGCAGGAACGGAAGCGAATCTTCGAGCCGTTCTACCGAGCCGGCAATGGGGCGACGAGCCAGGCCGGATCGGGGCTGGGCCTGGCGATCGCGAAGGGCTTCATCGAGGCCAATGGCGGTGAGATAGAGGTCGAGTCGATGCCCGGCCAGGGCTCAACCTTCGTCGTCTCCTTTTCGGTTTCGAGGACCGTGTGAGCGCTCCGCCACCCCGCGTTCTCGTCTGCGACGACGAGCCGCAGATCCTCCGCGCGCTGGAGGTGATCCTGCGCGATGCCGGCTATGAGGCGGTGCCTGCGAGCAACGGCTCCAGCGCGCTCGACATCGCCGCGGTGAAGCCGCCGGAGGCGGCGATCGTCGACCTCGTCCTCCCCGACATCGACGGGGTAGAGGTGACCGAGCGCCTGCGCGAATGGAGCGAGATGCCGATCATCGTCCTCTCGGCGATCGGCGAAGAGGGCGAAAAGGTGCGAGCGCTCGCCGCCGGCGCCGACGACTACGTGACCAAGCCGTTCGGTCCGCGCGAGCTGGTGGCGCGGCTGGAAGCGGCGCTGCGCCGCGCCCGGCCGGAGACCGGGGAGCCGGCGATCGCGGTCGAGGGGCTCGAGGTCGACATCGCCGCCCGCCGCGTCCGCCGCGAGGGCGAGGACGTCCACCTGACGCCGACCGAGTTCGAGCTGCTCCGCGTCCTCGTCCGCAACCGCGGCCGCCTGATGACCCACCGGGCGCTGCTGGTCGAGGTCTGGGGGGTGGAGTACGAAGACGACCTGCAGGTGCTCCGCGCCCACGTCGCCAACCTCCGCCGCAAGATCGAGCCGGCCGACGGCCCCCGCTACATCCGCACCGACCCGGGAGTGGGGTACAGATTCGCGGCCTAGCTTTGGGCGCTTTTGTCAACCCCTGGTTTGCAAAGTCGCCCAGCGGCCTTCACAGGATCTGTATACGGCGGCGGCGCTTCTTCACGCGGGCTTGACGGGGGCGGGCGGATGATCGGAGCGTGTCCGTCTCCACCG
>DASVDE010000008.1:0-46656 GCA_036381235.1 Solirubrobacterales bacterium | reverse complement strand
CGAGCTCGACCCCTCGCTGTCGGTGCTCGACGGGCTGCTGCAGGCGCGCGACCGCGACGACGGCTCGCTCGCGGTGCGTTGCTCCTGCCGGGCGGCGATCTGCGGCTCCTGCGGGATGAAGATCAACGGTCAGTCCGGGCTCGGCTGCAAGACCCAGATCGGCGAGGCCCAGGAGCTGGCCGACAAGAGGGCGAGCGCCGTCGGCGGCTCGACCAGCGGCAACTCGATCGTGATCGAACCGATGGGCAACATGCCGGTCGTCAAGGACCTGGTCACCGACATGGAGTCGACCCACTGGACCAAGATCCGCCGCGTCACCCCGTGGCTGCTGCCGCACGGCGAGGCGCCGGAGCGCGAGTACGTGGTCGAGCCGGAATCGATGCTCGACATCACCCAGTCGATGGCCTGCATCCAGTGCGGCGCCTGCGTCTCCTCCTGCCTCTCGATGGAAGCCGACCCCGAGTTCATCGGCCCGGCCGCCCTGGCCAAGGCCTACCGCTTCGTCGGCGACCCGCGCGACGCCGAGACCGTCGAGCGCCTGCACGACCTGGCCGAGGACCCGCACGGGATCTACGACTGCACCCACTGCTTCAGCTGCATCGACGCCTGCCCGAAGGGCGTCGCGCCGATGGACCAGATCATGCGCCTGCGCCGCAAAGCCGCCGAGAACGGCATCGACGAAGACCCGAACAGCGGCTACAACCACATGCACGCCTTCGTCAAGATGATCGAGAAGAAGGGCACCAACGACGAGGCCCTGCTGCTGCAGGAGTCATTCGCCCCGGGGATCAAGGGCAAGCTCAAACCGAGCAAAAAGGCGATCAAGGAAATGCTGGGCTCGATCCCGACGGCGCTGCGCGGCATCAGGACCGGCAAGATGCGCTCGCTGCCGAAGCTGATCCCGGGCATCCACCCGAAGCTCCCCGGCGGCGCCCAGGACGAGGTCAAGGCGATCTACAAGCACGCCGAGGAGCACCGCGAGGAATTCAACATCTACATCAAGGGCGAGGACGATCTCGAGTCCGAGCCCGACGAGACCGAGACGGAGGAGACGGCATGAAGCTCGCCTACTGGCCAGGCTGCGTCTCGCGCGGCTTCACCACCGAGCTGCACGGCTCGATGGCGATCGTCGCCGAGAAGCTCGGGATCGAGCTGGTCGAACTCGAGCGGGCCAACTGCTGCGGCGCCGGAATCATCTCCGAGCACAACCAGGAGCTCGCCGACACCCTCAACGCACGCACCTTCGCGCTCGCCCAGGAGACCGGGCTGGCGATGATGAACATCTGCTCCACCTGCCAGGGCGCCCAGTCCGAGTGCCAGCAGCGTCTCGACGCCGACTCCGCCTACCGCGCCCACATCAACGAGGTGCTGAGCGGCCAGGGCCTTTCATACGAGAAGGGCAAGGATGGCTGGACGAACAAAAACTTCCTCTGGGTGCTGGTCGAGGACTACGGGCTCGAGAGGCTCGCCGAGCAGGTGGTGCGGCCGCTCTCGGGGCTGCGGGTCGGTCCCTTCTACGGCTGCTACATCGTGCGGCCCAAGGAGCGGCTCGGCTACGGCGAGCACCCCGACCGCGACGTTTACCTGGAGAAGGTGATCGAGGTGCTCGGCGGCGAGGTCGTCGAGTACGACGGCGCCCGCAAGTGCTGCGGCTTCCCGGTGATCACGATGAACAAAGAGACCTCGCTGCGGCAGGCCGGCACCCATCTCGGCGACGCGATCGACGCCGGCGCCGACTGCCTGGTCACGCCCTGTCCTCTCTGCCACCTCAACCTCGACATGCAGCAGCCCGAGGCGGCCAAGGTCGTAAACCGCGATCTCGGCCTCGCCGTCCTGCATCTTCCCCAGCTGGTCGGCCTCGCCCTCGGCGCCGAGCCCAAGCAGCTCGGCATGAGCCGCCACATCGCCTCGACCGGCTGGGTCGAGGAGCGCCTGGCATCGCCGGCAACCGCCTGAGCCGCAGCCGCAAGGTCACCCTCGCCGTCGTCTCGGCGGCGACGGCGATGCTGCTGCTGGACGTGACCGTGGTCAACGTCGCGTTGCCGGCGATCCGCCGCGACCTGAGCGCGGGCTTCGACGAGCTGCAGTGGGTGATCGACGCCTACGCGCTGATGCTGGCGGCGACGCTCCTGGCCTGGGGAGCGCTGGCGGACAAAGTCGGGCGCCGCGCGGTCTTCGCCGGCGGCCTGATCGTCTTCACCGCCTGCTCCGCCCTCTGCGGCGCCGCCCCGACGCCACTCGTCCTCGACCTCGCCCGCGGCGCCCAGGGCATCGGCGCCGCGGCGATGTTCGCCTCCTCGCTCGCAATCCTCGCCAACGAGTTCGAGGGCAGGGAGCGCGGCTTGGCGCTAGGTGTCTGGGGCGCGATCACCGGGGCGGCACTCGCGATCGGGCCGCTCGTGGGCGGGCTCATCACCGACGGGGCAGGCTGGCGCTGGGTCTTCCTGATCAATCTCCCGATCGGCGTTCTGCTGATCTGGCTCACGGCGCGCTCGCTGCCGGAGTCCCGCGACGATCGACCCCGGCCGGTCGACCTCGCGGGGATGGCGACGTTCGGGGTCGCCTGCTTCCTCGCGACCTACGGCCTCATCCGCGGCAATGGGGATGGCTGGGGAAGCCCCCTCATCGTCGGCTCGCTGCTTGCGGCGGCGGCGCTGATCGTCGTCTTCGTGGTGGTGGAGAGCCGTGGCGAAGCGCCGATGCTGCCGCTCTCGCTCTTCCGCATCCCCGCGTTCACCGGAACGGCGCTGGTCGCCTTCGCGCAGTCGGTGGCTCTCTATCCCCTCCTCCTCTTCATGGCGATCTACTTTCAGGACGGGCTCGGCCTCTCGCCGACCGCGACCGGCCTGCGCATCCTGCCCCTTACCCTCGTCCTCGCCGTCGTCGCGCCTATCTCCGGCCGACTGACCGGCCGGTGGCCGCTGCGCGTCCCGCTCACGGCCGGGTTGGTCCTGATTGGGGCCGCGCTCCTGCTGATGCTCTCGATCGACCCTCACAGCGATTGGACGGCACTGCTGCCCGGGCTGCTCGTCGGCGGCGTGGCGATCGGGGTGATCAGCCCCGCCCTTGCCGCCGCGATGATCAGCGTGCTGCCGGTCGAGCGCAGCGGCCTGGCCTCCGGCATCAACAACACCTTCCGCCAACTCGGGATCGCGATCGGAATCGCCGGCCTCGGAGCCATCTTCGAGCACCATGCGCGGGGCGCACTCGACATAAGGACGGGAATCGTCGAGGGTCTCGAGGCGGTGGTGGTGGTCGCCGCGGCGGTTGCCCTGCTGGCCGCCATACTCGCCTGGCCGCTGCTCGGATCGCAGCGCTCGGACTCCACGGGTACTGTTTGACCCGGTGAGCCGGGAAGCCTGGTCGGCAACACTCGTCGTCGACCCCGAAAGGCCCGCATGGCGATCGCCGTAGCAACCTTCCTCATCGCCCTGGCGATCATCGCCAGCGAAAAGATGCACCGCACGAACGTGGCACTGCTGGGCGCAGCGATCGTGGTCCTGTTCGTCGGCGACTTCTCCCAGGAGCAGGCGATCGAGGCGGTCGACTTCAACACGATCGGCCTGCTGACGGGGATGATGATCCTCGTTTACCTGACCCAGCAGACCGGCGTCTATGACTACCTTGCGATCCGCGCCGGCCAGCTCTCCGGCGGGCGCTCCTTCGCGGTGACGATGAGCCTGGCCGGGACCACGGCGCTGCTCTCCGCCTTCCTCGACAACCTGACGACGATCCTGCTGATCGCGCCGATCACCTTCCTGCTCGCCGACGCGCTGGACATCGAGGCGGTGCCGCTGCTGATCATCGAGGTGATCGCCTCCAACATCGGCGGCACCGCGACGCTGATCGGCGACCCTCCGAACATCATCATCGCCGGGGCCACCGGTCTCAGCTTCAACGCCTTCATCGTCAACCTGGCGCCGATCGTGATCCTCACGTTTGCCGTCGTCGTGCCGCTGCTCTACCTCTTCTTCCGCGCGCGGCTCCAGGTCGAGGAGCGCAACCGGCGAGCGGTGATGGAGCTGGACGCGATCGCCTCGATCCGCAATTCGGCCGAGCTGCGCCGCACCGGCCCGGTGCTCGTGCTCACCGTGCTCGCCTTCTTTGCCCACCAGGCCCTGCACATCGAGCCGGCCACGGTCGCCCTCACCGGCGCGGCGGTTGGGCTGCTGGTGACGAAGATCGACCTCGAGGAGGCGCTCTCCAACATCGAGTGGACGACGCTCTTCTTCTTCGTCGCCCTGTTCGTGATGGTCGGGGCGCTGGAGGCGACCGGGGCGATCGACCACATCGCCGACGGGGTCAAGGACATCACCGGCGGCGGGCGCACCGCCGAGCTGATCGGGATCACCTGGGTCGCGGCGTTGGGATCGGCCGTTGTCGACAACATCCCCTTTACGACCGCGATGATCCCGGTGGTGAAGGATCTGCAGCAGGCGGCTGGGGCGCAAGGCGACGACGCCTACTGGTGGGCGCTGGCGCTGGGCGCCTGCTTCGGGGGCAACGCGACGATGATCGCCGCCGCCGCCAACGTTGCCGCCGCCGGGATGGCCGAGCGGGCGGGGACCCCGATCGGCTTCATGGCCTTCCTGCGCGTCGGCCTGCCTGCGACGATCATCTCTATCGCCCTGGCCACCGGCTACATCGCCATCCGCTACATCGCACTCTGAGAAGGAGCCATGCCCGACTCGATCGTCAGCCAGACCCTCCGCGAGATAGAGCCACTCGACGCCGACGAGCTGATCGGCCCCGCCGCCCGACGGGTGACCGAGGGCGGCCTGCCGGCGCTGCCGGCGGTCGAGAAGGACGGCAGCTTCGCCGGCATCTTCGGCGAGCGCGAGTTCATGGCGGCGCTGTTCCCCGGCTATGTCGGCGAGCTTGCCTCGGCGGCGATGGTTTCCCGCTCGGTCGACGAGACGATCGAGCGGCGCAGCCGGTGTGCAGAGGAGCCGATCCGCCGCTACCTCACCACCGACCACGTAGTCGTCGAGGACGAGTACTCCGACACCCAGCTGGCGGAGATCTTCCTCCATCACCGAGTCCTGATCGTCCCGATCGCGACAAAGGGCAAGGTCCACGCGCTGATCACCCGCCACGACTTCTTCTGCGCGCTGGTCGACCGCTTCGGCACAATCGCCGAGGACCTGGGGGAGTAGGCGAACCCGACTGGACTCCACAATTCGGAGCAGGTGGGGGAGAGTTCGCCTCGCTCCCAGCATTTACCCACCTATCGTGGGGGAAAAGCTGGGAGCGAGGAGTGGGGAGGCGTGGGCGCTGACGCGAAGGCAGCACGGGGTCGTGACCAGACGCGACCTACTTGCAATCGGTTTCGACGCCCGCTCGATCGAGCACCGGATTGCCAAGGGCCGGCTGCACCGGATTCATGCGGGTGTGTATGCAGTCGGCCGGCCGCAGCTGACTCGTGAGGGGCGCTGGATGGCGGCCGTACTCGCCTGCGGTCCCGGGGCCGCGCTCAGCCACCACAGCGCCGCCGCCTTCTGGGGCTTCGGCAGGGAGTGGGCAAGGGGAATCGACGTCAGCGTGCGGCGGGAGTCCTACCTGCGGCGCAACGGAATTCGCCCTCGCAGCCGCCCTTCCCTACCTGCAGACGATGTCGTGATTCGCCACGAGATACCCGTCACCACTCCTGCCCGCACGATCGTCGACGTCGCGACCGAGATGGGTCCGGACCGGCTCGAGCGGGCTGTCAACGAGGCCGACAAGCTCGACCTGATCGATGCCGAGGAGTTCGGGCTGGGACTGGACCGCTTCGCCGGCGAGCCGGGGGTGAGACCATTGCGGAGACTGCTCGACCCTTACACCTTTCGCCTCTCCGATTCTGACCTGGAGGTCTTCTTTCGCCCGATCGCAGCTGCCGTCGGATTGCCGCAGCCGCTGACGAAAGCTTGGGTCAACGGTTTCGAGGTCGACTTCTTCTGGCCCAATCTCGGCCTGGTCGTCGAAACGGACGGGCTGAAGTACCACCGCACCACGTCTGCGCAGACCCGTGACCGACTTCGCGACCAAACCCACACCGCCTCCGGCCTCACTCCCCTTCGCTTCACCCATTATCAGGTGAGGTACGAGCGCGCCCACGTGCGGCGCGTGCTCGCGAGAACCGCCCGGAATCTCCGCGCCGATTGATCCTGCATGCCCCTATCGGGTTTTTGCCCAGAGGAGTGGGCACAAATCCGACAGGGCTCAGCGGTTGAGCAGTCCCCGCTCGACCAGGAGCTCCGCCACCTGGACGGCGTTGGTGGCGGCGCCCTTGCGCAGGTTGTCGGAGACGATCCAGAGGTCGAGAGCACGCTCGTTGCCGGGGTCGCGGCGGATCCGCCCGACCAGGACATCGTCGCGGCCGGCCGCTTCGATCGCCATCGGGTAGCGCCCCTCGGCGGGATCGTCAATGACGGTCACGCCCGCTGCCGCGGCGAGCAGCTCACGGGCGCGCTCCACCTCGAGCGGCTCACGGGTCTCGACGTTGACGGCCTCGGAATGCCCGGTGAGGACCGGCACCCGCACGCAGGTCGCGCTCACTCGGATCTCCTGGTCGCCGAGGATCTTGCGAGTCTCGTTGATCAACTTGCGCTCCTCGTCGGTGTGGTCATCCCCGGCGGCGAAGCTGCCCGCCTGCGGCAGGGCATTGAAGGCGATCGGGTGGGGGTAGACCGAGGCGACCGGGTCGCGGTCGGCCAAGCTCGCTTTCGTTTGCGCCAACAGCTCGTCGACCGCCGCCTTGCCGGTGCCCGAGACCGCCTGATAGGTGGAAACCACAAGGCGCTCGATCCCGGCCGCGTCGTAGAGGGGCTTGAGCGCAACGACCATCTGCATGGTCGAGCAGTTCGGGTTTGCGACGATCCCCTTGTGCCCGGCGAGATCGTCGGGGTTGACCTCCGCGACCACCAACGGCACGTCGTCGTGCATGCGCCAGTAGCTGGTGTTGTCGACGACGACCGCACCCGCCTCGACCAGTTGGGGCGCCCACTCGGCGCTGACCGTGCCGCCCGCCGAAGAGAGGACGATGTCCAAGCCCTGGATCGTCTCCTCGCTCAGCGGCCGCACCTCGAGCTCCTCATCACCCCACTCGATCGCGTTGCCGGCCGAGCGCTCGGAGGCGAAGGGGACTACCTGCGAAACCGGGAAGTCGCGAGCGGCAAGCAGGTCGAGGATGGTCGTGCCGACCAGCCCGGTCGCGCCCAGCACCCCCACCCGGTAGCGGCGATCACTCACTTTCAACCGCGAGGTCGAAGGCGTCGTGCAGAGCCCTGACCGCGTCGGGCACGCGGTCGGCATCGATCACGCATGAGATTTTGATCGGCGAGGTGGAGATCATCTCGATGTTGATTCCCTCGTTGCCGAGTACCTCGAAGACCTTGGCGGCAACGCCGGGGTGGGAGCGCATGCCGGCGCCGATGATCGAGACCTTGCCGATCCGCTCGTCGGTGTGAACCCCGTTGCTGACACCGCCGAGGCCGGCAATCGTGTCGGTCGCGCCAATGAGATCGTCGCGATCTACGGTGAAGGAGAGATCGGCCAGCTCATCGTCGCCCACCGGCTCGTTCTGGATGATCACGTCGACGTTGATGTTCGCCTCCGCCAGCGCGGTGAAGATCCGTCCGGCGACGCCGGGCTCGTCGCGGACGCCGGTCAGCGTCACACGGGCTTCCCCGTCAGAGTGGGTCACGGCTGTCACGAAGGGCTGTTCCACGGTCTGATCCTCGCGGGTGACGAGGGTACCGGGGCCATCCTCGAAGCTGCTGCGGCAGTGGATCGGGACGCCGTGGTTGCGGGCGTACTCGACCGAGCGCAGCTGCAGGACCTTGGCGCCGGAGGCAGACATCTCCAGCATCTCCTCGAAGGAGGCGCTCGTCAGCTTGCGCGCCTCGGGGACGATTCGCGGGTCGGCGGTGTAGACGCCGGCGACGTCGGTGTAGATCTCGCAGACCCCGGCGCCAAGCGCCGCGGCGAGAGCGACCGCGGTGGTATCGGAGCCACCGCGCCCCAGCGTGGTCACGTCGCGACTGTCGGTCGAGACGCCCTGAAAGCCGGCGACGAGAACGATGCGGTCGCGCTCCAGCATCTCGCTGATGCGATCCGCCCGCACGTCGATGATCCGCGCCTTGGTGTGGGATGAGTCGGTGACGATCCCCGCCTGTGAGCCGGTCAGCGAGATCGCCTCGTGTCCCATGTCGTGGATCGCCATCGCGCACAGCGCGCAGGAGATCCGCTCTCCGGTGGAGAGCAGCATGTCCATCTCCCGCGCCACCGGGCGATCGGAGATCTCCATCGCCTGAGCGACGAGCTCGTCCGTGGTCTTGCCCCGCGCGGAGAGAACCGCCACCACCCGGCTGCCCGCCTCGCGGGCAGCGACGATCCGCCGCGCTGCGCGCTTGATCTGCTCAGCGCCGGCGACGGAGGTGCCGCCGAACTTCATCACCACGATGTCTGACTTGGCCTCAGGCATGGACGGCTGAGAATAGTTGCCCGTCAAGTGTGAGCTAGATCACGCTTTTAGATATATCGAAGCGATATATCCTTTTGGGCGATGGAGCTGAGCGCCACCGCCTACGTGATCCTCGGGATGGTCAGCCGCGAGCCGCGGTCGGGCTATGAGATCAAGGGGCTGGTCGACGACACGACCCGCTTCTTCTGGGCAGCCAGCTACGGGCAGATCTACCCGGAGCTGAAGCGGCTCTCCGAGGCGGGGCTGATCGAGGGGGTCGACGCGCCGCGTGGCGAGCGCAAGCGAACCGTTTACGCGATCACCCCGGAAGGTCGGGCTGCCCTCCAGCAATGGCTGCGGCAGCCGCCGGGGATCTATGAGATGCGTGAAGAGGGGCTGCTGAAGCTGTTCTTCGCCGGCGCCCTGCCGCCGGAGGAGGCGGTCGCCACCCTGCGCGCGATGCGGGAGCACCGGCTCGGGGTCGCCGAGCGGCTGCGGTCGATCGAGCCCAAGGCGCTGGCCAAGGATGGAGAGGGCGATCCGTTCCCGCTGATGGTGCTGCGGGGCGGGATCGAGTTCAACGAGTGGTTTGCCGAATGGTGCGAGCGGATGGAGGCCCAGCTCCTCGATCCTGCTCGCGAGAAAAGGAGCAGCTGATGTTCGATGCACTTGCCCGCCTCGCCGATGGCCATCCCCGCCGGATCGGCCTCATCGCGGTCGGCTTCTTCCTGATCGCGGGGGCGCTCGGTGGCTCGGTCGCGCAGCGCCTCGATCCCTACGGCGCCGACGACCCCTCGACCGAAACCGTCAAGGCGAGGGAGCGGCTGCAGGACGCGGGGCTGCGCGTGCCCGCGGTGATTGCGGTGATGAAGAACGCCCCCGTGGCCTCGCCGGCCACCCGCGCGCGGGTCGAGGCGCTGGAGCGCAGCGTGCGCCGCCGCGCCGACGTGCAGTCGGTGACCGGCTACTACGACACCCGCTCTCCCGCCTTCGTCTCCCACGACCGTCGCTCCACCTATTTCGCGGTGGCGCTGAAGCCGACCGAGGACAAGCAGTGGCAGGAGGCGGGAGCGGCGATCGCCGACCAGCTCTCCGCTCACCCGGGCGTGCTGGTCGGCGGCGCCGCCATCGCCCAGGAGCAGGTCAACAAGCAGGTCGAGAAGGACCTCCAGAAGGCGGAGATGCTGGCCTTCCCGCTGCTCTTCCTGCTCGCCCTGGTCTTCTTCCGCAGCCTCGTCGCCTCGCTGCTGCCGCTGATGGTCGGCGGCCTGGCGATCGTCGGCACCTTCCTGATCCTGCGAATCGCAAGCGAGCTGGGCTCGATCTCGATCTTCGCGCTCAACCTGACGACGGCGATCGGCCTCGGCCTGGCGATCGACTACAGCCTCTTCGTCGTCTCCCGCTACCGCGAGGAGATCGCCAAGGACGGGCCCGGCCTGGCGGCGATGCGGCGGGTGCTGGCGACCGCCGGGCGCACGGTCTTCTTCTCATCCCTGACGGTCGCCGCGGCGCTGGCATCGCTGCTCGTCTTCCCCCAGCGCTTCCTCTACTCGATGGGGCTCGGCGGCTCGCTCGCCGCCCTGCTCGCCGCGGCCGTCTCGCTGACCGTGCTGCCCGCGGTCCTGACGCTGCTCGGCACCAGGGTCAACTCGCTGGCGCCGAAATTCCTGCAGCGCCGGGCGGAGGCCGATACGCGACCCGACGAGCAGGGGTTCTGGTACCGGCTCTCGCGCTTCGTGATGCGCCGCCCGGTGCCGGTTGCGACGCTCAGCGCCCTGCTGCTGATCGCGATGGGCATCCCCTTCCTAGGGATCAAGTTCAACACCGTCGACCCGACCGTCCTACCGGAGTCGGCGAGCGCGCGCCAGGCCTACGACACGGTCAGCACGCAGTTCCCGCCCTACCGCGAGACGCCGATCTGGATCGACTTCGAGGGCGGCGGACCGAATTCGGCGGCGCGCTTCGCCGCGCGGGTGCGCAGGGTCGACGGCGTCGCCGAGGTCGCCCCGCCGCAACGGCTGGCCGACGGGGTGACGGCGATCCAGGTCGTCTCCGCCAACCCGTTCGTCTCCAATGCAAGTCAGGAGACCGTCAAGCGGATCCGCAGCCTGCCGGAGCCGCCGGGGGCCGACGTCGGGGTCAGCGGCGCCACCGCCGACTTCCTCGACTTCAAGGGAAGCCTCGGCCGCAACCTACCGATCGCCCTGGCGATCATCGTCGTCGCCACCCTGGTCATCCTCTTCCTGATGACCGGCTCGGTTGTGCTGCCGGTCAAGTCGCTGATCATGAACTTCCTCAACCTCAGCGCCGTCTTCGGCCTGCTGGTGCTGATCTTCCAGGACGGACGGTTCGAGGGGCTGCTCAGCTACAGCAGCCCGGGGGCGATCGAGCAGACGAACCCGATCCTGCTCTTCGCCGTCGCCTTCGGGCTCTCCACCGACTACGCGGTGTTCCTGCTCTCGCGGATCAAAGAGGCCCGCGACCGCGGAGCCTCCGACACCGAGTGCGTGGCGATCGGCCTGGAGCGGACCGGGCGGATCGTCACCGCGGCGGCAGTGCTGTTCGCGATCGTGATGTTCGCCTTCGCCACCTCGAAGATCATCTTCATCAAGGAGAACGGGGTCGGCACCGCGCTGGCGGTGCTGATCGACGCCAGCATCATCCGCGCCCTGCTGGTCCCCTCGCTGATGGCGCTGCTCGGCAAGTGGAACTGGTGGGCCCCGGCGCCGCTGCGGCGGCTGCACGAGCGCTTCGGGATCAGCGAGGCGGCGGTAGAGCCCGAGAAGGCGTAGGAAGGGAGCGCTTCAGGTCTCCCTGCGCTGAGCTGGAGTCCTCGGCGCCTTCGGTGTGCTCATCGCCGGCGATGCCCGCGAGGGTGAGGGTGCCGTCTTCCTCGACCGTGGCGGTGGCCAGGTAGGAGTCGTTGAGCTTGAGTTTGGCTGAGCTGATTCCCCTCGGAACGGTGAGGGTGAGGTCGGCTTCGCCCTCGCGGGCGTCGTCCGCGGAGAAGAGGATCTGGCCGACCTCGGGCAGGATCGCCTCGACGGTGCCGGCGAGGTCGAGGTAAGTAGAGGGCGCACCGTCCACCACGTCGATCTCGTGCTGCCAAAGAGTCGCGGTGGGCTCGAGTCCCGTCGGCTGCTCGATGTCGACGGCGACTGTCGCGTAGGCGCCCAGCGCGGGGAGCCGAAGCCCTGCGCCGGTGGGATCGGGGTGAACATGGACCAGGAGCGAGGCGCCACGCCCGGAGACGGTGTAGGCCGGCGACTCCGGAGTCGGGTCGATGTAGGTGATGGTGCCGTTGAAGGTGGCGCGCGTGGCGGCCCCCGACTCCTCAGGCCTGGCTGCCTCGGCGAAGGTGCCATTGGCGAGGCGACGCACCACGACGCTCAGTTTCTCGCCCGGGTCGGGCAGCTTGGCCGTGTGCACCGGCACCAGCTCGCCGCCGGCGATCGCCAGGGCGTAACTGCCGGCGGCTGGGTTGTCGTGGACGACGGTTCCGGTGAGGGTCAGCTCATCCGGGTGCTCAACCGGATCAGTTGGCGCAGCTGGAACCTTCGGAGCGGCGGGTGGGCTTGCCGGTCCCGGCGCCGACTCACCGGGGGCGGATGCAATTGGGGCGTAGGAAGGGAGCGCCGTTCCCGCCGAGGGGAAGTGGGTTGCCTCACTGCCGGCCGAGCCGGTGGCCGGGGCAGCGCGAGCGGCGGCTGGGGCTTCCTCGCTGCCGCTGTCCGCAACCCCGCTGACGGTCGGGATATCGATCACCTGGGGGACGCCTGTCGCCAGCGTTCCGGCGGCGCCGGGGCCGATCGCGACGCCGATGAAGAGACCGAAGCCGAGCGCCGTCGCCGAGAGGGTTGCGGCCCAGCGACGGTCGGTGACCACCAGGGCGGCGGCGCGGAAGACACGGGTCATGCCTGGACCTGCCGGGTCGTCGTCCCGACCTGGCTGCGCTCCATCAGGTCCTTGCCGCACTGCCAGCAGAAGACCGAGCCCCGTGCGTAAAGGGCGCCGCATGAGCCACAGGCGCCGGCGGCGCCGGCTTGGTCGAGCTTCAGCATCCGCTCCACCTCGGCCAGCTCGGCATCGGTCTGCTGAAGCTCGGCCGCCTTGCGAGCGAGGACGTCGAGCCGAAAGTGATCGCGGATCGCCATCTCGTAAGCGAGGCCGCCGAGATCCCATTGCAGCTCGGCGAGCCGTTCGGACAGCTGCCTTCGCCGCTGGGGAAGGTCCGCACTCACTTGATCACCGCCCCTCCGCCGCTGCCGCCCCCGGGCGCTTTGTCGTCGACCGGCGGCGGCGCGCCCGGCGTGGCGATCGTGTCGGGCAATTTGGCGCTGGACTGTTGGTATTCCTCGGGGCTCTGTTCCTGGAGCGCCTTGAGATCGTCGTCGCCGGCGATCACAGCGGGGGCGCTCGACCCTCCCTTGCCGGAGGCCAGGCTCCCCCCTCCCTTGCCCTTGCTGCTTGCGCTCTTCGCGGCGTTCGAGTTCACCCGGCCGGAGGAGTCGTCGGCCGCAGTCGTATCGCTGCCCCCGGCGCTGCTCCCGGTGACTCGCACCACCGGCGCGGGCGCCTGCGTTTCGGCGCCGTTGCCCTTGCCGATCAACACGCCGATCAGCAGCATCAGGCCGAGCACCGCGATCCCGCCGGCCGCGGCAAGCGGCGCGTAGTCGCGACCGCCCTTCTCCGGCGCGGCAGCGGGCGCGACGGTCTGGGCCTCGCCAACGGCGCCGGCGCCGTTGGTGGAGAGGTGCTCGCGGTAGTCGATCCGCCGCTCACCGCGGCGCCGACCGCAGTTGAGGCAGTAGCGCTGATCCGCAGCGAGCGCAGCCCCGCAGCCGCGACAGGGATCGCCATGCTCACCCAAGACCTGCGTCTGCTGGGCGCCCGGATCGATCATGCGCCCTCCTGGCCCGGCAGGGTCGGGTAGTAGGTGACCGTCAACTGCGCCCCCTTCGGATCGCCGATGAAGAAGATGCTGTAGGCGATCGGCTTCCCGGTCGCTTTCAGATGCTCAACCGCGCCGCGGCCGGCGGCGACGATCCGGTCTCCCTTGCGGGCGATCGCGTAGAGCAGGACCCGCGGCTGATCCTCGCCGCTGTTGTTGACGACCTTGCCGCCCGCGGCCAGACCGGAGATAGGATCGCCCTCGAGCTTCGGCTCAGAGACGGTGACCTCGGGCTGCTCGCCGGTGAAGGGCTCGGCGCCGGCGCCGACCTTGACCTTTACCGAGTCGGGCTTGCCGACCGCGAGGATCTGATCGTGCACCCAGGCGACATCGCCGCCGGCCGGGATGAATGGGACGGAGGCCAGGGCCGGCTCGATTCCCGGGATGTCGTTGCGATAGACGCTGTGCCCCTTGGCATCGAGCACGTCGATCAGGATCGGCGCGTCGATCAGGTCGGTGCCGGAGTCGTTGTGCAACTCGACGACGACGGCGCTGCCGACCGCGTCGGTGAGCAGCGTCGTCGAGACGACCTTCACCTCGCGGTTTTCTTTGCCTATCCGCAGCCCTTTCTCCTGTGCGACCGGGCCCAGCTCGGCGGCGATCTCGGAGCTCTTGTCCTGGGTCGACTGACAGCCGGTGGCCACCAGCGCGACACCTGTGAGGACGAGCGCCATCGGGATCTGGGCGCGGCCGATCATCCGAACGCGCCTCCCACGTACTCGCGGGTGCGCTCCTGGCGGGGGGCGCCGAAAACCTGCTCGGCGGGTCCGTACTCGACCAGCTCGCCCAAATACATGAAGCCGACGTGGTCGGCGATCCGCAGCGCCTGCTGCATGTTGTGGGTAACGATCACCACCGCCACCTCGTCGCGCAGCCTGAGGATCAGCTCCTCGATCACCTGGGTCGAGCGCGGGTCGAGCGCCGAGCAGGGCTCGTCGAGCAGCAGGACCTCGGGGCGGGCGGCGAGAGCGCGGGCAATGCAGAGCCGCTGCTGTTGACCCCCGGAGAGGCGCAAGGCCGGGTGGTCGAGGGTGGCGCCCACCTCGTCCCATAGCCCGGCGCGGACCAGAGCGTCGCCCACATAGGGCATCAGCGCATCCTTGCCGGGGCGGCCGGCTCCCTGCTCGCGCAGCGCGTAGGCGACGTTGTCGAAGACGCTCATCGGGAACGGGTTGGGCTGCTGGAAGACCATGCTCACCCGCCGCCGCAGCGCGGTCACCTCCATCCGGTCGATGTCCTCGCCGTCGAGCGTGATCTGACCGTGACGGACCGCCGTCGGCGTGATCTCGACCAGCCGGTTGAGGGAACGCAGCAGCGTCGTCTTGCCGCAGCCCGAGGGGCCGATCAGCGCCAACACCTCGCCCTGTCGAACCGGGATCGAGACGTTGTTGACGGCCCACTTGTCGCCGTAGGCGATCGAGACCCCGTCGATCCGCATTCGCTCGATCTTGGGCCCGGCACTGGGGCCCGGGCGGCGTCCCGGGGCGGCGGGGCCGAAGGCCCCCGGCTGCGCGGCGTGCCCGTTGGCGGATGGCGGCTGCGCCACGGTCGGCTCACGATCGACGACGATGCGGCGAACGGGGGGCGGCGGCCCGAGGACCACGTCGCGCTCATCGCGCGGAGGACCGGCGGGGATCAGCGAGTCCATCGCTCACCCCTCCCCCGCGCCAGCCGGGTCACCACGAAGTTGAGGAAGATGACGAGGAGCAGCAGGACGAAGGCGGCGAAATAGGCTTTCTCGGGAGAGAGCCCTTCGCCGGCCGGCGAGTTGTAGTAGACGTAGCTGGTGAGGGTGCTGCCGGTGCCACGGAAGAGGCCGAAGACGCTGCCACCGGCGCCGTTTTGGATCTGAAGAGTGGCGCCGAGCAGGACGACGACGATCGCGGTGTCGCCCGCGACGCGGCCCATCCCGAGCGCGGCGCCGGTGCCGATGCCTGGGCGTGCCGCCGGCAGCAGCACCCGCCGGATCGTCGCCGCCTTGGTCTTGCCGAGCGCGTATGAGGCCTCGCGCACGTGACCGGGGATCGCGTTCAATGCCTCGCGGGTAGCGCCGACGACAAGCGGCAGCGCGATCAGCGCCATCATCGAAGAGGCGGCGATGAAGGAGCGCCCCAGGACCGCGCCGCCCTCGGCATCGAAGGTGAGAAAGCCCAGCCACTGCTGCTGGAAGAAGACCAGGCCGAACATCGCCAGCACGATGCTCGGCGTGCCCGCGACGACCTCGACCGCCGACTCGACCGCGCGGGCAAGGCCGGTCGGCCGGCCGTACTCGGTCAGCCAAACAGCGATCGCGACACCGAGCGGCGCCGCGATCAGCGTGGAGATCGTCAGCAGCAGCGCGGTGCCGATGATCGGGTCCTTGAAGCCGCCGCTCTGGGCCTGGTTGAGGGTCGCGTTGGGGCTTTCGAACAGCAGACCCAGATCGAAGTACTGGGCACCGCGCCAGGCCATGTAGATGACGATCGCGGCAGCGATCGCGATCAGGGCCAGACCGGTGCCCCAGGCAGCGAAATAACCGAGGCGGTCGCGCCAAGGCCAACTGCCGACGCTGTCGCGCGGCGCGGTGGCGGCAGTGGCCGTGACCCTCGCAGCTTCCATCACGGCCGAACCCCGTATTTGCGCATCGGCTGCTTGGCGGCGAAGCCGGCCAGCGAGAGGAACATGCTGGAGACGAGCAGCACCGCCGCGAAGGCGAACAGCGTCTGACCGAACGGCACCACCGAGAGCCCCTCTACGTTCTCGACCAGGGCCGAGGCGAGCGGGCGGGTCGGCTCGAAGAGGAAGGTGATGCCGTCGATCGGGTTGGGCGCGAAGCTGGCCGAGCCGGCGACCATCGAGAGCATGATCGCCTCGCCCAGCGCCCGCGCCGTGGCGAGCACCGCGGCCGCGACGATCGCCGGGCGAGCGGTCCGCACCGCGATCGTCCAGGTCACCCGCCAGCGGTTGACGCCGAGCGCCGCCGCCCCCTCTGTCCAGGAGCGCGGCACCGCGCGCAGCGCGTCGACCACGATCGCGATCATGATCGGCACGATCATCACGGTGAGGATGAGGACGCCGACCGCGAGGCTGGAGCCGTCGAGCTGCACCACGTTAGCGACCGACTCCTTGCGGTCGAGGCTGATCAAGTGCCGGCCAACCCAGGGGACGATGACGAGGATGCCGATCAGCCCGTAGACGACCGACGGCACCGCCGCCAGCAGCCGCACCACCGGCTCCAGCACCCGGTTGATCCGGGGCGGTGCGAACTCGACGATGAAGATCGCCGCGAACAACGAGAAGACGATGCCGATCGCCACCGCGCCGGCGGTGACCAGGAACGTCCCCCACAGCAGCGGCCAGGCATGCAGCGTGTAGACGTAGTCGCGCGGGTCGGCGGGGGAGTTGAAGATGTCCTCGAGCTGGAGATCGACGTCGCCCCCGGAGCCGAACCAGGCGAGCCCGTTGTGGGCGAACGAGGGCCAGGCCTTGGCGAAGACGAAGGCGACCATGCCGACGATCAGGATCAGGACCAGGCAGGCGACCGCGCCGAGAATGCGCTCGACGCGGGCGTCGGTCATACGAGGCACTAGCGAAGCGGGACCCAGTTGCTCGCGACGATCCGCTTCGCCGTCGAGCTGCTGCGGGCGAAGCCGATGAAGGCCTTGGCGACACCGGCGGCCCTGCCTCGCGAGACCAGGTAGAAGTTGCGCACCCCGCCGTACTGCCCGGACTTGGCGTTGCGCAGGGTGCAGGGGACGCCCAGGTAGGGCACGGCGAACAAGCCCGCGGTGAAGTGGAAGGAGGCATAGCCGATCGCGTTCGGGTCGGACTTGATCGTCTGCGCCTGCAGGCCGTTGGATGACTTGGTCGTCGCGCTGCCCGCAACCCGCAGCGTCTGCCCCATGAAGATGTTCTGGAAGGCGTCCTGCGTACCGGAGGCGGCGGTGCGGACGACGAGATCGATCGGGCCGGAGGCACGCGACCCCGTCACCTGGCTCCAGCTGCGGATGCGCCCGGAGAAGACGTCCTGAATCTGCTGCTGGCTGAGGGAGGGGATCGGGTTGGAGCGGTTGGTGACGACGCAGACCGCGTCGCGGGCGATTTTGTTGAAGACGATTCCGCCCGGATCGGCCGGTTTCGGGTCACGTGAGGACATGCCCAGCGTCACCCGGCCGCGGGATACGTCGGTGATGCCGATATCGGAGCCGCCTTGGAGAATCACGAACTTGACCTTGCCCTGGTACTTCGGCTGCTGGACGAAGGCCTTGGCGAGCTTGGTCGCCAGCGGCGCCACCGAGGTCGAGCCACTCAGAGTGATCGTCGCAGCAGACGCCGCCGAAGCGGTCGCCATCGGTGCGAGGAGGGCCAGCGCGGTGGCGGTGGCCAGGGGGAGGTTGCGATTCATTTCTTGGGTTCGCTCCTGGGCGGGATATCGAAATCGGACAGCGCCAGTGTCGAGTCACCCCCCTCTTTGGGGGTGAACGCGGCGTAACCGTCTGGAAAAAAACTGGTTAAGCCGCTCAACCCAGGTCCCCCGCATGGCCCTGGGCGAAGTTGAAGGCGCAGCGGAAGTTCTCCGGCTGGCCGACCGGCTTGCCGCCGGCGAAGCCGCCGTGGTCGCCGTTGTCGTAGACGGTTATGTAATGGAGCGTCTCAGGCGCCGGATCGGCAGGCAGCGGCGCCGGATCGGGCTCTCCCGCCTTTGGGTCGCCGCGGGAGAGATCGCTGACGCCCTCCGAGCCGGCGGATCGGCCGCCGGAGGCGATCGTCGTCAGCGAGGAGCTCATCTCACGCCGGTCCTTGAGGCCGTCGGTGGGGTCGATGTCGGTCGAGGCGGTCACCTCGTTGTCGTCGACCCGGCCGGCGAGCTTGACGTAGGGGGCGGCGCCGATCAGCTGCGCGGCGGTCGGCAGATAGCCGCCCAACTCGGCGCATTTCTGGGTGGCGAAGAAGTAGTCGTTGCGGCCGATGTCCCCCTCCTCCAACGGATAGGGGCTGGTCATCATGCAGACCGTCCCGATCTTCACCGTCTCCGGCGAGCAGTGATCGTAAACCGTCTTCGGCAGCACGCTGGCGGGGAACTTCTTTTTCTTGTTGAGGCGCAGCAGGCCGAACTTGCGCGGCTTCAGGCTCGGGCCCGGGAGCCTGTGCTTGGCATCCCCTACGTCGGTACCGGAGAAGACCAGGGCGAAAAGGGAGAGGACAAACGCCGACCAGGCGATGACACTCAGCGTGCGGATGCTCGTCATTTGGGTCTCCTTCGAGTTCGGTGGGAAGAGGTGAGGGCGGGAGCTGGAATCGGGCGCGTGCGGCGGCGGGCGCCGGGGCCACCCCGCACCGAAGCGCCCCCAATCGCGGCAATCAGGATCAGCCCGAGCAGGTAGGGAGGGACGGTGAAGCCGCCGTCGTCGTGCGCGTAGCGGGAGAAGGCCTGGGACTCCTCAATGGCCGCCTCCTCCTCACGCCTTTCCTCGACCTGGTAGGTCCGGGCCGGCGCCCCACCGGGCGGAAGCGGGCGCACGATCGGCGGCGGAGGCGGCGGAACGATCGAGGGAACGTTGGCCGAGAGACCCGCCGCAAGCGGAATGAACGCGTCAGCCGGCAGTGGCGGAGGCGGAGGCGGCTGAGGAGGCGGAGGTGGGCTCGCCGGTGGGGCCGGCGGAGGTGGCGGGGTGAAGTCAAGCGGAGGGTTGCCTGCGGAGGAAGGGGGCGGGGGAGGCGGCGCGGGCGGAGCCACGAGAGAGGCGGCGCGCTTGAAACGGTCGGGCCGCAGCGGCCGGGTGCCGCAGGGGCGCTGGACGCTGCCGCCGAGCACCGTCACCTGCTCGGAGTAGGAGAAGCCGCCGGCGCTGATCGTCACCGTCGTGGTGCCGGCGTTGAAGGGGCAGAGCAACCCGGAGGCGTTGTCGGTGACGACCTTGTCGTTCTCGTCCAGGAAGGGCTTGCGCAGGTTGGTCGAGAGCGGGTCCTGACGGACGAAATCGGCGATGTCGGGGTCCGAGGAGGTGAAGGTGTACTCGGGGTTGAGCCGCGCGGCGCAGCCGGCGACCAAGCACTGCTCTGGGGGGAACAGGGTGTAGGGATCGCTGCCGGACGGGTTCGGGATGCCGGACCCCGCCGACGCCTGACCCCAGCGATCGCCGCCGCGAGGGCGGCGGCCGAGGCCACGGAAGAGAGCCGGGCGCGAGCGGCGCAGCAGCGTGCCGTCGGTCGCCTCGAGCGAGAGATCCTCGATCACCGGGATCAGTCGCACGGCGACCGGCGCGACGTTGGTGCTCGGGTCGCGTTGCGAGGCGTCGACCTCGAGCAGCAGGACGCCGCTGTCGCCGAACAGCGAGTCAGGGGAATCGCTGCCCACCACCCCGCCGATCGACGAGCGATAGCCGAGCGTGCCGGTGCCGTAGCTCGGGATCGTCGCCGCGGCGCCGGCGGGGATTCGCATCGCCCGGTTCTCCTCGGGGCGATCGAAGAGGTAGGCCGAAGCGCCGCCATCGACCAGCACCCGCGCCACCTGATCTCCGTCGTTTGCCACGTTGAGCTTCGGAGTGAAGCTGGTGTTGAGGCTGCGACTGCCCATTACGACCACGGGTATCCCCTTGGACCGAGCATCAGCCAGCACCCCCACCAACCAGGGGAGCTGGGCCTCCGGCGGGTTCTGCTGCGGATCGGAAGCGGCAAGCGAGCCGAGCGAATTGTCGATCACGACCACCCGCACCCGACCGCCGGCGCCCTCGGTGTCGAAGGCGTAGTGGGTGCGCGCCCCCGGGCCGGGCGCGGCGCCGGGGATGCCGGTGGTGGAGATGCCGGGGAGCGCGGCGCCGGAGCCGAGAGGCGCAGGAAACGAGGCAAAAGCAGACTCGAAGGCGCCGGCGCCATCGGAAGCGTCGTCGGAGCCGAGCGCCGGAAAGACCGGCAGGCTCGGTTCGGCGCCGAGCAGCTCCGCGTAGCGGGTCCCGTCGGCGCCGCCGAGGCCGCTCTTGACCCGGTTGCCGGTGTAGAGGAGAGCGCGCGGACCGGGGCCTCCCCGCATCCCGGCAACCGTGCGCAGCGCCGCCATCAGGGTGCGATCGGGGCCAAGCCCCAGCGGCACGAAGTCGGCACAGGGCGCGTCGCACTCCGCATGGCCGGCAACCGCGAGCCGCACCGGCCCCGCCGGCACCGAGATCGGCTGGGTCCCGGTCGCCGGCGGAGACTCGACGCCGGATCCATAGCGGAAGACGGCCGCGGTCCGAACCCGCTCTCGAACCGCGCGGGCGCCGCGCGCCGATGAGCCGCGTCCGGCTGAGTCTGCGTCACCGCTCCAACCCCCGACAGCCCAGCCGCTGCCATTCGAATCGAGCAGCAGGGAGAGCACCGGGTCGCTCTTCAGCGGGCGATCGTCGCCGGAGCCCGCGAAGGCGGTTCTTTCCTCGTCCTCCCAACCGCTCGCCGTTTCGCGCAGCAGATAGCCGTCGCCGGGCAACCCGAAGGGTGGGGGAATCGGCGGCGGAGCGTTCGGATCGGGGTCCGGCAAATCGTCAGCCGGCGGATAGACGAGTCGTGGGACGACCGAGACGACCGCCCGCACCGAGCCACCCTCGCGTACGGCGGCAGCTGCGATCGCGGTCGAGCCCGGGATGGGCTGGCTTGCGAAGCGCCACGATGCCCCCGGCCCGTCCCGCTCGATCACGATGTCGCGCCCGGCGGCAACAGCCCCGCCGTCGGGCAGCCCGGCGACCGCAAGCAGCCGTGGATCGCCGGCGCGAACCGTGTCGAGCAGAGCGTGGGCAGAGGCGTCTACCCGCCAGGCGCCGCCGTCGTTGACGAGCAGATCGCCGGCGGCGGCAGCGATCGCCTCGCTGCCAGCGAAGGCGATCGAGGTCAGGTTGGCGTTCTCATACCCCGCCGGCAGCGTCTCCTGATCCCAGCTCTTGCCGTAGCGGAGCAGAACGCCGGACTTGCCGACCGCATAACCGCGAGACGGATCGGTGGGATCGAAGGCGACATCCATCAGGTTCCCCTCGAAGCCGATCGGGATGCCCGGGTCCGGGATCCAGAGATCGTCGACGGCGTTCCACTGCCACATCGCGCCGAGGTCGCCGACCGCATATGCGTGTCCCTGCTCGGGCCAGGCGACGCCGCGCAGGGTCGCCCTGTTGACGCTGCCGCTGGAGGAGAGCAGGAACTCACGCTGCCAACCGCGGCCGGGCTCATAGCGAACCACAGAGCCGTCGGCGCCGACAGCGAGGGCGCCTGAGCCGATCCCCCCCACAGCAGTCCCCGGAGCAGCCGTGACGTCGGTCAGCGGGGCACGGACCGAAACCGGCCACGGGCGCAGAGCGGCTGGAGGGGTCTTCGAGGAGATCTCCACCGGCCCCTCCAGCCAGCCGCTGTCGGCGTTGAGAAACGCGCCGCCGGCGCGGAAGTTGCCGCCCCCACCGGGCATCCGCGCGAAAACGCCGTCGGCAAAGCGCAGGTAGGTGCCGCGGTTGCTCTCCTCGCCGCCGCCCGGGTCGAGCGGGTTGGTGACGATCCGGGTGCCGAAGCCGCTGCCGGGCCAGGCGAAGCTGCGGTAGCCGCCCTGGCGGGAGAATTTCACTCCCAGCGGGCCGCCGCAGATGGCGGCGTCGCACCAGGAGCCGGTCACCGCTCCGGCGCCGGTGTCGTAGAAGAGGGTCACATCACCCTCGACTTCGTCGATCATCGCCCTCAGATCGATCCAGGCGCCGTCGGCGGTCACGGTCAGCGGCTGCGCCGCGCCGCCGATCGGCTCGGCGCCGGCAATCCCCTGGCCCGGATTGTCGCGATCGGCGAACGGAGTGCCGGAAAGCGGATGCTCGACCCATACTGGACCAACGGGGGTGGAGGTGCGCTCGAGCAGGACCGCCGAACGACCCAAGGACGGATCCGACTCGGCCAGCGCCCAGGCATTGCCGAGCCCGGTCGCGTCGATCGCCAGGATGCGGAGATGAACGGTGGGCGCAACGCAGGGAGTGAGGATGGCACCGAGACAGATCGGCTCACGCGTCCAGTCTTGGCCGTCGAAGTGGACGATCCCGTCGGCGACCGAGCGGCCCTGCGGCCCGAAGAGCAGGCCGGTGTGAGAGCCCTCGTCGAAGGCGGTGACCGCGACAGCGCCGGAACCGTGGTCGTCGGCCAACGCCTCGGCGGGGGCGCCGCCGTCGGCCGGCAGCAACACAGTGGGCGGAGGAGCATCGAGCGCGTGCCAATCGCCGCCCGGGTCGTGGACGAGAGCCACCACCTGCTCGTCGATTGGTCGGTGGGTGTCGCGGCCGACCAGGACGCCGCCGCCGCTCCTGGTGATCCGTGCCGAGAGCCAGTTCGGGATCGGGCCGCGATAGGGCCGGCCGGATTCGTCGACGGGCACGTCGAAGACCTGCCAGCCGTTGGCGTCGGTGTGACGCAGGAAGGCAAGTTGCGGGTCGAGCTGGGCCGGGTTGAGGTTGGGCCCGAAGTCGAGCAGGCGGGTGCCGGTCCGGACCTCGCCTACGGCGAGCGGGAGCTGGCGATAGCCCCACGCCTCCCCGACCTCACCCGCGGGCGCCGCCCCCATCAGCGTCATCTCCGGATCGGCAGTGCCGAGCAGCGGCAACGGCCCGACCGGCGGCACGGCGGTGCGGCCGCTGCCGAGAGGCGCAACCGCCAAGGCGAGGAGGAGCAGGGCGACGAAACCGGAGATGTGGAGCAGCCGCCCGCTCACTTCTTCTTGATCTCCGAGATCTTGAACGCCAGGCGGGTCGGGTAGCGGTCGCGGCGCAGGCGCAGGCGCAGCGTGCGGCGACCGGGGGCGAATACGCGCCGCGGTGTTTGGGCGACGGTTCGCCCGGCCCGCTTGGCGATCAGCCGAACCCGCGCTCGCCGCGTCACCGTGAAGGTGACGACCAGCACCAACCCGCGCAGGCGCGAGCGCACCCGCTTCAGCAGCGCCGGCAGCCTCTTCACCTTGGCCGGGGGCGTCGCGTTGGGGGTCAGCTCCAGCGGCGGCGGCGCGAACAGCTGGGAATCGTCGACGGGCAGCCGATCGGGAATGAACTGCTCTGCCGACTCGTTGGGGCGGAACTCGATCGTCCCCTGGAAGGCGGGATCGGTGTCGCGCTCCAACAGCGCGCCGTCACTGTAATGGAAGAGCCACCCCGCCCAAGTGGCCAACCAGCAGTCGCTTGGCGCCGGGCAGGCGATCCGCGCGGCGCTGCCGCGCCCGGCGCCGGCGACCGGCAGCCGCGTGGTCGTGGTCGTCCCATCGGCCTCGATCAGAGCCACCGTCGCCTTGCTGTTGGAGCTGTGACGGTCGGCGAACGGCACGACGGTCGCGAAGGCTTCGCCGGTGCCGGGAATCGCCGCCACGTCGCCGAAGCGATCGGTCGCTCCGAAGCTCGCGCCGCTCAGGGTCAGCTCCTCGAAGACCCCGACGTGCAGGCGGGCCGCCAGCGGGGGGCGCTCGACCGCGCCGCCGTCGGGCGCCGCGGGGCCGGACGCCGCTCCGCCTCCAACCGCCCACAGGTCGGTTCCGTCGCTGTCCAGCGCCAGCAGCTCAGTGCCGTCAGCCGGGACGCCGACGAGCGGCGCCGGCTCGAATTGATCTCTTTCGAAGGCACCGGCGTCGATCGTGTGCAGCAGGCGCGGAACCGACTCGGGCTCGGCGAGATCGACGGGGTCGGTGCGGTTCTCCGGAGAGCGCCCGACGAGCGTGCTCTCGTACAGCGCGCCGTCGTGGAACTGCATGTCGCTGACCGACCGTCCCTGTGGCCCATAGACACTCTCGAGGTCGGTGCCGTCCCAGTGCAGATGGAAGGCGCCGACGCGCTCTCCGAGCGCGTCCTGGGAGCCGACCCCGCCGAACCAGCAGTCCTCCGGGCCGTCGCAGGCTGCCGACGCCATCTGGCGAAAGGGATCGACGGCGTCGATCCGCGTGCTCCAGGAGCCGACCACCTGACCGTCTTTGAAACGACAGAGCGCGAGGCCCGATCCGGCGCGCGGCAGGCTGGGCTCGCTGACCACCCAGAACTCGCGCGGGCCCGCCCAGGCGATCCGCGCCGTGTCGCCCGGCCCGCCACAGACGGTTGCCAGCTGGTGCCAGCTCTGTCCGTCCCAGCTGTAGAGGCCGCGGGGGATCGTGTCGTTGCCCTCGATCGAGAGCAAACCGCGGTTGGGCGCCCAGAACTCAAGGTCGCCGGGCGCCCCCAGCGGGACCTTGAACGGAGCTCCGGACGGAGGCGGCGGCTGCTCCAGGCGCCAAATCGGTGCGGCCCCGGCGGTGGACGGGACCAGCGCCGCGACAATGACGGCAAGCGCTGCGAGCGCGGTTGTCGCCTCCCTACTCACCTTCCCTCTGCGGCAAATGCTCGTTGTGGCTCGGCGCTTCCTCCGCCTGCCCGGAGCCGAAGTCGAGCAGAGTTGGCTTCACCGTCGCCAGCACCGCATCGAGGGCGACACCGGATAGCGTCTCGTGCTCGATCAGAGCGTTGGCCGCCTCATAGACGGCATTCCAGTTGGCGCGGAGGACCTCCTCCGCTCGCTTGACCGAGTCGCCGACGATCCGCTCGACCTCACCGTCGATCAGATCCAGCGTGTGCTGGCCGATCTGGCCAAGCTCCTGGAGTGAGGCGCCGAGGAAGACCTCACCCTCTTTTTCCCCCATCGTCACCGGGCCGAGCTTCTCCGACATCCCGTAGGAAGCAACCATCTGGCGCGCCATCCCGGTGGCGGTGTGGAGGTCGTCGTGAACGCCGGTGGAGACGAAACCGAACTCCATCTTCTCGGCGGCGTAGCCCGCGACGATCGCGATCAGGTGCCGGTGCATGTCCGGCTCCTGAAGCACCACGGCGTCGCGGTCGGCGAGCATGCTCGCCGCGGTGCCCAGCTGGCGACCGCGGGCGACGATCGAGAGCTTCTGGGCGGAGACCTTCTGCCCGATCGAGCGGGTGACTACCGCGTGCGCGGACTCGTGGATGGCGATCACCCACTGCTCCTCGGCGCTCAGCACGTGGCTCTTGCGAGCCGGGCCGGCAATGACCCGGTCGATTGCCTCCTCCAGCATCGCCTGGTCCATCTCGACCCCGCCGGCGCGTACGGTCAGCAGCGCCGCCTCGTTGATCACGTTGGCCAGCTCGGCGCCGCTGAAGCCGGAGGTGAGCTTGGCGATCTCCTCGAGCGAAGTGCCGGGGGCAAGCGACCGCCCGGCGCAGTGCAGGGTGAGGATGTCGAGGCGGCCATGCACGTCGGGAACGTCGACAGTTACCTGGCGGTCGAAACGGCCCGGCCGCAGCAGCGCCGGGTCGAGGACGTCGGGGCGGTTGGTGGCCGCCAACACGACGATGCCGGAATCGCCGCCGAAGCCGTCCATCTCGACCAGCAGCGCGTTCAGCGTCTGCTCGCGCTCGTCGTTGCCCTGGCCGACCCCGGCACCGCGCTTGCGCCCGGCGGCGTCGAGCTCGTCGATGAAGATCAGCGCCGGCGCCTGCTTGCGCGCCTTGGCGAAGAGGTCGCGGACGCGCGCGGCGCCGACTCCCACTAGGGACTCGACGAAGTCAGACCCTGAGAGCGAGAAGAAGGCCGCATCGGCCTCTCCGGCGGTTGCCTTGGCGAGCAGCGTCTTGCCGGTGCCGGGGGGGCCGACCAGCAGCACGCCCTTCGGGGCGCGTGCGCCGACCGCGGCGTATTTCGTCGGATCGGCGAGGTAGTCGCGGATCTCACGCAGCTCCGCTACCGCCTCGCCGGCGCCGGCGACGTCGTCGAAGGTGGTGCGGTCGGGCGCCTCGGCGCCGCGCTTGCGGCCCTTGCCGGTGAATTTCGAGAAGCCGGCGAAGGCGCCCGCACCGCCGTCCTGGCCGATTCGCGTGAACAACACGAAGAGGCAGACGAGCAGCAGGATCGGGATCAGAAACTGGACGACGATCTGCTTCGCCGGCTTGTCCCACTGCTGGTCGACGAGGACCACGGCGCCGCTCTCGGTCAGCTGTTTGACGAGCGAGGAGGTCTGGGCGTCGGATTCGGGATAGGCCGCGTAGAGATGCAATCCGTCCTTGGTGTCGATCAGAACGCGAGCGTCCTGATCGAGCAGCGTCGCCTCGGCGATCTTCTTCTGCTCGGCCAGCTTGAAGGCGCGGCTGAGCGGCACCCGCTCACCGCCGGTGCTCGGCTGGATGTCGCCGAGCAGGCTGAAGAAGAGGACCGTCAGCCCGATCGAGGCGACGATCAGAAGCGTGTTGAGCGGGTCCTTGGCGAACCAGCGCCCCACAGACGCCGCGACGTCGCCCACACTGCGGGCGACGTCGCGGAACTCCACCTGTGGGCGCTTCAGCGCCGGACGCCGACTCCTACCGGCGCCTGCCACCGTGCTGCTTCTTGAGCTTCAGCGTCAGTGAGCTGGTCGAGCTCGAGGCCGTGCCGCCGTTGGGCGTGAAGGTGAGCTCCAGCGACACCTTCAGCTTGCCCTTCTTGCGCAGCACCTTCTTCGCCGCCGCGCTGGGCTTAAGCGTCAGGTCAAAGGTGCCCGCCTTGTTGGCGATCAACAGCACTCGCCCGACCTTGATCTTCTTCTTGCCGACCTTCGCGGTGCCGAGCAGCTCGAGCTTGCCCGGGCCGGGGAGCTTGACCGAGACGGTCGCCCCGCCGGTCTTGGACGAGATCGACTTGCGCGGTAGCGAGAACCGGTTGCTGGGCGGTGGCGGTGGTGTGCTGCCACCGCCGTTGTCGGCCGGAGGAGGCGTGTTGTCGCCACCGCCGCCTCCGTCTCCACCGGTGCCCGGTCCCTTGTTCCAGTCGACCGCGTCGACCCCGGCACGCGAGATCGTGAGGATGTCCGCCGGCAGCGGCGAATAGTCCTTGGCCGGCAACGCATTCTGGGTGGGACTGGAGACGATGTTCTCCCAGTAGTCCTTGACCGTGCGAGCCTTCGACTCTTCCGCGGCTGAGCTGCCCCAGACGTCAGCGTTGTCGTCGAACACCAGCCCGTAGGTGATGGTGCAGATGCCGTAGGCGCCCGGCGAGTTGACGCCGCTGACGTTCGACCAGCTTTGCAGCGTGCTCGGCAGGGGATCGCCGCCGGTGCCGTTGTGGAACACCGCGGCGCCGCAATTGGCGCCCTTGTTGCCGTCCGAGCGGAACCCGTTCGGGTCCGAGGTCGGCTCCCTGAACACGGGAGTCGGCTCCGTGCCGTCCGGCAGCTGCGTCCAGTAGGTGTCGTTGTCGTTTGCCTCGGGGGTGATCGTCAGCGATGGGCTGGCGGTGCGGGCGGTCGAGATGTCGGAGTAGCCGACAGACCCGTCGGTGCCGATCAGCTTCGTGACCAGGGCCCCGTTGCCGTTCGAGCAGCCGCTGGTCAGGTGATCGATGGCGTTGTCCTGGATGCCGGGCCCGTTCAGATAGTCGTTCGGGTCGGGGGTCGTCAGGTTTGGGCAGTCGTCAAACCCGCTGTGACGCTCACCGTATGTGGCGCCCGGCCACTCCTTCGTCTGATTGGCGCCGAAGGAGTAGGTGGTCAGCCACCCCTCGGCCGGGTCGATCGCGCTCAGCTCGTCCTTGAACGCGTAGGTGGTGCCGGACTCGTCGAAGCGAACCACGCGAATGATCGGGACGTTGGAGCAATGGGCGGCGAGATCCGGGAAGACCTGATCCCAATTCTGAGAGCCCGAGTCCTGCGCCCAGATGCCCTCGAACTGAGCCTTTGTGAACCGAACCCTGACCACGTCGTCGGGGACGGAATCGATGTCGAGATCCTGCTCCGGCGTTTTAGCCGCTGCGGGCAGGTCGTTGACATCGCAGGCGTTCGGGAAGTTGACCAGCGGCGCGACCGCGCCAACCGCAGCCGGAATGACGTGGATGACTCCGTTGTCCGTCGGATCGGCATCCGCCGCCGGGTCGCCGCCGGAGCCGACGCCGGTGTTCATCTTCTGGATGTCGAGAGCGCTCGGCGGCTCGTCGGAGCCCCCGAACCGCGACCCCCCGGGTGTGCGAACCATCATCGCCGCCCGGCCGGCGCCGCTGCCGTCGGCCGTGTAGGTGATAACCGGAGCCTGGCTGCCGGAGAACGGCGTGTCGCCGCAATAGCTGTCTTTGAATCCCGGTTGGAAGATGAAGTTCTGGGCGTCGCGGGCGAACGACGCGCCGTTCCCGGCGATGTCGTCTCCGGCGCATTTGCCCGTCGTGAATGCTGCGCTGGCCTGGGATGCCAGACCGACTGCCGCGAGTGCCGTCAAGGCCAGGGCGAGAACCCCTGCCAGGGCGACGCTCGAGCCCCATCGGGGGGCGCTGAGAGAGCGGCTCATATGACTCGTTCCTTTCATCGACTGAACCTTGCGCCGCCAGATTGGTCAGCCGGATATGGCTCTGTCAAGCCGGTTCACAACACTTCTACGAACGCGTCACAGCTCGTTATCAACGCTGTAACCGAATCGTCTCCAGTAGGTCACCGGGGGTTCACTTCCGGGCGTCCCGACGGTGTCGTCCCGACCTCGACTTCTGGCGAAAGACGACCCTCAAAGAGGCGCTGGCGCGGCGGGCGCCGCGCGAGGCGACATAGCTGACAACCACGTGTCCGCGAATCTCCCCACGCCCGCGCAGCTCTCCCCGATAGCGGACGACCGGGCGCAGGACTAGGCGCACGTCGCTGCGCACAACCCCCTCGGCGCGAGCCGTGGCGGTTGCCAGGGTGCGCAGCTTGCGTGGCCTCCCGGCGCGGGCCCTCGCAACTGCCTTCACGCCCCCCGCGGCGGGAACCGACACGGTGAGCACGATCTTCCCGCCGGCCTCCGATTTCGCCCGGACGCCGATCTGGGGGGCGTCGCCCTCGACCTCGATCGTCGCGTCCGGACCGCCGTCGTTGGGCCCTTCCTCCGGCGGCCCAGCCTCCGGATCGGGCCGCCGCGTAGCGACGAAGGCGTCGACGCGTTGATTTGCGTCTCCGAAGAAGAGGTTGCCGGCAGTCGAGGTGAAGGCGACGCGGGCACCGCCACTGGAAATCGTTATCCCGTTGAGGACATCGCCGTTGACGTCGCCACCGGAGATCGAGTGCGTCACCCGCTCGATCGTGCGGCCCTGGAGATCGGCCACGTACAGCTCGCGGGGACCGGGAACGGCTCGGGGGTCGCCGACGAGCTGCAGCGCCGGGTGCGTGAATTTGGTGCGAGCCGTGGTCATCGCCAGGTAGCGCCCGTCGGGCGAGATGGCGATGCTGTTGAGGGCCGGGCTCGTCGCCGGGTCGCTGCCGACGGCGTCGCGGGTCAACTCGACCGTCGCATCCTTTCGACTGAGGCCGAAATGCATGTCGGTCACATACAGATCGAGGCCGGGGCCGGTGAAGGCCTGCGGACGGGGGCCCGATCCGGTCAGAAAGGCGACTCTGTAGCCGTCGCCGCTGAGGGTCGGCAGCTGGTCGGCAATGCTGGCCCGGTTCGACTCCTGGTCGGTCAACGGCCCATAGCAGGGGCCGGTCGAGAACTGATCGAAGTCGGTGGTCGCGCCGGGCGGACAGGTGGGATCGTCGGGATCCGTCAGGCCGGTGATCCGCCGGGTCTGTGTGCTGGGCCCGTCGGCCATCCGGCGCCACAGGTAGTAGTAGAAGCTCGGATCGGGATTCTCTCCACCGAGAAAGCGGGTCTGAGCCGCCGCATTGGCGCCGGTCCAGGCGACAGTCGTGCCGTCGGCGCTGAGCGCGGCTCCGAAAGCGCCCCCTGCCGGCTCGTCGAGCATCTCGCCGCTGCCCGAGTCCCGTTCGGCGGTGACCAGCGTCGTAGTGTTTGCCGCGCGGTCGCGCAGGAAGACCTGGCCGCTTGGCACGTCGCTGGTCGGACCGGCCGGCAGGTCGGAGGGCGCGGTGGTCTGGAACGCCACCTTCTGGCCGTCGGCGCTGATTGCCACTCCGCGCGAGACGTCGGCACCAGGATTGCTCCCCGGGAAGGGGAACGCCGGCGGCCCGTAGCTCGCCGGCACATCGCCGCCGTCGCGGGCGGAGACGAGATCGAAGGCACCTGGGCTGGAGACCGGGATCGCCATGTCGCGCACGTAAACGTCGACGTTGTCGTTCGTGTCCGCGGCGATCAGCGACTCAGCGGTGGCAAAGGCGATGTAACGGCCACTGGCGCTGATCGACGGATTCGACGCGCCGCGCCGCAGGAACGAGTTGTCGCCTTCGTCGAACAGGTCCCCGTCGGCAACTTTCTCCAGCGCCCGGGTCTCCATGTCGAAGCGGAAGAGGCCACCGCCCCGGTACTTCCCCGGCGGGTCAGGATCGTCGTCGGCGAAGAAGTTGCGGGCGCGAGTTTGGATCGCCACGTAGCGCCCATCCGCCGAGATCGCCGCAAACGCGGTCGTGTCGTCTCCCTGCTCGAGCCGCGCGTAATCGGCGGAGATCAGCTGGGCCCCCGGGACGTCGTCTGCGGCGTTGCCGTAGAAGGCCCCCGCAGGTGCCGGAAGGGAGAGCAGGACAATCGCTATGGCAAGACAGGGGCGTCTCACCGAATCCGAACCCTTCGCTTGAACTTCGTCGGATTTCCGGCTCGGTCGCGGGCGCTGACGCGGACTAGGAACCAGCCGGCGTGGCTGAACACGTGCTTGACGCGCACCACCACCGCGCGCTTCTTGCCTTTCTTCCTCTCCCGCTTGCCGGGCATGCGCGCGGAGGCTGAGGCCTTCCCCCCGCCTCGCTCCCCGAAGTTGACCTTGACCGAGTTTCGCCGCAGGCCTGAGCCCGCTCGCCGGCTGCCGTCGGAGACGATCGCCGTGAGCCCCCTCCCGTGCCGCCGCAACCTCACCCCTGGGGCGCGCCGATCGACCAGCAGGCGCCCGACACGACTGCCCGTCTCCTGGCCGGAGTCATCGGTCGCGAAGATCTGGATGCGGTGACGGCCGTTGCCGATGTCGTCGGGCCGCAGCCGGGCCTGCAGCCCCTTTCGATTCTCGAGCACCGGCTCGTCGTCGACGCTGACCGAGTAACGGACACGGCCGATCGCGTTGAGGGCATGGTCCCAGGCGATCCTGATCCCCGGCTTGCGCTGCCAGCCGGTCGGCAGCAGGACGAGGAACGGATCGGGGGGCGCATCGACCACGGACGCGACAACCTGGGAGTTTGCCCCGTTCCCCTGCTGCCAGGCGACGATCGCATCGCCCAGGCCGGAGCCGCCCATCGCCAGCCGCCCGACCGCGCCGCCATGCGCAGCGCTCAGCCAGGTCGGCTCGACTACGCCATCGGCGCGGCGCTCCTGCACGCCGACCAGGCCTGTGACACCCCGCAGCTCGCCCCAGGCCGCAACCGCTGCGCCGGTCTTGGCCAGGTCGACCAGCGGGGTGCCGGGAACCGAGCTGCCCCCAACATCGAGGCGTTCGACAGGCTCGACGGCAGCGTCATCGCCGGAGCCGAGCAGCGAGTCGTTGCCCGAGCCAATCCCCACCACGAATAGGCTGCGGGAGTCGACAGCGACGCTCGGCACCCCGGGAGCGTCGCGTGCGCCGCCATCGACCAGCTGCGCCTGGCCGAAGGCACCGGCTTTCTCAGAGAAGACGTCAGGCATCTCGTTGACCATCACGCGCGCCGCGTCTAGCTTGCTCGCCTGCCCCGGCTGCTGGCGGAAAGCAACCGCCGCCTGGCCGAAGCCGGAGACATCGAGCGAGAAGGCGTCGGCCGGACCGCGCAGAGGCGCTCCGTCCCAGCTGGATGGGCTGACCTGGAGCGGAATCCCGGTGCTCGAGCCGAAGATTCGCCGCGCCCAAACGCGGTCGACGAACTCGTCGTCGGGCTCCTGCCAGGCGACGACAGCCTGGCCCTGGACGTCGATGCCGACCTCGGGGGCATTCTCCTCGGTCGGCTGTCGAACCGGAGTCGTGATGCTGCGATCGATTGGAGTCCCCAGAATCGACCAGAGTCGGCTGCCGTAGCGGGCGACACGAAGGTCGGCGCCGATGTAGCCGGGCGGGTTGGAGTTGCTCGTGTCGGTGACCACCCGGTAGACGAGGTATGCCTGTCCACCGCGGTTCATTGCCAGATCTGGATAGGTCGAGGTCGCCTCGCCGACGTTGAAGTCGACAGGCACCGGGTCCTGAAAGCCGGTCGCGCCGGGGTCCAAGGTCGCCGAGAACATCCGATCGCTCTCTATGCCGAACTCCTGCACCCATGTGACGATCAACCGGCCGCCGTCGCCGGCCCCGATCCGCGGCCAGCTGGAGTCGAAGTCCTGGCCGGTGTCGACCCGGCGGGACGGACGCCAGACGCCGTCGCGGAACTGCGCCGCATAAACGTGGCTGCGACCGTCGACTCGCTTCAGGTAAACGATGCCGCCGCTGCCATCCTCTGACATCGCCGCGTCGGCGACGTCGATCACATCGGCGCTAGGCCCGTCGATCAGCTGCACCTCAGAGACGACAGCGCTCGCCGTGGCGGGTGCCATGAGCGCCAGCGCGCAAACGGCGGCTGCCAGCCGCCGGAGCAGGCGCGGCAATACTCGAGCGGTCATCGACCGGGCTACCGGATCCGCTCTGGCGAGAACCGGTAGCCGATGCCGAAGTGGGTGTGGATGTAGCGCCAGCCCGGCGCCACAGTCTCCAGCTTGCCGCGCACCTTGCGGACCAGCACGTCGACCGAGCGGTCGCGCCGCGGCATCTCTCCGCCCCACATCAGCTCGTAGATCTCGGGTCGCTGGACGACGCTGTCGAGGCGTTTGGCGAGGACGAAGAACAGCTCGAACTCGCGCACCGTCAGCCCCGCCCGCCGCCCGTCGACCAAAACCTGGAGCTCGGCGGGGCGGATCTCCAGGTTCGCTATTCGTTGGGCGTCATGCGGAGACGGCGAGGTATGCGACTCGACCAGCATCCCGCGAAACGATCCCCCAGCCGCGTGGCGAAGCGGTGAATCGCCTGTTTCGAAATGGAGAAGATTCGGATAACAGCCGCGCCTGCCGGCGGCTTTAGCTAGGCGAAAGCCTGGGTGGCGCGGCGGCGCAGGTCCGCGTTCAGCATCCCGGTGACAGCACTGGGGGTCTCGCCGGCCGAGGGGACGGCGTCGCCGATCAAGCCGGTGGCACGGAAGCCGAAGAGGGGAGCGTCGAAGCCGGCCTCGCGGATCTTGCGGACGAGCTGGACGGTGTCGACGGTCTCGGCACCGGGGCCGCAAAGAACGATCGCGGTCGGGTCGAGCGCGCCGAGGGCGCGCTGCAATCGCTCGTCGCCGAGCTCGGTGGAGAGCATCAGCACCCGGAAGCCGGCGCGGCGCAGCGCGAGGTCGAGAGCCTGGACGTGTACCGACTCCGCGTCGGCGCCGTGGCTGGAATCGAGCAGCAGGATCCCGGCCGGGCGAGAAGCCGTGGAGGCGAGGCGGCGGGCGCCATGCAGCCAGCCGGTAGCCCAACGGCTGGCGAACTCCAGCTCCGTTTCGCGCTCGGGATCGGAAGCCAGCGCGTCGATCGCCGGCAGCAGCAGCTCCTCGACCGTGCGCTCCAGCGGACGCAGCGCCAGGCTCTCCTCAACCGCGCGAGCGGCGGCGTCCTCGTCGAAGCTCTCGAATGCGGCGAGTAGGCTGTCGCCGCTGGCCGGCGCCGACTGGCGCTGGCGCGCCAGCTCGATCGCCGAGGAGATGTTGCCGGTCTGGGCGAGCGCGTCGCGCAGCGTCTGCAGCTCGACCAGCTCGTAGTTGCGGTGGTTGCCGGGGGTGCGCTTGGGCTTCGGGTAGCCGTAGCGGCGCTCCCAGCTGCGAAGCGTGTTGGGGCTGACGCCGAGCACCTCGGCTGCTGCGTTTGTCCTGATCCCGGGCATATCCGTCGCGGAGAGTGTTTCGCCGCGTGAGCGGGATTCTCCCACCCGATATCCAGGTTTACGCAAGTTATGGACGAAATTCGCGAATCTGTCAGCGATCTTGCAAGACGCCGACGCCTACCGGCTGGCCGACGGCCCGAGCACGCCACATCGCCTCGTCGGCCTTGCGCAGCAGATCCTCGGCGTCGGTGCTGTGCTCCGGGCAGGCGACGACGCCGGCGGCGACGCCGATCTTCAGACCCCCGGCCGCTTCCAGCTCATTCAGCTTGCGATGCAGCCGGTTCGTCATCTGCACCCCGCCGACCGTGTCCTGGTAGGGAGCCAGCACGCAGAAGGCGTTCTCTTCCAGATGGAAGGCCTCGTCGACCAGCCGAATGCTGTCTCGCAGCGCCTCGCCGACGATCTCCGGCGCCTCCGCCGCTTGTCCATCGGCGCCGTTTCGCGTCCCGGGCCCCTCGATGTCAAAGATGGCGATGCTGAAGGGATGCCCATAGCGGCGATGGGTCTCGACCAACTGGTCGAGATAGTGGCGCATCCTCTCCTGTCGATAGAGATTTGAGAGCGGCTCGAGATCTGCTTGAGGCTGCTCCGGCTCGCGGATTGCGGCGACTGCGGCTGTCGCCGCAGCGACAAACTCGTCGGCGAGATGCTGAGCGGTGGTGGCGAACAGCTCGCGGGCGAGCTGTTCGGTGGGGGACTCCGGTTTGATGGTGTCTTTGGCCGCCACGCCGAGACCTTGGCGCTTAAGGCGGACGGCAGATCTTCAAAAAGTCGCAATTTGCGAAGCGACGTCCGTCTAGGAAACGTGTCTACTCCAACGCCTCAGTCAACGCTGTGGCGGCCGGCGAGGGCCTTGCCAAGCGTCACCTCGTCGGCGTGCTCGAGGTCGGCGCCCACCGGCAAGCCGCTGGCAAGGCGGGTGACGGCGACCTTGCCGCGCAGCCGTTCGGCGATGTGCAGCGCGGTCGCTTCCCCGGTGGTGGTGGGGTTGGTTGCGAGGATGATCTCCTGCGTCTCCCCGCCCTCGACTCGGCGCACAAGCTCGGCGATCTTCAGGTCCTCGGGGTCGATGCCGTCGATGGGAGAGAGGGCGCCGCCGAGCACGTGGTAGAGGCCGCGATACTCATGGGTGCGCTCGATCGGGATCACGTCGGCGGGCTCCTCGACGACGCAGATCAGCGATCGGTCGCGGCCAGGATCGGCGCAGATCCGGCAGAGCGGGCCCTCCGAGAGGTTGAAGCACTCCTCGCATAGGCCGACCTTCTCCTTCACCTCGCGGATTGACTCGGAGAGCGCAGTCGTCTCCTCGTCGGGGGCGCGCAGCAGGTGGAAGGCGAGGCGCTGCGCAGTGCGCTGGCCGATCCCGGGCAGCCGGGAGAGCTCGGCGACGAGGCGCGCGAGGGGCGCCGGCCCTTCGGCGCTCAAGTTCCTGGGAGGCCGAGGCCGCCCATGCCGCCGGCCCCACCACCGAGGCCGCCCGCGATCCCTCCCATCTTCGCGGCGGCCAGCTCCTGGGCGGCGCGCAGACCCTCGTTGACGGCGGCCTGCACCATGTCGGACAGCATCTCGGCGTCTTCGGGGTCGATCGCCTCGGGGTCGATGGAAATCTCCTTGAGGACGAGGTCGCCGCTCACCTTCACCTTGACCATGCCGCCGCCGGCGCTCGCCTCGACGATTTCGTCTTTGAGCTTCTCCTGCGCCTGCATCATCTCGGCCTGCATCTGCTGGGCCTGCTTCAGCATCGCGTTCATGTCGAAGCCCCCGGGACCGCCGCCTCTCGCCACCTAACTGACCTCCTCCGCATCGAATTCGTTCTTCAGCTTCTCGACCAGCGCATCGTGATCGACATCCTCCCGCGCCGACTCCTCCGGCGCAGCCTCCCCGTCGAGCAGCACATACATAGGGCGCAGCTTCGCCCCGAGAACCGCCTCCAGCGCTTCGGCCATCAGCTCGCGCTTGTCCGGGGCCTCGGCCTTGCGCTTGTTGAAGGTGGCGTCAGCCGGAAACCCGATCTTCACCGTGTCTTCCTCCAATCCAGTGGGCTGGGCGCCATCGAACGTCGCTGCCAGAGCAGGGCTCGTCTCCCGCAGCTTTTCGAGCACAGCTGGCCAGATTCGAACCACCTGCTCTAAATCGATAGCGCTTCTGCCCGCGGGTCCTGTCGCCGCAGGGGACCCGCCCCCTGCGGTAGCTGAAGCTTCCTCGGGGACGGTGCCCCCTACGGCGCCACCCGCGGGAGGAGCGTCCGCTTCAGGAGCGGCTGGATCGGACTCCTCAATCGGTGGGGAATCTGCGGCGGGTGGTGGAGGGTGAGGGGGGTCGAGGACGGACCGTGGCCCGCCCGCAGTGCCCCCCTCACCCTCCGACAGGACCCGCGGCCCGTTCCCCCCCATCCCTTGCTCGAGTCGCTCGATCCGGCGGAGCAGGCCTTGGGTGGACGGATCGAGGTCGGGGCGGGCGGCCTTGAGGAGGGCTATCTCGACAGCCATGCGCGCGTCGTCGCCCTCACGAACCGCGGTCAGCGCCGCCGCCAGCTCGTCGATCGTGCGAACCAGGGTGGCGGTGCCGATCGCCGACGCCTGTGCCGCGAGACGGTCCGTGTCGGCGGCGGTGATCACAAAGGTGTCGGGAACCTCGCCGATCGTCTGGGTGACCAGCAGGTGCCGCAGGTGGGCCAGGAGGTCGCGGGCGAACTGGGCGGGGTCGCGGCCGGAGCGCGCCATCTTCTCCACCCCGAGCAGCACCGCCCTGGGGTCCTCCGCGATCACCGAATCGACGGCTTCAAACAAGAGCTCGGCGTCGGCGGCCCCCAAGATCTCCAGCACGTCGTCGAGGGCGACCCTGTCGCCACCGAAGGCAACCAGCTGGTCGAGGGTGCCGAGGGCGTCGCGGAAGCTGCCCGAGGCCGAGCGGGCGATCATCGTCGCCGCCCCCTCTTCGATCTGGAGCCCCTCCGCCGCGGCGACCCGCTCCAGCACCTCGGAGATCTGTTCCAGCGAGGGGCGCTGGAAGTCGAAGCGCTGGCAGCGGTCGGCGATCGTCGCCATCACCTTGTGCGCCTCGGTGGTGGCGAGGACGAAGACGGTGTTGGGCGGCGGCTCCTCCAGGGTCTTGAGGAACGCGTTCCACGCCTCTTTGGTCAGCATGTGCGCCTCGTCGAGGATGTAGACCTTCCAGCGGCCGCCAGCGGGGGCGTAGGCGACCCGCTCGCGCAGGTCGCGGACGTCGTCGACGGAGCGGTTGGAGGCGGCGTCCATCTCGATCACATCCATCGAGGTACCGGCGGCGATCGTCAGACAGGACTCGCACTCACCGCAGGGGGTGACGGTGGGACCGCCACGCTCGCAGTTGAGCGAGCGAGCGAGGATCTTCGCCATCGAGGTCTTTCCGGTCCCGCGCGAGCCGACGAAGAGATAGGCGTGATGGACCTTGTCGCGCTCGACCGCGTTGCGCAGGGTGCGGACCACGTGCTGCTGGCCGACCACCTCGTCGAAGGAGCCGGGGCGGTGACGGCGGTAGAGGGAGGTCGATTCGCTGCTCGGCGGCACTGCGGCCAGTGTATCTGCGGGCCCCGCGCCGCCCGTGGGCTTGGCGGCGGCGCTCCTCTGTAGGTTGCGCCGGTGCCGACCAGGGCCCGTAACTGGCTCACGCCCGCCGCCTGGATCGCCGCCACAACGGCGGTCCTGCTGCTGCTCTTCCCCTACGGCTTCCCCAACTACGACACTATCTACTCCCTTCTCTGGGGGTCGGAGATGGCGCACGGCATGAGCCCGGACATGGGCGCCGCGCTTCCCCCTACCCCGCACCCGCTGGCGGAGCTGTTCGGCCTCCTCGCAACGCCGCTGGGGAGCGGCGCGATCGACGTGACGATGGTCATCGCCTACGCCGCATTGGGGTTGATCGGCTACCTCGTCTACCGACTCGGGTCGCTGTGGTTCGACCGGCCGATCGGCGTCGTCGCGGCGCTGATCGTCCTCACCCGCGCGCCCTTCCTCTCCAACGGCCTGCGCGCCTACGTCGATCTCCCCTATATCGCGCTCGTCCTCGGCGCCTTGGTGATCGAAACCCGCAGGCAGGAAACGCCCCAAGGGAATGGGCTGGGTAAGGAGTGGCTGGTCCTAGCGCTGCTCGCTCTAGCCGGCCTGCTCCGCCCAGAAGCTTGGCTCTTCTCAGTCGCATATCTGGCATATCTGGCACTGGCACCCGAGCGACCGGCGCACGACCCTGAAGAGGAGAAGAGGACACCCCTCGAACGGGCGGATACTCAAAGTGCCGGCCTAATTAGGCCGGCACTTGTCCGAGCGAGGAGTGTCCTCTTCTCCTCCCACGGAGCGGCCCTGATCGCACTGGCGCTGGCGGCCCCAATTCTCTGGGCGCTGTTCGACTGGGTCACCGCCGGCTCACCGACATACTCGTTCACCGGCACCCGCGAGACGGTGGAGACGCTGGAGCGGCAGACCGGGCCGGTCGACCTCATCCTGTATGGACCGCGCCGCCTCGGCGAAGTGCTGCAGTGGCCGGGGATGGTCGGGGGGTTCGGCGGCATCGTCCTCACCCTGGGGCTGATGCGACGCGGGCGCCGACTGAACCGTTTACCCCCATATGTGGGGGTAAACGGTTCAGTAGGCATCGCGGCGGCCGCGCTGGCGCTCGGCGCCTTCGCGGTCCTCGCCTGCGCCGGGCTGGCGATCATTCCCCGCTACACGATGCTCGCCGCCGCGATCCTCGCGGTCTTCGCGGCCCTCGCCATGCTCGGCTGGCGGCTGCTGGAGCCCGGTCATCCCTGGCGGCGAGCGTGGCAGGTCTTCGCCGCCGTGGTCGCCCTGATGTTCGTCGTTTGGGGTCCAAATCAGTACGACCTGCTGCACCGGGTCGACACCGACCTCACCAACCAGGCGAAAATCGAGAACGACCTGAACGACCTCGCCGATTCGGGGGGCTTCGAGCCCCTCTGCGAGCCGATCTCTGTGCCCAACCACCGGGCGGTCCCCCGCCTCGCCTTCGATCTCGACGTGCGGCCGACCCGGATCGTCAGCTCCAGCGAGCAGCGCCAACCCTCGCGCGGTTACTTCCTCGCCCCCGCGAGCGAGTTCGTGATCCACAACTTCATCCTCGACCCCAACGATCCCGCCCGCTTCGAGAGTGACGTCCCCTCCGGCTTCCGCCAGGTCGCTCGCAACGACTCCTGGATTCTCTACCGCCGCTGCGGTAGTGACCTGAGTCACTAGGCTGGCGGCCGATGTCCGGCGGCTTCAAGCGCTCCGCGTGGTTTGGGATCGTCGGGCTCTTCGTGGTCGCAGGCGCCTGCGTGGCGATCGGATTGACGCTGGGCAGCGGCCAATCCGACCCCAAGCCGGCCTACGGGCTGATCTTCGGCGTCCTCGCGATCTACTTCGCGATCCTCTTCACCCTGCAGAGGGGAGACCTCGAGCGCACCGCAAGCAGCGGGGCCAGGGCAACCGCGCGGGCAGTCGCCGAAACCGGAGGGGAAATCGAAAACCCGACGACGATGGCCGAGCCCGAGCTGTGGGCAGCGCTCGCCATCAAGCCAATCGACAATGACGCGATCCGCGCCCGCGCTGAGATGTGGGGTGCAGCGCGCGGCAGCCTGCGGCTGGGGATGGTGGTGACGCTGCTGATCTTCCTCACCGTTCCCTCGATCTATCTCTTCGAGAGCTTCGTCCCGCTGCTGATCGGCGGGCCGCTGATCGCGATCGCCGCGATCTACGGCAGCATCCGCGCGGTCGCGCCGGGCGGGGAGATGGCAAAGGGCTATGAGAACGTGGGCAGGGCAATGGCGCCGCTCGGATTCGAGGTGACCGAGCGACCCACGGTGAGCATCGAGACGCGCGACGCAGTCACCGGCCGCGTGGGCCCGAAGATCCGCGGTGCGCTGGTCCTCAGCGGCGAGCGCCACGGGCGGCAGGTCACGGTGCGCCTCGAAGGCGGCTCCAGCGAGGTCAAGATCGCCGAGCCCTCGCATGAGTTCTCCGCCCGCTCGAAGAAGACCGACGTCGAGGGCGGGCCGGAGGGAATCGTCGTCGCCCGCAAGGGCGGCGAGCAGTCCGACTGGCTCTGCGACCTTTGGCTCGCCGAGCGCCTGGCCGAAGCCTGAGCGCTGCCGGCAGCGACGATCGTCGAGAATCGCACCATGGCGGCGATAGAGCTTCGCGGAGTCCACAAGCGCTTCGGGCCGATCACGGCGGTGGACGGACTCGACCTCGAGGTGCCGGAGGGCATCTGCCTCGGCCTGCTCGGCCCCAACGGCGCCGGCAAGTCGACGACGATGCGGCTGCTCACCGGACAGGCGATCCCCGACGCGGGCGAGCTGCACGTGCTGGGGCACGAGCTGCCCGCCGACGCCAAGGCCGCGCGGGCGAAGATGGGGGTGGTACCGCAGCTCGACAACCTCGACGTCGACGTCAGCGTCGAGGACAACCTGGCTGTGTTCGCACGCCTGTACCGCGTCAAGGACGTCAGGGGCGCCGTCGACCGCGCGCTCGATCTCGCGCGCCTTCGCGAGCGGCGCCGCGATGCGGTTGACGAGCTCTCCGGCGGCATGCGTCGCCGCCTGTTGTTGGCGCGCGGGCTGGTCCACGACCCACAGCTGCTCCTGCTCGACGAGCCCACGGTCGGCCTCGATCCGCAGATCCGCACCGAGCTGTGGTCGCTGATCGACAACCTGCGCAGCCGCGGCAAGACGATCCTGATGTCGACCCACTACATCGAGGAGGCGGAGCGCCTCGCCGACGAGGTGGCCGTGATGGCGGCGGGGAAGATCATCAGCCGCGGCCGACCGTCCGAGCTGATCGCCGAGCACGCCGGAACCCACACCGCCGAGGTCTACGGGCCGCCCGATCGCCTCACCGAGGTGCGGAGCGCCGCCGAGGGAACGGGGCTGCGGGTGCGCAAGGCCGGCCCGGCGGTGGCGATCGTCGGAGCCGAGCGCGCAGCCGACGGCGCCCTGCCTGAAGACGCCGTCTATCGCGCCGCCACGCTCGAGGACGTCTTCGTGATGCTGACCGGGGAGGAAGCGGAATGAGCGGGGCGCGGGAACTCGCGGTGAGCGCGCAAACCGTGCGTGTGAGGCGCCTGGACCCGGCTGCGATCGCCGGCGTGATGAGCCGCGAGGTCGCCAACTTCCGCACCTACTGGCGCGGCACGACCTTCTCCAGCGTGCTCGAGCCGATCATCTACCTGCTCGCCTTCGGCCTCGGGCTGAGCGCAACCCTTGTCGACGAGGTCGACGGCCTCCCCTACGTCCAGTTCGTCGGCACCGGCATGGTTGCCACGGCGGTGATCTTCTCCAGCGCCCTGCCGGCGATGTTCGGCACCTTCGTAAAGCACCGCTTCCAGAACACCTATGACGCGATCCTGGCGGCGCCGGTCGACGTCGAGGAGCTGGTCACGGCGGAGATGCTGTGGATTGGCATCCGCTCCGGCTTCTATGGCTGCTTCCCGCTGCTGGTGACGATCGGCTTCGGCCTCGACCCCTCGCCCGGCATGCTGCTGGTGCCGCTCTTCTGCTTCACCACCGCGCTCGGCTTCGCCGGCTTCGGCATCGCGATGGCGGCGACCGTCGCCAAGATCGACCAGTTCAGCTACGTGACGACGCTGTTCGTCACGCCCCTCTTCCTCGTTGCCGGCACCTTCTTCCCGATCGACGGCCTGCCGCAGGGAGCACAGGTGTTGGCACAGCTCAATCCCCTGCACCAGCTGGTCGAGCTTGTGCGCGGCGGCGCCTTCGGCTTCGAGGCGGTCGACCTCGCTCGCTATGCCTTCCTCATCGGCTTCGCCCTGCTCACCTGGCGGATCGCGGTGCTGCGCATGCGCAGGCGCCTGATCGACTGAAGCGCTCCCCAGCATTACCCGTGCCCAAGACGGGTTAATCGAGGAACGGTGAAAATGGACCGTGCGCCCCGCCTTCGAAGCGAAGTCACCGGGCGTGTCCGTCGCGTTTGGCTCGGGCCGGGCTCACCTGCGGCACCCGCGGCATCCGCTTAAGGCTGCTTCCTTCCGGACCTGACCTGATTCGCGTGCCCACGTCGCGCAGGACCCGGCCTTCAACGCCGCCCGCGGCGCACTGGCCCCGACGGCCAGCCCCTCGGAACGGGATTCGGCCCCGCTAGAGCGGATTGCGGGTTACAGGGCACCGCTGATTCCCCGCCTAGCACGGTCCGTCACCGATCCTACCGCTGCGGCGGAGCGTCCGTCCTACCCCCCTCGCCAAAGGCGACCAGCTCCTCGCGGCCCGAGGCGCCGGAGACGTCGAGGGTCAGCACCGGACCGACGCCGCGGGCGTAGAACTTGTACTCGACCACCCGTGGCTCCAGGGGCGTCGTGTCCCTGGTCGCGACGACGTCAGTGAAGTGGCCGAAGGGGACCTGCGCCTGCTCGCCGGTGCGGAGGACTTCGCCCCGGTCCTCTGCCTGGCCCGCGTAGAACTCCTGCCGGTAGGCCATCCCCTGCCTCGGATCGGTCGGCAAGACGATCCCCGGCTCGGCTCCGTCGACGCCGGCCTCCCACGAGCCTTCCCTGGAAACCACCTTGCCGCCCTCGTACTCGGCCGTCTTCTCGCCCAGGTACCAGAGGTTTCCGTCGGCGTCCTGTGCGTACCAGTCTTCGGTGACCTCGACGGGCTCGCCGCTCCGACTGACTACATCCTTGACCACTCGCGCCTCGACGCCGTTGGCGATTCGCCTCGTCTTGTCGGTGACGGTAACCACCACGCGAAGCGGCTCGCCGTTCCCTACGCTCTCCCGGTAAATCCAGTGGCCGCCCGGCCTCATAGGCCAATAGGGATTGTCGATCTCGACGCTGAAGTCAGCCGGGTCGAGATTGACGGGCTCGGCGCCCTGCGGGAGGCTCGCGCTTGCGGCGCTCTCGTCGTCACCGTTGCCGCCACACGCAGCAAGGGAGAGCGCGGCGAGGAGAAAGGCGAGGCTGATGGCTGGGGCTGATTTGCCGATCGGGTAATCGTAGGATCAACTCGCCTTGATCGAGGTCGACACAGAGTCGTTTTTCGTCATCGTCGTGATCGCCGCCCTGTCAGCGATCACGGTCGCTGCGGTGCCGCGCCGCTTCGCCCCGCCGGTCGTCGTCGTCGAGCTGCTGCTGGGAATCGTCGTCGGCCCCGAAGTCCTCGACCTCGCCAAGACCGACAACTTCATCGACTTCTTCTCCAATCTCGGCCTGGGGATGCTCTTCTTCTTCGCCGGCTACGAGATCGATTTCGAGCGGATCAAGGGGGAGCCGCTGAAGCTCGGGGCCTGGGGGTGGGTGCTCTCGGTGGCGCTGGCCTACGGGATCGGCGGCGCGCTCGCCGCCGCCGGGGTGGTGCTCTCCTTCCTCTACACCGGCTCGGCGATGGCGACAACGGCGATCGGAACGCTGATCCCGATCCTGCGCGACAACGGCGAGCTGAAGACCAAGTTCGGCACCTACCTGCTGGCAGCCGGCGGAGCCGGCGAGTTCGGGCCGATCCTGCTGGTGACGCTCGTCCTCTCGACAACCAACCCCCTGCACGAAGCGGCGATCCTGCTGGCGTTCGTGGCCCTGGCGATCGCGATCGCGCTGGTCTCCGTCCGCTTCGCCTGGCGCGGCTGGCCGGCGTTGGAGCGAACCTTCGAAGCGAGCAGCCAGCTGGCGGTGCGAATAACGGTTGTCCTGGTCTTCGGCCTGGTCCTGCTCGCCGGCAAGCTCGGCCTCGACGTCCTCCTCGGCGGCTTCGTCGCCGGCATGATCACCCGGCTGGCGCTGAAAGGCCACGAACTTCAGGTCTTCGAATCGAAGCTGACGGCGGTCGGCTTCGGCTTCTTCGTCCCCTTCTTCTTCGTCACCAGTGGGATCGAGTTCGACATCGACGCTCTTGGCTCGGTGACCGCGATGCTGAAGCTGTTGATGTTCTTCGGGCTCTTCCTGGTCGTGCGAGGGGTGCCCGCCCTGCTCCTCTACCGAGGCGTCCTCGCCGCCCGCGACCGAGCCGCGCTCGCCTTCTACTCGGCGACCGAGCTACCCCTGGTCGTGGCGATCACGACCATCGCCATGGACACGGGCAACATGAAGTCCTCCACTGCGGCCGGCCTCGTCGGCGCCGCGATGCTCTCCACGCTCGTCTTCCCCTTCGTTGCGATGGCCCTGCGCAAGGGGCGGGCAGAAGCCGAGCGCGACGACCCCTCCCCGCCCGGGAAGGGAGCCGTCGTCCCGGCTCCTGGCTAGCGCCGAATCAGCTTGCGACGCTTGTAGATCGTCGCCTTGAGCTTGCCGGCACGCACCCGCTCGCGGACGAGCAGGCGCTTGCGCTTCACGACCTTGGCACGGAGCCTGGGCCTCACCCGCAACGCGATGCGCCGACCCTTCCCCTTGCCGACCTTGACCGTCCGCCGCGCGGTCGCCGGCCTTCCCTTGCCCAGCAGGCCCTGCACGGTGATCCGACAAGCGCGGCCGACCGAGGTCGGACAGTTGACCTTGATGAAGAGCCGCTTGCCCCTGAGCATCGCCGAGCCCGTAGGCCCTCCGCGCAGCAGCGCCCGCAGTCTCACCCTGCTCAAACTCGAGCCGGCGGCGGCGTTGCCGCCCGCGTCACCGTCCCCACCGGGATGGGCAGGACCGGTCGTCGGTGGGTCCGTGGGCGGAGGGTCATCCGCACGAGTCGCCGTCAGCGCAACGTTGTCGAAGTCGGCATTGCCGGTGACGAGCAGGCTTACCGCTCCCGGCGTATATGTGGAGGTGATGCGGATCGCGTACTCATTCCCCAAGGTCAGCTGACCCGGGGAAAGAGCGATCGGGGTTTCGACCGTCCAAGCATCGGCGCCGGCCAACGACGCCGACGGGATCACCGGGATGACGACCCCTCCTGCGGTCACGTCGATCAGATCCACGGCATATGTCGCCGTGCTGCCGCCGCTGAGCAAGTCCCCCACATCGGCGCGGCGCGCCATCGCAAAGGAGACAGCCTCGGGAACCCCGCCGCCCGCTCCCTCATAGGTGAACTGGGGGCTCTGCCAGACGGCCATGGCGCTCCCAACAGCCGTCAGAGTGGCGCTGAAGCCGGAGCGGATGTGGCCCTCCCCGCCGGCGCCCCCCGCCGATTCGAATGAGTTGGTCACGGTGGGACAGGTGACGGCCAGGACACAGGAGTCGAAGCTCGACGACCCCACCCAACCGCCCTGCCCGGCGGCGAAGTCGCGCGCCTCTTGCGTCGGGGGGTAGACACTGCTCACCTCGGCACTTGCCCCCGACGGCGCCAACACGGCGCCCAGAGCCGAAAGGGTGACTGCGATCGTGAAACTCCTGCGCAAGCTTGAAAGCCGCATTGGAAGCTCCTTCAGATGGCTCGTCCGCTGCCTCTTGGAAGCGAGGCAGAGGAGTCCTACTCCTACATCTCTGATCGCTCAAGAATGTTGGACGAATCACACTCAGCCCTCTGGACAGATGGCTCTGGACGAATAGCCCCGAGCGCGTCGTATCATCGGCTCCTCGGGCGCGTAGCTCAGTGGGAGAGCGCTCGCTTCACACGCGAGAGGTCGCTGGTTCGAAACCAGCCGTGCCCATCCTCGAAGTCCCCTTTTGACCCCGATGCGCAGTCGAATCGCCGTAGCGATGCTCACGCGTCCGCGCGCGGCGCAACCTCCAAGATCAGGTCGTTGTCCTTGCCCTCTAGATACGCCTGTCGAATGACGGCTGGCGTTCCCTTCGGGAAGCTCACCTTCACGCGACCCTCGCCGTACCAAGCAACCTCAACCTTGCGCAACGGATGCTCACACTCGCCCTCAACGTTGGCTGCATCAAGCCAGGTCGCGTTGGACGGTTTGGGACGGGTTTCAGCCTTCATGGGCCTCGCCTCCTGCGGCACTTCCGCCCGGTGAGTGCCGTAGCTCTTTGTCGGCGGGCCGGGCGTTCCCGCACAACTGTTTATTCGTAGTTAGCGGCGGGGAATTTGCTCAGCCAAGTGGCCTATTTTGGCTCTGCGTCGCGGATCGGGATCGGCCCGAACAATTGCCCGGGGTGGTCTGCGTATTGACCACGCCCCTTCACAACGACCGTTAAGCCCCTTAGCGACGACCGCTAAGCCCCTTTACACTTGTCGCATGGCAACTGCCGTGAAGAAGCTCGATCTTACGATTGGCGAGCTGGTTGAAGTCGGGGGGCGGCGCTACGAGGTCGTCCCAGACCGAGCTGGGGGACTGACGCTGGAGCCGCCGATCACGCCAATCTCCGAGCTAGAAGAGAAGTGGGGAACGAAACCGGCGTCCGCTGAGGACTTCGAGCGAGTCGCTGGCGACTTCCCCACTGACGGCGAGGGCTAACACGCCACCCGGCCGAGGGTTGGCCGACCCGCCTTGCGGTAACGATCTCCGGGGCGCATATCCTGCGCCCGTGGCTTCGCCGAAACAAAGCCTCCCGTCTGTATCCGTCAGGTTCCGATCCCCCGCTTGGGAGGAAGAGGTCGAGCGCTTGGACCGTCGCTCGACGGCTCGTATTCAAGCCGAGCGTGCCCGCCGGGAAATCGAAGGCAGCAAGGCAAAGCTGGCATGGAAACGAT
>DASVDE010000007.1:0-44796 GCA_036381235.1 Solirubrobacterales bacterium | reverse complement strand
GTGAAGTGCGAGATCTTGCCGGCGAGGGCCTTCTCGTAGAGGCCCTTCACGTCGCGCTCGACGAGGGCCTCGATCGTCGCCTCGGCGAAGACCTCGACGAAGGGGATGCCGTCCTCCTGCGCGAGCCGGCGGACCTCGTCGCGCACGTCGCGGTAGGGCGAGATGGCCGCCGTGATGGCGACGACGCCGTTGCGCGAGAGCAGCTTGGCGACGAAACCGATCCGGCGGATGTTGGTGTCGCGGTCCTCCTTCGAGAAGCCGAGACCCTTGGAGAGGTTCTGGCGCACGATGTCGCCGTCCAGGACCTCGAGCTTCGAGCCGCGCCGGCGCAGCTCCTTGACAAGGACGTTGGTGATCGTCGTCTTCCCGGACCCGGAGAGGCCAGTGAACCAGAGGCAGAATCCCTGCTCACCCGCCATCTGAGGCTGCTCCCGTTCTGTAGGCGTCGATCAGGATCTCGGCCACCTCCTCGCGGGTGAACTCGTGCGGTGGGGTCTCGCCGCGAGCGAGCATCTCTCGCACCTTTGTACCGGATAGGAACAGGTGCGACTCCTGCGGGTGGGGACAGGTCTTGTCGGAGGCCATCCCCTCGCACTGATGGCACCAGAAGGTGTGCTCGAAGAAGAGCGGCTGGATCCCGAGCTCGCCGACGTCGATGTCGTCGAAGATCCGCTGCGCGTCATACGTGCCGTAGTAGTCGCCGACTCCGGCGTGATCGCGGCCGACGATGAAGTGGGTGCAGCCGTAGTTGCGGCGGATGATCGCGTGCAGTACGGCTTCACGGGGGCCCGCGTAGTGCATCTTCGCGGGGTTGACGCCGAGGATCACGCGTTCCGGGTGGTAGTAGCGCTCCATCAACACCTCATAGCAGCGCATTCGCACATCCGCCGGGATGTCGCCCGGCTTCGTCTCGCCGATCAACGGGTGCAGGAACAGTCCGTCGGAGACCTCGAGCGCCGCCTTGGTCAGGTACTCATGGGCGCGGTGGATCGGGTTGCGGGTCTGGAAGGCGACGATCCGCTTCCAACCGCGCTTCTCGAACTCCGCCTTGGTCTCGGCCGGGGTGAGGTAGCGACGCATGAACGCCTCCTCGTGGTCCGGCAGGGCGTCGACCTCGATCGGGCCGGCGATGCAGCGGTTGCCTTCCTCGTAGATCGCGGCGACGCCCGGGTGCCCTTCGTCGGTGGTGCCGTAGACCTTCTCGGCCTCCTCGCGCACGTCGCGCTCGAAGATCTCCTCGACCTTGATCCGCCCCAGCGGCTTGCCCTCATCGCTGGAGAGGGAAACGACGTCGCCGACTTCGCACTCGAGGTCGGTCGCCAGGGTGATCGGGATCGGCCAGTAGTCGCCGTCGGCGGTGCGCATCTCGTCGCAGACGCGCTGCCAGTCGGCGGAGCCCTGGAAGCCGACCAGCGGCTCGAAGCCGCCGTTGCCGATCATCTCGAAGTCGGCGGTGTGGCGCTCGGAAAGTGTCAGGGAAAGCTCGGTCATCGTCTCGCTCATCGGGGTATCACCAATCGGTCGGGGAAGGGAAAGGGGAAGTCAGGTTGCCGCGGTGTGCCGCTAGTTGATCCCGCACTCCGTCTTGGCGACGCCCACCCAGCGGCCGTCGCGCGGCGAGGCGCCCGGCCCAACCGGCTGCGTGCAGTGTGTGCAGCCGATCGACGGGTAGCCCTGGTCGTGGAGGGGGTTGTACGGAAGGTGGTGCTCACGGATGTAGTTCCAGACGTCGCGCTCGGACCAGTCCGCGAGCGGGTTGAGCTTCCACAGCCCAAACCGCTTGTCCCAGCCGAACTTCGGGGTCTTGGCGCGGTTGGTGGAATCCTCGCGGCGGACGCCGGCGACCCAGCAGTCTACGGAAGAGAGGGCGCGCCGCATCGGCTCGACCTTGCGCAGGCCGCAGCAGGAGTCGGGATCGCGCTTCCACAGCTCGTCGCCATGCTCGGCCGCCTGCTCTTCCAGGGTGAGGTTGTGAAAGCGGTCGAACTCGACGCCGAAGTGCTCCGCCAGCCGGTCGCGGGTCGCGTAGGACTCGGAGAAGAGAACGTCGGTGTCGAGGTAGAAGAAGCGCGCCTCGGGGTTGATCTCAGTCGCCATGTGCACGGTCACCGAACTCGTTTTCTGGAACGAGCAGGCGATGTAGTGATCGGCGCCGAATTCGCCGAACATCCACTCCAGCGCCTCCTGCGCGGAGCGGCCCTCGAGATCCGCAGCGACGGCCTCGTGGTCGATGTCGGTTGCGGTCGGCATCGGAGCGGGAAGTGTGGCAGGGGCGGGCTTCATCGCGGAAATCGCACGCTCAAACTGCGCACTCCCCCTCGCCACGCTCGACTTTGTAGGGATCGCTGCGACTCCAATCGACGAAGTGCTCGACCGTCTCCGGCGAGAACTCGATCGGCATCGTCAGGTCCTTGATCTCCTCCTCGAAGCGCTTCGTCTCCACCCGTGTGGCGAAGTCGTTGAACTTCTCGCCCTCGGACCGTTCGGCTTCATACAACCGAACCCAGCGCTCGACCGCCTCCGGCACCCGCTTGGCGGGCAGGCGCGCCTTCAGCCGCTTGCCGAAGACCACCTCGCCGCCGACGTAATTGCCGGCGATGTGCGGGATGTAGGCAGGGATCTGACGGTCGCCGACTTTCAGCGAGGCGCCGTAGAAGCCGATGTTGGCGATGTGGTGCTGGGAGCAGCCGTTGGGGCAGCCGCTCATCTTCACGTGGATCTGCTTGGTCAGCTCGTCGTCGATCTCCAGCGACTGCAACCGCTCCTTGACCGCCCGATTGAGGCCCATCGAGCTGGTGATCCCGAGTTTGCAGCTGTCGGTGCCGGGGCAGGAGACGACGTCGGTGATCTCCCGCGCGCCGGCTTCGGCCAGGCCAAGCTCACCGAGCCGCTGCCAGACGTCGTAGAGGGAGCCGTCGCGCACCCAGCGCAGGACGAAGTTCTGCTGCACGGTGCTGCGCGCGTAGCCGCCGGTGAACTCGCGCATGATCGCGGCCAGCCCGCGGAACTGCTCCGGCGTCAGGTCTCCGCGCTCGACCTTGACTTCGACGGTCGAGAAGCCCTCCTGGCGCTGAGCCTGGACGTTGCCGGCGAGGAAGCGCTCGAACTCGGATCGATCCCCATTTGGGGAGCCCGTCTCGGCCGGGGGGGGAGGGGCGCCGGCCGCCTCGTCGTCGTCGAAGCGCAGCCGCTCGACGTCGAAGTCGCGCTCGGCGACCCAGTCGCCCTGCAACTCCTCCTCGACCATCTCGCGAAAGGCCTCTATCCCGATCTTGTCGACCAGGACCTTGATCCGGGCGCGGGCGCGGTTGACGCGCAGCCATTCCTGGCGGTCGAAGATCCGCAGCGCAGCCTCGGCGACCTTCAGGTACTCGCCGTTGTCGGCCTCGACGAACTCGCTCAGGGTGGGCGCTACGCGCGCCATGATCGAGGTGCCGCCGCCGACTCGCATCTCGAAGCCGCGAACCCCGTCCCGCTCGCGCGCGAGGAAGGCGATGTCATGGATGCCGCTGATAGCCCGGTCCTCGTCGGAGCCGGTGAAGGAGGTCTTGATCTTGCGCGGCATCAGCTGCGTGGTCGGGTGGCGGACGAAGTAGCGCACATAGGCGCCGGCGTAGGGGGTCGGGTCGAAGACCTCGTCGGGGGCGACGCCCGCCCAGGGATCGCCGGTGACGTTGCGCACCGTGTTGCCGCAGCCCTCGCGGGAGGAAAGGCCAACGGCGGAGATCTCGCGGATCAGCGACTCCATGTCACGCAGCGGCACGTGGTGGATCTGGATGTTCTGCCGGGTCGTGATGTGGCCCTTGTTGAGCGGCGCGTACTTCTCGATCACGCTGGCGAAGGCCTCCATCTGCTCCGGCGTGACGCCGCCGAAGGGGAGCTTCACCCGCGCCATCTGCACGTCGGGCTGGCGCTGGCCGTAGACGCCCTGTTTGAGGCGGAAGCCGATGAACTTCTCCTCCGGCGTGTCGCCGGCGAGGAACTTCTCGGCCTCGGTGTCGAAGTCGTCGAACTCCCGCTCGATGATCGGGATCACGTGGCCGGGGACGTTCTCGTAGGTCTCCGGGTTCTCCAGCGTCCCGACCCGCCCCTTGCCGTCCTGCTTCTTGCCTTCCTCGATAGCCAGGTCCATGCCCCGCAAAATAGCAAAACCGGACCGGGATTCAGGTATTTAGCTCTGAGGCGTCTTTTAGGCGCCTCAGGCTCAGTCGACCTCGGTGCCCTCTATGAGGAACGCAACGCGGACGTGGGCGCGGTACTCGTCGAGGTTCTCGCCGCGGATTCCGGTGGAGACGATGTCTACGGCGCGGATGTTTCGCAGCGAGCCCTGAGCCTGGGCGAGCGCCTGACGCGCCGCGTCGTCGGTGGACGTCTTCGAGCTGCCGACCAGCTCGATGATCTTCACGACAGCCATTTCGAGCCTCCTTTTAGATCCTGCACGGTTCCCTTCGCGCTGACTCCTTCCACCAGCGCAGCCCGCTGCCACTGACTGTAGGGCTCCGCGGGGGTCTCTGTCGAGGAAGTCTCCGAGATGAAGCGCTGCACCGCGGCGATCGCCGCGGCCGCTTCGCGCTCGTCGGCCGTGGCTGTGCGCACCTCGATCACAGCGGGATGTTGCCGTGCTTGCGCTTTGGCTGCTCGACCCGCTTGCTCTGCAGCATACGCAGCGCCTTGATCAGCTTCGGCCGGGTCTCGTGCGGCTCGATCACGTCATCGATATAGCCGCGCTCCGCCGCCGAGTAGGGGTTGGCGAAGTGGGCTTTGTAGTCGTCGATCAGCTTCTGCCGTCGCTCGTCGGGCGTCGGCGATGAGGAGATGTCTTTGCGGTAGATGATGTTGACGGCGCCTTCCGGCCCCATCACCGCCACCTCCGCCGTCGGCCAAGCGACGTTGTAGTCGGCCAGCATGTGCTTCGAGTTCATGACGTCGTAGGCACCGCCATAGGCCTTGCGGGTGACGACGGTGAGCTTCGGCACCGTCGCCTCGGTGAAGGCGTAGAGCAGCTTGGCGCCGTGGCGGATGATCCCGTTCCACTCCTGGTCGGTGCCGGGCAGGAAGCCGGGCACGTCGGTGAAGGTGACGATCGGGACGTTGTAGGCGTCGCAGGTGCGGACGAAGCGGGCGGCCTTCTCGGAGGCCTCGATGTCCAGCACGCCGGCGAGGAAGGCCGGCTGGTTGCCGACGATCCCGATCGGGTAGCCATCGAGCCGTGAGAAGCCGCAGACGATGTTCTTGGCGAAGTGCTCGTGGACCTCGAAGAACTCCTCGTCGTCGACGATGCGGGAGATCACCTCGCGCATGTCGTAGGGCTTGGAGGGGTCGTCGGGGACGAGCGTGTCCAGCTCCGGGTCCTCGCGCTCGGGGTCGTCGCTCGGCTCGAAGCGCGGTGGGGCCTCCAGGTTGTTGGAGGGCAGGAAGCTGAGCAGATAACGAACGTCCTCGAGGCAGCTCTCCTCGTCCTCGGCGGCGAAGTGGGCGACGCCGGACTTGGAGTTGTGGCTCATCGCCCCGCCCAGCTCCTCGAACTCGACCTCCTCGCCGGTAACCGTTTTGATCACCTCGGGGCCGGTGATGAACATGTGGCTGGTCTCCTTGACCATGAAGATGAAGTCGGTCATCGCCGGCGAGTAGACGGCGCCACCGGCGCAGGGGCCCATGATCAGGCTGATCTGCGGGATCACGCCGCTGCATTTGACGTTGCGGACGAAGACGTCGCCGTAGGCGCCGAGGCTGACGACGCCCTCCTGGATACGGGCGCCGCCGGAGTCGTTGATGCCGATCACCGGCGCCCCGACCTGGGCGGCAAGATCCATCACCTTGCACATCTTCTCCGCCATCACCTCGCCGAGGCTGCCGCCGAAGACGGTGAAGTCCTGGGAGAAGACGAAGACGGTGCGGCCGTCGATCGTGCCGTGACCGGTGACGACGGCATCCCCCCAGGGCCGACGCTTCTGCATCTCAAAGTCATAGGTTCGGTGGCGGACGAAGGTGTCGAGCTCCTCGAAGGAGCCGGGGTCGAGCAGCTTCTCGACCCGCTCGCGGGCGGTCATCTTGCCCTTGGCGTGCTGCTTCTCCACCGCCTCCTCGGAGGCGGAGTGGATCGCCGCCTCGCGCAGCTCTCGCAGGTAGGCGAGCTTCTCCTCGTGGGTGACCGGGTTGCGTTCGCGCATGAGAATCGCGCAGTCTATTCCGGCCGGTTTGACAGGGGAGGGCAGGGGCGGATAGGTTCGATCGACTGCGCTTTGCAATGCGGGAAAAGCGCCTACGACGGGAGGGGTTCGATGGCTGAAAGCGTCAAGCGGCGGGTTGCTGCGGCGAGGCTTGCGGTCGCCTTTGTGGCGGCCGGGACGATCGCGGGGGCGACAGCGTGGGCACAGGCCGGTCCCCCTCCTGCGCCGACGGCTCAATCGAGTGCCTTCGACTCCTTCCTGAAAATCGACGGGATCAAAGGCGAGAACATCGTCGACGGGTCGCTCCTCTTCAAGGATTTCAAGAAACACCAGGTCCCGTCCTACAAGCAGTTCCAGAAAGTCGAGATCTCACAGAGGGCCTTCAAGAAAGCCGTACTCGGCAGGTACTACCCCAAAGTCGAGATCGACAAGCTCTTCATCAAAGGCGAGAGCACCGACTACATCAAACGCTCGGAGATCTCCGACTACATCAAACATTCCGAGGCCGACGCGAGCTACATCAAATTGGGCGATGCCATCATGGGCGACGGCTCGGTCTTCACGGCGTCGAAACTGGTGGATTCGCAGACACCGACCCCGCTGCTCGACGTGCAGAGCATGTTCACGGTCGACGCGATGGGGCCGACGATCCGGATCACGAACACGAGCGGCGGGGAGCTGGGGCACAGCTCGTGCCCCACTGCACAAGGTTCTGTGCCGGCGGGAAGCCTCCAGCCCGGGGAGCACATCGACTGCTTCGCCAACGACTCGACCGAGAGCATCCAGTTCTTCAGCTGGGGTGAGCTGAAAGCCTCCGCGACGGTCAGCTTCAGCAGCGTCGCCAAACCTGGAACACCCTCGATGCAGGACACCGTCCAGATCCTGATCGGGCTGTAGAAGCGCTGAGGCGTTGCTCGAGCTGACCCTGCGGGTCGCTGCCGCCGACGTCGAGGACGTCCTCGACGCGGTGCTGCCGGCGCTGCCCGGCGGGACCCACATGCGACATGTGGACGGGGAGATCGAGCTGAGAGTCCTCGCCACGCCGGGAACCCCCGACGAGGACGAGCTGCGCCGCCTCGCCGGTCCTCGCCTGATCGAGCTGCGCGGTCGCGAGGTCTCCGACGACTGGCGCGAGCGCCGGCTCGAGCGCTACGAGCCGCTGACGATCGCCGACCGCTTCCTGGTTCGCCCGGAATGGGCGCCGCCCGGCGAGGACCCGCACCTCACCGAGATCGTCCTCAGACAGAGCGCCGCCTTCGGCACGGGAGTGCACCCGACAACCCAGGCCTGCCTTGCCCTGCTGGCCGAGCTGGAACCGTCCGGCTCCTTCGCCGACTACGGCTGCGGCTCGGGTGTGCTCTCGGTCGCCGCCGCGAAGCTCGGCTTCTCGCCCGTCGTCGCGGTCGACGTCAACCCGGTCAGCGTCGCGGCCGCGCGCGACAACGCGGCGCGCAACGAGGTCGAGATCGACGCGCGCAGGGTCGACGTAACGACGGAGGCGCCCCCGCCGGCGGACACGATCGCCGCCAACGTCCCTCCCGACGTCCAGGTGGCCCTTGCCCACGTCCTCGGCCACGCGCCAAAACTCGTCATCGCGTCGGGCTTTCAGCGGGCCGACAGCGAGAGGGTGGCGTCAGCCTGGGGAGCGCACGGTCTGCGGGTGGTCGAGGAGCGGGGCGCCCACGAGTGGATGGTGCTGGTGATGCGATGAAGGAGCCGTTCGGACAGATCAGGACCGAGGTCCCCGCGACGGAGGGGATCGCGGCGCGCACAGTTATCTCGGCGGGTCGCGACGTGGAGCAGGGCGCCCGCTCGATGCTGCTCCTCGCCGACGGTCTTTTCCGGCTCGACGTCATCCCCCACGACGACTCGCTGCAGACGATCCTTCGAAACCTCTCCCCGCAGCCGCATGCGGAGCTGCGGTTCTACGACGTCGGCGGCGAAGCGAGCGTGCTCAGTGCCCCCGAGGAGATCGCGCCCCCCTCGACGGGCCGCTTCGGCGGCGAGGTCGTCCTAATCGGCCCCGACGAGTCCGAACGCGTCGTGGCCAGAGTCCTCGTCGGCTCCGTCTGCCACCTGGAGCGCGGCGTGACCAGCTTCACCGCCCAGGCGACGCTCAGCTGAACGGCTGGCGCTGAGGCTCGGCGAGGCGGTCGAGGACCCGCTCCAGATCGGCTTCGGAGAGGCCGGCGTCCTCGGCCGCGCGGACTGCTACCCGCGTCCCAAAGCCCTTCTCGGCCATCGTCACCTCGAGCCCGTCCAGCTCGCCGACAAGTGCAGCCAGCTCCGGCTCGGACTTCATCAACGTCCGCGACGCCTCGATCATGGGGGCGGATTTCCACCGCCGCCGCTCGGTTCCTCCCCCCGAAGCAACCTGAGAGAGACCGTTCAGGGGGAGAGTTCAGCGTGCTGGGGACTTTGACCACAGCATGGTGGGGTCAAAGTCGACTACGCGGAGCGCGCAGGCGTGGGAATTGGCAGGTAGGCAGCATGGGATCGTCACGCGGCGGCAGCTTCTTGCGCTTGGATTCGGTCGCAGGTCGATCGACCACCGCATCCAGCAGGGACGCCTGCATCTCGTGGCGCGTGGGGTCTATGCCGTGGGCTGGCCGGGGCTGACTCGAGAACGGCGCTGGATGGCGGCTGTCCTCACCTGTGGAGATGGAGCGGTGCTGAGCCACCGCAGTGCCGCGGCTCTATGGGAGATCGGGGCCGAGCGCAGCGGCCAAATCGATGTCAGCATGAGACGCCGGGGCAAGATACGGCGACCGGGGCTTTGGGTTCGGGGGCGACAGACCCTGGCGGAAGAGGACATCTCTTCGCGTAAAGACATTCCCGTTACTGCCATCGCCCGCACGCTGGTCGACTTAGCGACCGACCTCGACCCGATTGGGGTCGAGCGTGCCGTCAACGACGCCGACAAGCGCAACCTCATCGATCCCGAAACGCTGCGCGCGTCCCTCGACCGATACACGGGTGAGCCCGGCGTGCGTGTCTTGCGCAAGCTGCTCGACAAACGCACCTTCCGCCTCTCCGACTCCGACCTGGAGATCCTCTTTCGCCCGATTGCAGGCGCAGCCGGCCTCCCGCCTCCCCTTACCCAGCAGATGGTGAACGGCTTCAGGGTCGACTTCTACTGGCCGGACTTGCGCCTGGTGGTCGAGACGGATGGTCTGCGTTACCACCGAACGCCTTCCGCTCAGGCACGAGACGCCAAACGCGACCGCGCCCACGCACTAGCCGGAATGACCCCCCTCCGCTTCACCCACTACGAGATCAAGTACGAACGTGCCCTGGTCCGCGCCGAGGTGAGCCGAGTCGCCACGATGCTGAAACGCCGCGGGGGACTTTGACCCCACTCCGCTGTGGTCAAAGTCCCCCGCGCCCTTGAGCTGGAGTTAGAAGAAGGCGCCGCCGCGGTACTCGCCGAAGACGTCGCGCATCGCGCCGCAGACTTCGCCGATCGAGGCGCTGGCGGCAAGCGCGACGCGGATCGGCACCAGCAGATTGCCATCGCCGCGGGCGACATCGCGCAGGGAATCCAGCTTGGCGTCGACCGCGGCCTGGTCACGGCTCTCCTTGAAGGCCTTCAGCCGGGCCAGCTGCCGTTGCTCGGACTCAGGATCGACCCGGAGGATGTCGACGTCGTCCACCAGGTCAGTGACGTATTTGTTGACGCCGACGATGATGTCCTGGCCTTCCTTGTAGCGCTGGTGGTAGCTGAGCGCCGACTCCTCGATCTCCTTCTGCATGAACTCCAGCGCCTCGACCGAGCCGCCCAGCTCGGCGACCTTGTCCATCAACTCCCAGGAGCGGGCCTCGATCTCGTCGGTCAGCGACTCGACGAAGTAGGAGCCGGCGAAGGGGTCGACGGTGTCGGCGGCGCCGGATTCGTGGGCGAGAACCTGCTGGGTGCGCAGGGCGATCCTGGCGGAGCGCTCCGTCGGCAGCGCCAGCGCCTCGTCGAAGCCGTTGGTGTGCAGGCTCTGGGTGCCGCCGCAGACGGCGGCGAAGCCCTGCAGGGCGACGCGGATGATGTTGACCTCCGGCTGCTGTGCCTGCAGCGTCACCCCGCCGGTCTGGGTGTGGAAGCGGATCTTCATCGAGTTCGGGTTCTCCGCTCCGAACCGCTCCTTGACGATCTTCGCCCACATCCGCCGCACCGCGCGGAACTTGGCGATCTCCTGGAAGACGTTGTTGTGGCCGTTGAAGAAGAAGGCGAGGCGGGGAGCGAACTCGTCGATCTTCAACCCCCGTTCCAGCGCCGCCTCGACGTAGGCGATCGCGTTGGAGAGGGTGAAGGCCACCTCCTGCACAGCCGAGCAGCCCTTCTCGCGGATGTGGTAGCCGGAGATCGAAATCGTGTTCCATTTCGGCACGTTCTCGCGGCAGTACTCGAAGATGTCAGTGGTCAGCCGCATGGTCGGCTCGGGCGGGTAGATGTAGTTGCCGCGAGCCATGTACTCCTTGAGCACGTCGTTCTGGACCGTGCCGCGCAGCTTCTCCGAAGGCACCCCCTGCTCCTCGCCGACCAGCTCGTAGAGCAGAAGGAGGATCGCCGCCGGAGCGTTGATCGTCATCGAGGTGGAGACCTGGTCCAGCGGGATCCGATCGAAACAGATCCGCATGTCCTCGATCGTGTCGATCGGGACGCCGGTGCGGCCGACCTCGCCGTTGCAGAGCGGGTCGTCGGAGTCACGACCGAGCTGGGTCGGCAGGTCGAAGGCCATCGAAAGGCCGGTCGACCCGTGCTCGATCAGGTAGCGGTAGCGCTCGTTGGTGTCCTCGGGGGTGGCGAAGCCGGCGTACTGGCGCATCGTCCAGAGGTGATCCCGGTACATCCCCTCGTGGATGCCACGGGTGAACGGGTACGACCCTGGCTCGCCGAGGCGGTCCTCCAGCCCCGGGGCGATATCGCTCTCTTCATAGAGGCGCTCGATCTCGATCCCCGAATCGGTGAATACGCGCTCGTCGTCGGGGCCGACGACGGGGGCGATCGTGCGGGGGACCTCTTCAGTGGGCATACGGAGAGGATATTGCGAGCCGTCATCGGCCGGCGGACCGCTACTTCCGCCTCGATCGGCGGTTTAGGACAGGCAGCCAGAGGCGGACAAGCCGCAAATGCTATCCGGGGAAACCCACATGACACGGCATATTCGCTCGGCTACCATGAGCAAAGGGTTCGGTTGCCGTTCGCTACAGGGGAAACGGTGGAAAGCCGGCCCACAAAAAGCGGAGCCACTTCGGTTCGGAGGCGTCGGTCTTAAAAAACCGACGGAGGTGAGCTACGTGAACGCAGTAACCGAAGCTAAGGAGCGCAGCCGACTCGGGCTTGTACCGATGGCGGTCGCCTTGGCCGCGATGTTCGTGGGGCTCGTATTGGCCCCCACGGCGTCGGCGACCAGCGATCCGCTCGCAAGCGGCACAACCAACCTGTACCTGAAGAAAGGCTTCAAGACGAAGCTGAGCAACAATGACGTCAGCATCAAGAAGTGGGGTTCCGGCGCGGTCAGGAACAAGTCGGTCGTCGACCTTCCCGTCAGCGGCGGCTCCATGGATCCGACCACAGGTCAAGGAACCGTCGACACCGGTGGCGGCTTCAAGTTCAAGCACAGAAAACGGGCCGTCCCGGTGACGGAGATGGAAATCGACACGACGCGTAAATCCGTGTTCGCGAAAGTTGCCGGCGCGAAAATGAAGTTCGGGTTCCTCGCCGGCACCGCCTCCTTCTTCCGCAACGGCTTCGGCGTCGACGTCAAGTCGACTCAGGTGAAGCTGACCGGAAAGGCGGCGAAGCGCATCAACAGCAAACTCGGGCTGGCAGATGAGAAGCCGTTCAAGGGCGGCAACGTGATGAGCAACTCATACAGCGCCACGCAGCCCAGCACAGTGACAATCCTGCCGACAAACAGCGCTACCCTGGCGGGCAACGTCGGGACTCTCGGCAAGTTTGCGACGAAGGGCATCAACCCCTTCACGCAGATCACCGCGATCGCCCCGGCCAGCAAGCCGACGGTGACGTCCTTCAACCTCCCGATCAGTGGCGGCACCGTCGCGCCCGACCTCTCGAGCGGGACGCTGAACACGTCCGGCGGCGTGCAGATTGAAAAAACAGCCGGAGCGACGATGCAGTTGACGAACATCGGCATCGATCTCGGCACCAAAGTGGCGCTGACCGACCTGACGATCCTGCCGACACCCGGCAACGCGGGTCGTGCGTCGATCGCCGACATCGTCATGACGGGAGCAACCGTCGTGATCGATCCGGCGACGAGGACGTTCACGGTCAGCGGCGCGGTGGCCAACGTCCAGGCCGTAGCCGCGGCGACCCTGAACACGACGTTCCCCGGCGGAACCGACTTCGTCGCGGGCGACCCGTTCGGGACGTTCTCTTTCGTCGCGCAAGCGCAGTAACAAGCAGGCACAGCACATCGCGAAAAGGGGCGGCCATCGAGCCGCCCCTTTTCGTGCGGGTGACTAGTCCGAGGCGCCGGCGAGGCGCTCTATGCCCGCCTGTTCGATCGTACGGCGCAACCCCTCATTCAGCTCCACCTGAGGCTCCCAGTCGAGAAGGTCGCGGGCACGTGTGATGTCGGGCTGGCGCTGCTGCGGATCATCGGTGGGCAGTGGCTCGTAGATGATCTCCGAACGGGACTCGGTCACGTCGATCACCGTCTTGGCCAGCTCCAGCAGGGTGAACTCGTTCGGGTTGCCGACGTTGACCGGCAGATGCACGTCGGACTCGGCGAGAGCGACAATCCCGCGAATCAGGTCGTCGACGTAACAGAAGCTGCGCGTTTGGCTGCCGTCGCCGAACACCGTCAGAGACCGGTCCCCGAGCGCCTGGCGCAGGAAGGTGGGAATAGCCCGCCCGTCGTGGGGCCTCATCCGAGGGCCATACGTGTTGAAGATACGGACGATCGAGGTGTCCACACCCTGCTGGCGGTGGTAGGCCATCGTCATCGCTTCGGCGTAACGCTTTGCCTCGTCGTAGACACCACGGGGGCCGATTGGGTTGACGTGGCCCCAGTAATCCTCCTTCTGTGGATGGACCTGGGGATCGCCGTAGACCTCGCTGGTGGAGGCGAGCAGGAACCGGGCACGCTTGAACTTGGCGACGCCGAGCATGTGATGGGTGCCATGCGAGCCGACCTTGAGCGTGTGCAGGGGAAGGCGCAGGTAGTCGATCGGGCTGGCGGGCGAAGCGAGGTGGTAGATGAAGTCGACATCCTCGGGAATGTCGACATGCGAGGTGATGTCGATGTTTCGAAAGTCGAACCCCCCGTCGCGGATGTGCGTGATGTTCTCCAGCGACCCCGTTTCCAGGTTGTCGATGCAGATCACCCGGTGACCCTTGCCGAGCAGGTGCTCGCAGAGATGAGATCCGAGGAATCCGGCGCCGCCGGTGACTACGCAGGTGCTCATTCCGGGGGCATGCTACCGGAGCGGACAATTGCCACGAAATCGTTGCAATTTGCGGTTTTCCATACCCAGCCACCCGTCCAACAGGGGGGAGAGATCGGCATCTCGCGTGCTCGGCGCTGACATGTTCGCTTCACATATCTGAACCGGTGGGGGGTCGGCGAGCGGTGAGCCTGAGGGAGGTTAAATCGGGGGACGGGGAGGCGGCGCGCAAGCGGGCCGCGGTCGAACTGATCGCCAAGCACGAGCGCTCTCTGCGGCGAACCGCTCGGCGGTTCTCGATCTGCGCCGACGACGCAGACGACGCCTACCAGCGGGCCTTGGAGATTCTCCTCGTCAAGGCCCCAACCGACGACGGGCGCCAGCTGATTCGCTGGATGACCACCGTCGTCAAGCACGAGGCGCTGAAGGTGCGCCAGTCTCGCGAGCGAACGGTCAGCCGACCCACGCGCGAGGGTGGAGAGGCCGAGCCCGACTGGGTGGCCCTGATCCCGGCCGAGGGCGACGGGCCCGCGGGCTTGGTCGAGCGACGCGAGAGGGTCGCCCGCAGCCGCGAGGCGCTGCAGGCCCTGAAGCCCGCCGAGCTGAAGGCGCTGACTCTGCTCGCCGAGGGCTACTCCTACGCCGAGATCGGCGAGCTGACCGGCTTCAGCCGCACCAAAGTCAACCGCTGTCTGGCAGAAGGACGGGAGCGGTTCCGGGCGATGATCTCGCGCAGCGAAGACGGCAGCCGCTGCGAGGAGATGGGCGCCCTGCTCTCCGCCTTCTGCGACGGCGAGACCAACCCGAAGCAGACCGCCGAGCTGCGCGAGCACCTGCGCGCATGCGTCCACTGTCGCGCGGCGCTGCGCGCCTACCGGGCGGCACCGCGAGCCGCTGCCGCCCTGGCGCCCCTGTTGCCGGTGGCCGCCTCGCGCTCGCTCCTCGAGCGCGCTCACGAAACGCTCGTCGGCCTCTACGTCCGGCTTCCCGGCCAGGGCGGCGCGGCCGACTCGTCCCTCTCTCAGGTGGCGGCCACAGGCGGGACGCGCGGTGCCGGAGTGGCGGCCCTGGCCAAAGTGCTGGCGATCTGCGTGGGGACCGCGGGCGGGGCGGCCGCCTGCATGGCGACCGGTGTCGTGCCGGCTCCCCTGGGGCTGGCACCCGGCGACGATGACCCCGCCATCGAGCGCCGCGCGGATCGAGTCGGGGCTTCGGCAAGCGTGCCGGCCCCCGTTCCCGAGCCGATTCAAAATGAGCCACCGGAAGACGATGACAAGCAGGAGCAACCGCCCGAGGGCGCCTCCGAGCCGATGACCGATCCGGTGGCGACCGACGCCGGCGCGGTTTCCTATGCGCCGCCGCCGGCCCCCGCGCCCTCCCCCGCCCCAGAGCCGCTGCCGGCCGACAGCGGCTCCTCGAGCGGGTCGAGTGGCAACGTCGCCGGCGAGTTCGGGCCGTGAGCAACCGGCGGCTCGCCGCGGCGCTCCTCACCGCAACGCTGGGGGCGGCGGTGCTCGCCTCACCTGCCAGCGGTGGCGCTCCCTGCCCGGATGACGGCGGCGTGCCTGCGGTGAGGCTGCAACCGTGCAACCTCACGGTCGACGGCGGCGAGGACGCCTGGCACTCAGGTGACAGCTTTTTCATCCGCTGGGACAACCCCTCCCAGGGCAGCGGGCCACCGCTCGCGGCCACCCACTACCAAGTCCGAGACCCTGGCGGGGCGCCGCTCGGCGCCGGCGAGGAACGGCTCGGCTGGGTGGATGACAGCGTCAACGTCAGGGTGAGCTCCACACCCGGCGTTTACACCTTCGAGGTCTGGCTGGAGAACGCCTCCGGCGAGGAGGGGGCGATCGCGACGGCGAAGCTGCGCTATGACCCCGTCCGCCCGGAGGACGTCGAGCCCGTTCCCGTTCTCGGTTGGCTCGGCCGCGGCGATTTTCCCTTTACGGTTCACATCTCCCATCCCGCCGAACCGTTTCCGCTCTCCGGAATCCGTGGCTACGCGGTGTCGATCGGCGACGGCGCGCAGGGGAATCCCTGCGCGGATGCCTTCATCTGCACCGACGCCGAGACCGACCTCCGCGAGGGTGAGGATGGAGACCTCTTCACCGTTCCCGGCCTCCCGGAGGGCACGAGCTATGTCCACGCGGTCGCCGTTTCAGGTTCGGGCATGAAATCCGCAACCGCCGGCCACACCGCTGTGAAGGTGGACCTGACCGACCCGGTGACGACGCTGTCCGGCGTGCCGGCGGGTTGGGTCAACCGTCCTGTAACGGTGACCGCCGTCGCCGGCGACGATGGCTCGGGAATGGGCGGCGATGCCTTCACCGCGATTCGGCTCGACGACGGAGCGCCAAGGGTCGAGCCGGGAAGCGTTGCGAGCGCAACGGCGATCGACGAGGGCACCCATACCTTCTCCTTCTATGCGTGCGACGCCGCCGGCAACGCCAACGACGGCGGCGCCGGGCCCGGGGTGCCCAACCGACCACCCACAACGGCGACAGTGCGAATCGACCGGGGGCCACCGTCGGTCTCCTTCGCCAACTCCCAGAGCCCGCTTGACCCCGAGGCGATCCAGGTGCGAGTCGCCGACGCGCTCTCAGGGCCGGACCTGACGCGAGGGCAAATCGAGGTTCGCCGCTCCGGGACCTCCGACCTTTACCAGCCGCTGCCAACCACGGCTTCGGAGAACGGGCTGTCCGCTCGCTGGGACTCCGACGCCTACCCCGCCGGCACCTACGAGTTCCGCGCAACCGGCTACGACGCCGCGGGCAACGCGGTCACCACGGCGTGGCGCGCAAACGGCACACGCATGGCCTTGGTCAATCCGCTGAAGCTGCGCACGGTGCTTTGGGCCGGCTTCGGCGGCCGCGAGGTGGAGCGGCGGCGCTGCGTGAAACGCGGCTTGCGCTGGCGCTGCCGGCGAATCGCGGTCGGGGACTTCGGTCGGCGCGGGCGGGAGCGCCTGGTCCCCTATGGCGGCGGCGCGCGCTACAGCGGCAGGCTCAGCGCGGGGCTGGGCACCGGCCTGTCGGGGGTCGAGGTACAGGTAACCGAGCGCTTCGATCCCGGGGCGCTAGAGAGCGACCGCACGACGGTGGCAAGAACGGATGGCAGGGGCGTATTCACCGTCTCCCTCGCCCCGGGCCCGAGCCGACAGATCGAGGCTCACTTCTCCGGCGATCGCACCCGCAGCCGTTCCAGCGCCGGCACCGCGCGACTGCGGGTCGCAGCCGGGGTGTTGATGCGGTCCTCCTCCCGGCGGGCGAAGGTCGGTGGACGCCCTGTCGTCTTCCGCGGCAAGGTGGGCACGGCGAGCGCCGCCGTTCCGCCCGATGGCAAGACGATCCAGCTCCAGTTCCAGGTGCCCGGAGTCGTTCCCTGGACTCAGTTCCGCACGATACAGACCGATGCCCGCGGCCGCTTCCGATTTCCCTACGCGTTCAGCGACGACGACAGCCGCGGCATTGGATTTCAGTTCCGCGCCTACGTCCCCGCGCAAAGCGGCTGGCCCTACGAGCCGGCCGTCTCCAGGCCGGTCACCGTAACCGGCCGCTAAGCCGACAAGCGAAACGCGTTCTCCCCGAATCACAGGGAGAACGCGTTGCGGCTTGTGTATTAGCGCAGGGAGGAGAGCTGATCGGTGACCTGGTCGACCAGATCCTGGGCACGCGCGCTCTGCTCGTCGAGAGCTTTGCGAACGCGCTGCTCGACCTCATCGCGGTTGCGCTTCAGGGTGCGCTGGCGTTTGCGGGCCTCGCGCTCGACGCGGGTCCGAGTCTTCTTCGCCTCCGTCGTCGCCTTGCGGCGGGCGGTGGTGCCGCGGCGCTCGGTGCGCTTCAGCGAGCGGCGAAGCCGGGTGCGGTAGGACTTCAGCTGCTTCTCGGCGCCGGCGCGGTCGGTCCACGGGTCGACCAACTCGGAGAGGCGATCGGTGACGCTGAGGACGGCGCCGACGGGGAGGTCGACGGCGGTCTCGGCGGCGGCGCGGACCTGGTTCTTCTCGGCGGCCTTTGCGGTACGGCCGGCTGATTTGGCGGCGCGCTTAGCATTTGTTTTCGTGCGCTTCGCCTGGGTTTTGGTGCTGCCATTGCTGGCTGGTGCCATTTCGATATCAGTCCTTCGGGGTCGGGTGCTTAGGAGAGGGGAGTTCGCGAGTGTAGCGAACATACGTTCATGCGAACACCTGTTCTAAACCCGTCCCCGATCCCGGGTTACATGCAAGTGAAGGAATCAGGCCTGCTGGGCGGCGCGAATCGTCGCCATGGCGCGATCGTCGGCCGCGGTGGCGATCGGGTAACGAGCGTCGAGATTGAGCGAAGCGTCCTCGAGCGCGAGGTCGCCGAAGGCGACCTGACCACCCGCTTCGCGAACGATCAGCTGGGCGGCTGCGGCATCGACCGAGCGACAGGGGCGCAGGCTGAGCATCCCGTCAAAGCGGCCGCAGCCGACATAGGCGACGCTGATCGCGATCGAGCCGACCACGCGGAGGCGGTAGACGCTTCCGACCAGCGCTTCGAGTGCCGGCATCGCCCACTCGGGCTCCGCCGATTCGACGCCGAGCACCTCCAGCACACTGCCATCGGGCGGCGCGACACGAATCGTCTCCTCTCCCGGTTTCCCCTCTGCGGCGAGGAGCGTCGCCCCGGCACCGAGCCGAGCCGCGAACTCCTCCCTGGCACCGAAGTCGTAGACGTAGCCGAACTCAACGTCGGCCATCGAGGGACCGGAGGCGACCGCGATGCTGAGGCTGTGGGAAGGCAGGGTGCGACGCGCGTTGAGCGACCCGTCGATCGGGTCGATCACCACCCGCACCGGGCCGCCGGAGCCGAATACAACCTCGCCGCGCTCCTCGGAGACGGCGACGAACGATGCGCCGTCGGCCGCCAGGCGCTCCAGCTCGACGAAGACGGCCTCCTCGCAACGGCGGTCGATGACCAGAGCCCGATCGCCGCCTTCGCCCATCCCCTCGTAGACGGTGCGAGCCTCGATGCCCTGCACCTCGGCGAAGATCGCCCGTTGCGCTGCGGCGACGCGGCGGCAGATTCCCAGCCAGTCTGCGGAAAAAACGTCCACCGACCCATCCTATGGACGGCGCCCGCTCGGTAGCGTTGGACCATGCCTACACCCGCCCGCGGCGGACGCGGAAGCGAGCGAGCGAGATCGCCGGTGACAATGAACGCGAGCGAGCGAGAGCAGAGCACGCGGGCGGTTATGCATGCCGACGGGCCTTTTTGGGTCGTCGGCAAAGCGGGAACGGGCAAGACCGAGGTCTTGGCGCGGCGGCTGGCGCGGCTGGCCGAGGAGGGGACCGGGCCGGAACGGGTGCTGGTGGTGGCCTCGACCCGCGCCACGGCCCGCCGCCTGCGCGAACGTGCCGAGACGCTGCTCAACGCCCCCTATGAAGAGCTCTGGATCGACACCTGGGAGGCGACCTGCGAGCGCCTTCTGCGCGAGCATTCGACCGCCGCCGGTCTCGACCCGTTCTTCGACGTCCTGGGCCGCGCCGAGCGCCTGGCGCTCCTTCTCGACCACCTCGATGACCTCCCTCTCCACCATCACGAGATTCGCGGCAACCCGGCTGGCCTCCTCGCCCGCCTGCTCGAGCGGATCGACGCGCTGAAGGCCGGCTCGGATCATCCCGAGCCTGAGCTGACCGAGTTCTGCGTCGCCCATGACCGCATCCTCGCCTCCACCGGAAACCTCGACGAAGGCGACGTATTCCTGACCCTCAACAAGCTCCTGCACGAGCGGCCCGACATCCGCGCCGCGCTCGCCGATCGCTTCCTCCACGTGATGGTCGACGAGTACGAGGACACCACCGACGCACAGCGCGCGATCCTCTCCTCCCTCGAAGCTGAAAACCCCAACCACGTTTACGCGGTCGAGGAGGATCTGGCTCCTCCCGCAGGGCCGGAGCGCCTCGTTCTCGATCGCGTCTTTCGTGAGCCGGAGATCAAGTTCTGGCGCTGTCGCAATGAGCGGGCGCAGGCCCAGGCGGTCGCCCGCGCGGTAGAGCACCTGGTCGCCTCGGGCACGCCGCCGGAGGCGATTTGCGTTCTGTTCGCCGACCCCGCCCGAGAGGGGCCTCCCATCGCCGCGGCGATGGAGGAGCGCGGCATTCCCTTTCATCTCGCCGGGCCCGCCGCCCTCTTCCAGCGCCCCGAGGTGCGCGACGCGATCGCCTGGCTGCGCGTGCTCGCCGATCCCGACGACTCTGCCGCGGCGGCGCGGGCGCTGACTCGACCGCCGGTCGAGCTGCGCTCCACCGACCTGGCGCGGCTGACGACGATCGCCAGACGCCGCAAGCTGGACATGGTCTCCGCCTGCGAGGCGGCGCTCGACAGTCCTCAGATCCAGCCCGAGGCGCGTGAGCGAATCCAAGCCTTCCTGAAGCTGTACCGGGCCGCATCGGCGGCGATGGAGGAGCGCCGTGCCGATGTCTTCGTGCGACGGCTGATCGAGCGGGTCGGCCTTCGTCGCCAGCGCCTCTTCGCCGCCCAGCCAGAGGTCGCCGAACGGCTGCTGAGCCTCTCGCGACTCGCCGAGCTGGCCTCCGCCTGGGCGCGGCGCGAGCCGCACGGCTCGACCCGCGGCTTCGTCCGTTACCTCAGCGCCGTCGCCGAAGCGGGAGTGGAGATGCGCGACGGCGAGGACCCGGCGGCGGTCTGGGCGGTCCAGGGCCTCGGCTTCGATGCGGCCAAGGGAACCGTCTATGACCACGCCTTCGTGCTCGGGCTGGAGCGCGACGAAGGCGCCAACCGGATCGGAAGTCCGGCGCGGGCCGGCCTCGTGCTCTCCCGGATCGGCCACGGGGCCGACGAGGCGATCCACTCCTCCCGCTTCTACGAGGAGGCGCGCGCCGCAGCGGGCTCGCCGCGCGAGGAGGTGCACGAGGAGGAGCTGTTCGGCCCCGCCGAGGGTCTGCACGCCACCTACCGTGCCTTGCGCGAGGAGGTGCTGGAGGCATCGTGGAAAGCCGGGCGAGAGCTGTCGGAGCCGCGCCTGGACACCGCGGTCGACGTAAACCGGGCGATCGCCCGCTATCTGGAGCTGCTGAAGCTGGCGGCGCTGGCGCAGCGACCAGGCGACGAGGCCACCGCGGAGGCGGTGGAAGCGGTCAACGGGCTGCTGCGCCAGGTCGCGACCCCCGAACAGCAGGCGGAGCTGGATGCCTCCTCGCTGGACGGCTACCTGCTCGGCTCAGAAGCGGAGCGAGACCGCCGTCGTCGATCGATCGCCGCCCGCGAGGAGCCTTCGTTGGCCGAGTTCCTGCCGCGCCGCGGGGACAAGCGCCTCAGCCTCTCCGCCTCGGACCTCGGCCTCTACCTCACCTGCCCGCTGAAGTACAAGTTCGCCCGCGTCTTCGGCATCCCACAGGAGCCGACGATCAACCAGCGCTTCGGCATCCTCGTGCACAACGTCCTCGAGCGTTTCCACAAGGAAGAAGACGAAGGCGAGGACGGGCTGCAGCGGCTGATCGGGCTTTTCGAGGCGGGCTGGCGGCGCGGTGGCTTCGGCAACAGCGACGACGAGGTCCAGTACCGCGAGCGCGGGCGGGAGGCGATGCGCCTCTACTGGGAGCGAGAGCAGGTCGCCGAAGGCGAGCCCGTCTGGCTGGAGCGCAAGTTCGACTTCCGGATCGGAGAGCATCACGTGCGCGGGCGGGTCGACCGCGTCGACCGCTTGCCGGACGGCAGTCACGAGCTGATCGACTACAAGACGGGCGAGCGCAAGACCGAAGCCGACCTGGAGAGCGATCTGCAGCTGGCGCTCTACCGTCTCGCGGCCCGCGAGGCCTGGGACGTGGAGGCCGCGGTCGGCAGCTACTACTACGTGCTCGACGCGGAGAAGGTGGCGGTGGCGACCCAGCCCGACGACGCCGAACGGGTCGAGCGCACGGTGCTGCAGGTTGGAGAGGGCGTCTTGGGCCAGGACTTCGAACCGCGGCCTTCGCCGGCCGTCTGCGGGTGGTGCGACTACCGCCTGATCTGTCCGGCGGCGGAGAGCTGAGCGCTACTGGCCGCCCTGCTGGCGGAGGAAGCGCTGGAATTCGCGGGCGATCGTGTCGGCGGACGGCAGATCGGTTCCCTCTTCGAGCTGCTCGGCCTGCTCCGCCTCGATTCTCTGCACCAGCTCTTCGATCTCGGGATTGGCGGCGACCGCACGGCCGATCTGCTCCTCGTAGGTGGCCGTCTCCGCTTCCAGCTCGGAGGCGTCGACGGCGATCCCGGTGAGCGACTCCAGGCGCCGCAGCAGGGCGAGGGCTGCCTTCGGGTTTGGGACCGCGGCGACGTAGTGGGGCACGGCCGCCCAGAGGGAGGCTGAAGTCATCCCCATCTGGCGGCAGCAGTCATGGACGACGCCGACGATCCCCGTCGGCCCCTCGTAGCTGGAGCGCTGCATGTCCAACTCCTCGACCAGCTCCTCGTCGGAGGCGAGGCCGGTGATCGGCACCGGCAGGGTGTGGGATACCTCGGCGATCAACGCCCCGAGGGTGATCACCATCTCCACGCCGAGCGCATCGGCGGCCGTCGCGATCGTCTCCGAGAAGGTGCGCCAGCGCAGGTTGGGCTCGGTCCCATCGAGCAGCACCAGATCCCGATCGGCGCCGGCGACGCGGGCCGCGATCAGGTTGTTCTCCGGCCAGTCGATGCGACGGGCCTGACCCTCGCTGAGGGTGATGGTCGGACGCGTCGCCTGGAAGTCGAAGTAGTCCTCGGGATCGATCTGGGCGATCAGCTCCGAGTCGAGTGCCTCGGCAACGGTGGCCAACGCGGTCGACGCCGCGGCGGCGGCATCGTTCCAGCCTCGGAATGAGCAGACGAGGATCGGCGAGCGGAGCTGTGGCAGATCGCCTTCCCAGGAAAGAGAATCCACCCTTTTGAGACTACCGATGGGTCGGCGGAGCGCTAGGCGGGCGTGGCGAGGGCGCGCCTGACCAACCGGTAGGCGATGAACAGTGCCAGCGCAGCGAAGGAGAGCTGAAGCGCCCGCTCGGAGACGCTGTTGGCGATCCAGACGCCGAGCAGGACGCCGATCGGAGAAAGGGCGCCGACGATCAGCGCGGCGCGGAGGTTGACGTTGCCGTAGCCGTTCTGGCGGTAGGCGCCGACCAGGGCGACTATGACGATCATCAGCAGCGACGTCGACTCCCCCTCGACCTGGGTGAGGCCGAGGAAGACGGTCAACGCCGGAACGAAGAGGACGCCGCCGCCGACCCCGACGATGCCGCCGGTGAAGCCGCCGGCCATCGCGATCAGCGCGGCGAGCAGCTCATCCACGTCGACTCGATTCGCTCATTGGAGGATCAGCTCAATTGCGATCGCCACCAGCAGCGCCGCGAAGAGGAGGGAGACGGTGCGCTGGGAGATCCGCTGCTGAACGGCGGTGCCGATCACAACCCCGACCACGGCGGGGATCGACAGGGCCAGCGCGGTGCCGACATGGACGTTGCCGTAGATGCCGCCCTGGGCGAGTGCGCCGAGCAGCCCGATCAGGACGATCGCCGCCAAGCTAGTGCCGGTTGCGAGCCGTTCGCCGTAGCCGAACCAGAGAATCAGAAGCGGCACGATGATCGTGCCGCCGCCGACCCCGAACAGACCGCTGAAGATTCCCGCCGCGGTGCCTATCGCCGCCAGCTTCAGCAGCGGGCGGGAGGGAAGCGCGGGATCGGGAGGCATGGTGGCGCGATACTAGTGCCGTGTCCTCCGTACCCAGGACAGAGGATGGGCAGGCGTTGCTCGACCGGCTACGCGCGGACCCGGAACGAGCGGCGATCCTCACCGACGTCGACGGGACGCTTGCTCCGATCGCGGCACGGCCGCAGGAGGCGGTTGTGCCGGCGGCGGCGACAGCGGCGCTCGAGGCGCTGCGCGAGCGCTATGCCCTCATCGGCTGCGTATCGGGGCGCCGCGCGCTGGAGGCACGGCGACTGGTCGGAGTGCAAGGGATCTCCTACGCGGGCAACCATGGCCTGGAGCTGCTGCTGCCTGGAGAGGAGGAGCCGCGCCTCGATCCCACGCTGGAGGGACGCGAGGACGAAGCCGCGCGGTTCGCCGCCGCGCTCGACCCCGCCCAGCTGGAGGCCGTTGGGCTGCGGATCGAGGACAAGGGGCCGATCCAGGCCCTGCACTGGCGGGGCGCCGGCGACGAGCGGACAGCAGAGGCGCGTGCCCGCGAGATCGCGGCTGATGCGAGCCGGGAGGACCTGGAGCCGCGCTGGGGCCGCAAGGTGCTGGAGCTGCGCCCCGCGGGGGGCGGCGGCAAGGGCGCGGCGATCGCGGCGCTGCTCGCCGGCAACGGAATAGAGACGGCTGCCTACGCCGGCGACGACCGCACCGACCTCGATGCCTTCCGCCGCCTGCGCGAGCTGCGCGAGGGGGGCGAGCTGGTGGCCACCGTCTGCATAGGCGTCCTCTCCTCCGAAGGGCCGCCGGAGCTGGTCGAGGAATCGGACCTGACAGTCGAGGGTCCGGAGGGATGGCTGGAGATACTCGAATCCCTGGCGGAGTGAGCCGGTGCCCTACACCGATCTCCTGCGCATAACGGTTCTCTTAACAGGCGCCGAGGCAACCGCGCTGGGGGCGATAACGGCGACCGTCGTCGGCCGCGACAACGACAACACGACCCTGCTCGTCGCCGCCGTGTGGTGGCTTGTGTCGCTGGCAATCGGCCTCTGGCTGGGTCGACCGTCGCGCGCCGCCGAAGGAGTCCGCAATGCCCTGGTCGAAGCGCGCACGGCGACCTCCCTGCCCGGCGAAACCCCCGCCCGCATCGCCTTTGTCCGCCTCTGGCCGATTGGGGTCACCGCGATCCTCGCCGGTGCCCTCGGCATCTTCTATCCGGGCGTCGCGGCGATCGGCGCCGGCTACGCCCTGTTGGTCTCCCTCGCCTGGCGCACCCGCGAGGCCGCGGTCCTCGGCATCGAGCAACGCGACGGCGTCAAGTTCTACGTGGTGCCCAACTCAGCCCTCCGACCGATCGAGCTCGTGCGCACTCCGGGGCTGCGAAGCGACCGGCTCAGCTCAGGAACCGCTTGAAGTCGCGCCAGCCGCGCGTGTTGGCGATGTCGGCCGCGGTTAACCAGGCTCGGCGCGCGGTGGCCACCGCGTAGGCCATGTTGTCGAGGGTGTCGACGCCATGGGCGTCGGTGTTGAGGACGATCGTCACCCCGGCATCGACCGCCAGCCGCGCGTGGTGCTCGGAGAGGTCACGGCGGTTGGGGTTGCCGTTGATCTCCAGCATCGTGCCGGTGCGCGCCGCCGCCTCCGCCACCGCCTCGACGTCGATCCCGTAGGGCTCGCGCCGGCCGATCAGCCGCCCGGTCAGGTGGCCGATGCAGTGGACCCGGGGATTCTCGATCGCCGTCAGGACCCGCTCGGTCATTGCCTTCTCCGAGATCGCAAAGGAGGTGTGGACGCTGGCCACAACCCAGTCGAGCGCCTCGACCAGATCGTCGGGGTAGTCGAGTGCGCCATCGAGGCCGATGTTGACCTCCGAGCCGGCGAGCAGCCGGAAGCCGCGCTTTCCCTTGTTCCACTCGCCGATCTCCTCAATCCGCTGCCAGAGGCGCTCTGCGGTTACGTGGTCGCCAAATCCGTGGCTGGCGGAGTGGTCGGTGATCGCCAGGTAGGCGTAGCCGCGCTCTCGCGCCGCCGCCGCCATCTCCTCCAAGGTGTTGCGCCCGTCGGAGAGTGTGGTGTGGGAGTGCAGGTCGCCGCGGATGTCGTCGAGCGTGACGAGGTCCGGCAGCTTGCCCTCGCGGGCGGCTTTCAGCTCGCCGCGCCCCTCACGCAGCTCCGGCTCGATGTAGGCGTAGCCGAGGCGCTCGTAGACCTCTTCCTCGGTTGGGCAGAGGTCGACCTTGCCGCTCTCGACCTCGGCGATCCCGTGCTCTGAGACCTTGAGGCCGCGCGCGACGGCGTCCTCGCGCAACTGCACGTTGTGGGCCGCCGAGCCGGTGAAGTGCTGGAGCAGGTTGCCGAACGCGGCCGGCGCGACAATCCGCAGGTCGACGGAGATCCCGTTGTGCGTCTGGGCGCGGAGGCCATTGGAGCCCGGCTTGCCCGCCGCCGCTATCAATGGATGGCCGGCCAGGTGCTCGGCGAGGGCGGTGGGATTCTCGGCGGTGGCGATCAGGTCGATGTCCTTGCAGGTCTCGGCCCAGCGCCGCACCGACCCGGCCACCTCGACCCGTTTGGCGGCGGGATGCTCGCGCAGCGCCGCCGCCAGATCCTCGGCGATCGGTCGCACCGCGGACAGCAGCAGGCGACCCGGGCCCTCCCCCGGCTCGCCCAGCCGCTCCAGCGAGGCCAGCACGTTCTCCTCGACCTTGGGGCCGAGCCCTTTGACATCACGGATCTTCTCCGCCTCCGCCGCCGCCTTCAGATCCTCCAGCGAGGCGATCCCCAGCTCGTCGAAGAGGCGCTTCGCGGTTTTCGCGCCGAGGCCGGGGACGCGCGTCACCTCGACCAGGGTCGGTGGGAACTTCGCCTTCAGCTTCACCGCGGCGGGGATCTCGCCGGTCGCCAACAGAGCGTCGATCTTCTCCGCCAGCGTCTTGCCGACGCCGGGGATCTCGGTTGCCCTCCCCGCGGCCGCCAGCTCGGCCACCGAGACCGGGCTCTCGCGGATCGCCTTCGCCGCCGCGCTGTAGGCGAGCACCCGGTATTTGACCGCTCCGTCCAGCTCGTAGAGGACGCCCAGCTCATCGAGGGCAGCGGCTATCTCGGCGTTGGTCATCGGTGAGAACTTAGCCGCCGGAATAGCATCCGCGGATGCCCGACTCCCGGCCCAAGAGGGGGCCCGCCTGGTTGGTCCTCCCTACCTACGAAGAGGCCGAGAACATCGAGGCCTTCGTCGCGGCTGTCCGCGACAAGCTGCCGGCTTCGGCGCATGTGTTGATCGTCGACGACAACTCGCCCGACGGCACCGGGCAGATCGCCGACCGGCTGGCAACCGAGCACGGCAATGTCGAGGTTCTGCACCGGCCACAGAAGGAGGGGCTCGGCCCCGCCTACATCGCTGGCTTCCGCCGCGCCCTGGCCCAGGGCGCCGGCCTGGTGCTGGAGATGGACTCCGACTTCTCCCACGACCCCGCCTACCTGCCGCGGCTGCTGGAGGCGGCGGAGCGAGCCGACCTGGTGCTCGGATCGCGCTACGTGCCGGGCGGCGGGGTCGGCGACTGGGGGCCGCTGAGGCGGGCGATCAGCCGCGGTGGCAGCGCCTACGCGCGGCTGGTGCTCGGCGTCGGGGTTCGGGACCTGACGGGAGGTTTCAAGTGCTTCCGCCGCGAGGTGCTGGAGGCGATCGACCTCGGCTCGGTCAAGGCCCGCGGCTACGCCTTCCAGGTGGAGATGACCTACCGGGCGATCAAGGCCGGCTTCCGCGTGGTCGAGGTGCCGATCGTCTTCCGCGACCGGCGGGCGGGCAGCTCGAAGATGGACCGCGGGATCGTCGCCGAAGCGGTCTGGCGGGTTCCTCTTCTACGCTTCAGCGGAAGGCGCGCCGGAACCGCGGTGCCGGATGCCTGAAGAGGGACGCTATACTTTTTGAAGTATTGAGCCTCGAAACTCGACTCCGAGGAGACCGATTCCAGTGACAGGGAAGCTCGCCGACGTAACAGACGCAACCTTCAAGGCCGAGGTCCTGGAGGCCGAGGGCCCCGTGCTCGTCGACTTCTGGGCTCCCTGGTGCGGCCCGTGCCGCGTCGTCCACCCGGTCCTCGAGGAGATCGACGCCGAGCGCGACAACCTGAGGATCCTCAGCCTCAACGTCGACGAGAACCAGCAGACCGCCGCGCAGTACGAGGTCCTCTCGATCCCGACGTTGATCCTCTTCAAGGACGGCGCGATCGCCAAGAAGGTGATCGGGGCGATGCCCAAGCGCCGCCTCGAGGCCGAGCTAGAGCCCGCCCTCGCCTAGCCGATGCCCTTCGTCCACGTCCACTGGTTCGAGGGACGCAGCGACGAGCAGAAGGCGGAGATCGCCAAGCGCATCGAGGAGGCGTTGGTCGAAGTGGCCGACGCCTCCCCGGAGCACTGCTGGGTGAAGTTCTCCGACTCCTCCAAGTCCGACTTCATCATCGGCGAGCCCACCGAAGAGTGACCAGTTGTTCAGGCGGTGGCGCCGGCTGTATCCAGCGTTACCGTAACGACCCGATTCGGCGCCGCCAAAGCAGCTTGGGCGGTTGCCCGTAGCGCCACCACGTCGAGCGCAAATCGTTTTGCGACGACATCTAGAAGGTCCAAGTGATCGGAGGGATTGAGCAACTCGACGTTGACGGGCGTTCCTTGGAAAAGAGCCACGTTGCAATACGTATCGTCTATCTCCGTCCCGTTGTCCCAACGGGGGACCTCGACTAGGTCAATCGATAGCGCATTTGCCTCGCTGTCGTAGTCGGCCTTCATCGACCTCTCCTCGGGTGCACTGTGATGACTACGCTTGGTTCGTCGGCTGCAACCACAACCCGGATGCGTCTACCCCGAACATCGCCAACATAGCGCGCACGTCCCTTCTCGTCTCGATCGTGATGGATCGGATTTAGAATGACTGAAGCGATATCCGCCCGCGTAATTCGATGTCGACGTGCGCGATTCTTGGCATGTCGCGTGAGACGCACGCCCGTCTAAGGGCGTGGCGCTCGAAATCTCTCCCCTCAGGCGCTGGTGATTGCGATGCGGAGATCGTGGCCGTCGATCTTCGCCTCGGCGCCGTCGGCGGCGTCATAGGCGATCGAGGTAGCCAGGACTTCGCCTGTCAAGTAAGGCTCGTACTCGCGAGCGGCATCGATCAGCTCAGCGTCGCCGGCGAGGCTTAGCTCGATGCGATCGGTTATCTCGAGGCCGGCGGCTTTGCGCGCGTTCTGGACGGCGTGGACGATCTCGCGGGCGAGGCCCTCGCGGCGCAGCTCGTCGTCCAGCTCCAGCTGCAGGGCGACGGCATGGCCTGCCTCGGCCTCGACCTCGTATCCCTCCAGCGGCTGCAGAGAAAGGGTGACCTCGTCTGCGCCGAGGGCATGATCGTCGCCGTCGACGCTGATCCCGACCTCTCCACCCTCGGACATCACCTTGGCCACATGCGTCGGGTCGAGCGCCTCGACGGCAGCGGCGACCTGCGGCATCCGCTTGCCAAAGCGCGGGCCGAGTGAGCGGTAGTTGGGCTTCACGGCGTAGCTGACCAGCTCCGCCTCCTCGGTGACGAAGTCCAACTCCTTCACGTTCAGCTCGGCGGTGACCAATGCGGCCTGAGCCTGGATCGCCTCGCGCTCGGCGTCATTGGCGACGATCACCGCGCGGCGCAGCGGCTGGCGGATTTTCGCCTTGGCCTGCGCGCGGGCGGCGCGACCCAGCTCGACGGTGAGGCGCACCGCCTTCATCGCCGTCTCCAGCGCGGGGTCGGCGAGAGCGGGGTCGGGCTCGGGGAAGTCGCGCAGGTGGACCGAGTCGGGCTGATCGCCCAGCTCCTCGGCCTCGCCACCGGCCAGGTTCAGATGGATCTCGTCGGCGAGAAAGGGAGTGAAGGGAGCCAGCAGCGCCGCCGTCTCCAACAGGCAGTGGCGCAGGGTGGAGAAGGCCGCGCGGTCGCCCTCCCAGAAGCGACGGCGGGACAAACGCACGTACCAGTTGGACAGCTCCTCGACGAAGTCGGCGATCGCCCGGCCGGCGTCGGTGCAGTCGAAGCTGTCCATGTGGCCGCGAACGGTCGCGATCGTCGCCTGGAGTCGGGACAGCACCCACCGGTCGAGGTCTTCGGAGGGCTCGGGGGCCGCGCGAAAGTCGTCGGGGGCGAGGTTCTCTGCGTTCGCGTAGAGAACCCAGAAGGAGTACGTGTTCCAGAGGGTGAGGAGGAACTGGCGGACCGATTCGCCGACGGTGTCGATCGAGAAGCGATAGCCCGACCAGGGCTGCTGGGCGGTCAGGTAGTACCAGCGGAAGGCGTCAGCGCCGTGGGCGGCGATCACGTCCCAGGGCTCGACCACGTTGCCCTTGCTCTTCGACATCTTCTGGCCCTCGGGGTCGAGGATCAGCCCGAGGCAGACGCAGTTGCGGTAGCTGGAGGCGCCGAACAGCAGGGTCGACTCGGCGAGCAGGGTGTAGAACCAGCCGCGGGTCTGATCGATCGCCTCGCAGATGAAGTCGGCGGGAAAGCGCTCCTGGAAGAGGTCCTCGTTCTCGAACGGGTAGTGGTACTGCGCGAAGGGCATCGCGCCACTGTCGTACCAGGTGTCGATCACCGACTCGACGCGGCGCATCGCGCCGCCGCAGCGCTCGCACTCGACGCTCACCTCGTCGATATAGGGACGGTGCAGGTCGTCGGGAACCTCGCCCGTGGCGCGCGCGCGCAGCTCGGCGACCGAGCCGGCGCAGAAGCGCCCGTCGCAGCTCTCCTCCTCGCACTCCCAGATCGGCAGCGGCGTCCCCCAGTAGCGGTCTCGGGAGAGCGCCCAGTCGACGTTGTTCTCCAGCCACTTGCCGAAGCGCCCGTGCTTGATGTGCTCGGGATGCCAGCCGATCTCTTCGTTGTTGGCGAGCAGCTCCTCCTTCACCTGCGAGGTGCGCACGTACCAGCTCGACTTCGCGTAGTAGAGGAGCGGCGTGCCGCAGCGCCAGCAGTGCGGGTAGGCGTGCTCGTAGGACTGTTCGCGGAAGAGCAGGTCGCGCGCGGCGAGATCGTCGATCAGAGCGCGGGTCACCTCGGGGTCCTTGACGAAGCGGTCTTCGTAGCCGCTCACCTGGGTCGTGAAGGTGCCGTCGAGCTTGACCGGGTTGTAGAGACTGGCGTGGTCGGTCGGGTCGAAGATCCCGTTCTCGGCCGCGACCGCGTAGTCGTCCTCGCCGAAAGCGGGGGCGATGTGAACCAGGCCGGTGCCATCCTCGGTGGTGACGAAGTCGCCGGCGAGGACCGGGAATCCGCCCGGCTCACGGTCGTTGAGGTTGAAGACCGGGCCTTTGTATTGACGCCCAACCAGGTCCCGCCCCGGAAAGCGCTCAACGATCTCAGTCTCCTCGCCCAATACCCTCTCGACCAGTGGCTCGGCGAGGACCAGCGACTCCTCGCCCACCCGCGCTCGCACGTAGGTGACGCCTGGCGCGACGGCCACAGCGACGTTGCCTGGCAGCGTCCAGGGCGTCGTCGTCCAGACCAGCAGCGACTCGCCTTCGGCGTCGGCTAACGGAAAGCGCACATATATGGAGGGATCTGAGACCTCTTTGTAGCCCAACGCCACCTCGTGCGAGGAGAGCGCGGTGCCGCAGCGTGGGCAGTAGGGCACGACCTTGTGGCCTTCGTAGAGGCGGCCGTCGTCCCAGAGCCGGCGCAGCGACCACCAGACCGACTCGATGTAGTCGTCCTCGAGCGTGACATAGGGGTCGTCGAGGTCAATCCAGAAGCCGATCCGCTCGGTCAGCCGGTTCCACTCCTCGACGTACTCGAAGACCGACTCGCGGCAGCGGCGGTTGAACTCGGCGATTCCGTACTCCTCGATCTCCTGCTTGGAGGAGATGCCGAGCTGGCGCTCGACCTCCAGCTCGACCGGCAGGCCGTGGCAGTCCCAGCCGGCCTTGCGAGGCACTCGCCGGCCGCGCATTGTCTGGTAGCGCGGGTAGACGTCCTTGAAGACACGGGAGAGGACGTGGTGAGAGCCGGGCCGGCCGTTGGCTGTCGGCGGGCCCTCGTAGAAGCTCCAGACCTCGGCGCCCTCGCGGTTGGCGAGAGAGCGATGGAATACGTCGCGCTCCCGCCAGCGCTCCAAAATGCGCTCCTCCATCTCGGGGAAGGGCTGCTTGGGATCTATGGGACGAAAGCCGGACATGAGCGCGAGCAGGTGATTCTAGGAGCGAGTACCCTGACCGCCGCATGCCCATCTACGACGTGAACGGAAAGGTGGCGCTGGTTACCGGCGGCGCCCGGGGCATCGGCTACGAAACCGCGCGCCAGCTGCACCAGCGCGGCGCCTCCGTCGCTGTCCTCGACATCGACGCCGCCGAGGCGCGGGAGGCGGCCGAGCGGATCGGCGAGCGCGCGCTGGGGATCGGCGCCGATGTCACCGACGCCGGGGCGATGCGGGCGGCGGTCGCGGAAACGGTCGAGCGCTTCGGCGGTCTCGACATCGCGATGGCCAACGCCGGGATCGCGCCGCCGACCACCACCACGATCCGCATGGTCTCCGCCGAGGAGTGGGAGCGGGTGATCGACGTCAACCTGATGGGCGTCTGGCACACGGTGCGGGCGGCGCTCCCCCAAATCGCCGAACGCCAAGGGCACATCGTCGTGGTCTCCTCCGCCTACGCGATCGCCAACGGGATGCTGAACAGCGCTTACGCGATGGCCAAGTCCGGGGTAGAGGCCTTCGGCCGTTCCCTGCGAACCGAGCTGGCGCCACTCGGGGCCAGCGCCGGGGTCGCCTACTTCGGCTGGGTCGACACGAAGCTGGTCCAGGATGCCTTTGCCAGACCGGGGGCCGGGCGCCTGGAAGAGGCAATGCCCGCCTTCCTGATGAAGCGGATCACCCCCGCTGAGGCCGGAGCATCCGTCGTCCGCGGGATCGAAGAGCGGGCGCCACGCACCTTCGCGCCCAAGTGGTGGCGCTACGTCTCCGCCGTGCGCGGGCTGATCAACCCGCTGCTGGACAAGCGCTCCGAGCGCGACCCTCGCTTCCGTGAGGCGATCCTCGAAGCCGAGAAGCTCTCCGCCGGCGAAGGCGCCGCGGCGGCCGCTTCGTCACCTGGTTAGGCGCTCGAGCAGGAAGAGAAAGGACTCGTAGGTCTTGCCGGTGGCGCGGCTGAGGCCGATCTCGCAGGTGCGGTTGTTGGAGAGTCGGGCGTCGAAGTCGCGGCCGGCCAGCTCCGCTGCCTGCTCGGCGGTCGCGGCGGCGGTCAGCTCCGGGTGAGAGATGCCGCGATCGCCCGCGAAGCCACAGCAGGTCGCCGAAGGAGCGACGTAGACGTCCCCGGCAAGGGCCGTGGCGAGGGAACGCAGGCGCGGCGCCAACCCCATGTGGCGGGTAGCGCAGGTCGGGTGGACGGTCGCGGAGGCAACCTTGCCGGCGATCTCCAACTTCGGCAGCAACCGGTCATGAGCCCAGGCAACCGAGTCGAGGATCTCCAGCCTCGCCAGTCGCTCGGCGTTCTCCTCGGAGAGGACACCCTCGCCCGGGTCGGAGACGGCCTGGGTGCAGGAGGCGGCATCGATCAGCACCGGCAGTGATCCCTCCTCGCTCCAGTCCCACAGCCGTTCGACCATCTCGTTCGCCTTTTGGCGGTGGGCGTCGCCGAAGCCTTTCGAGCTCCAGGGCAGGCCGCAGCAGCTGCCCCCCACGCCGTCGGGGATCCAGAGCGGCAGCCCGGCGCGGCCCGAGACCTCGACCAGCGCCTCCACCGGCGAGCCGCCGAAGATGCGATTGGTGCAGGAGGGGAAGTAGACCGCTGCCGCGCCTTCGGGGTCCGTGGCAGGCAGTCGCCCGGGTGCCGGGCCCGGCAAGCCCTTGCCGGGCTTCGTCCGCCGCGCCAACGGGCCTCCGATCCTCAGCGCCGCGCGTGAGGCCCCCTCCACCGCTCCCCAGCGCTTTGCCGTCGCCAGCGCGGCGCGCTCCGCTCGCGGCGTGTGGCGGGCACCCCGCAGCTCCTTGACCAGCTTGCCGGTGTCGATCCCGAGCGGGCAGGCGAGTGCGCAGGAGCCGTCGGCGGCGCAGGTGTCCATCGAGTCGTACACGTACTCCTCCAGCAGCGCCTTCTGCAGCGGCGAGCCCGCCGGCTGGCGGGCGATCTCCCGCCGCAGCACGATCCGCTGGCGCGGCGTCGTGGTCAGGTTGCGACTCGGACAGGCCGGCTCGCAGAAGCCGCACTCGACACAGGTGGTGGCGGACTCCTCGATCGGCGGCGTCGTTTTCAGGTTGCGCAGGTGCGCGCCGGGGTCCCGGTTCAGCACCACCCCCGGGGAGAGGACGCCATCGGGGTCGGCGAGCCTCTTCACCCGCCACATCAGCTCCGTGGCCCGCTCCCCCCACTCGCGCTCCACATAGGGAGCCATGTTGATCCCGGTCCCGTGCTCGGCCTTCAGCGATCCGTCGTAGCGGTCGACGATCATCTCGACCAGCTTCGACATGAAGGACTCGTAACGCTCGAGGTCCTCCTGCTTGGCGAAGTCGGGGGTGAGCATGAAGTGGAGGTTCCCGGCGGAGGCATGACCGGCGACCCCGGGTAGGAAGCCGTGCTCACCGAGCAGCGCCTGCAGGTCGCGGGCGCCCTCGGCGATCCGCTCCGGCGGCACGCAGACGTCCTCGACGATCAACGACGTTCCGGGGAGGCGCAGGCGCCCGACCAGGCCGTGCAGCCCCTCGCGCACCCGCCAGGCCAGCTCGATCTCCTCGGCCTCGCGGGTGAAGTGGATCGGGCGAATCGTCTCATGGGAGGCGAGGATCTCTCCGGCTTTCTCCACGTAGGCATCCAGCTCCGCGTCGCTCTCCGCTCCGAACTCGATCAGCAGCACCGCCGACTCGGGCGGCAGCTCTTTCCACTCCTGCGGCGCGCCGACCATGTTCCACGCGGCGGTGATCAGCGCCGGAGCGACCATCAGCTCGACCGCCGTCGCACCCGAGGCGACCAGGTCGCGGACCGGGGCGATCGCCTCGTCGATGCCGGGGAAGTGGACCCAGGCGGTGGTGGTACGAGCGGGGAGCGGCACCGTCTCGAAGACCGCCTCGGCGAGGAAGGCAAGGGTCCCCTCGGAGCCGACGAGCAGGCGGCGGAAGATCTCCAGCGGCTCGTCGGCGTCGAGGAAGGCGCAGAGGCGATAGCCGGTGGTGTTCTTGATCGCGAACTTGCGGCGGATGCGCTGGCTCAGCTCGGCATCGGCGCGAATCTCGTCGCGGATCGCGGCGAGGCCGGCCGACAGCTCCGGCTCCTCCGCGGCGAAACGCTCGGCGGCGCCCGGGGCGGCGGTGTCGATCGTCGTCCCGGAAGGCATCACGAAGGTCAGCGAGTGCAGCGTCGAGTAGGAGTCGTGGGTGACGCCGCAACGCATTCCCCCCGAGTTGTTGGCGACGACCCCGCCGACCGTGGCGATGTCGGTGCTGGCAGGATCCGGGCCGAGCTTGCGCCCATGCGGGGCGAGCACCCGGTTGGCGTGGCCGAGCACGGTGCCAGGCTTGACCCTGGCCAGCGCCCCCTCCTCCTCGACCGCGACGCCGCCGAAGTGGCGGCGCACGTCGACCAGGATGCCGTCGGTCTGCCCCTGCCCGTTGAGGCTGGTGCCGCCGGCGCGAAAGGTGACGGGGATGCCCTTCTCCCGCCCGTAGGAGAGGGTCTTGGCGACGTCGCCGGCGTCACGGGCCATGACCACGACCTGAGGCAGCAGGCGGTACGGGCTGGCGTCGGACGCGTAGCGGACGATGTCGGAGGCGCGACCGAGGACACGGTCGACGCCCAGCAGCGCCTCCAGCTCACCGCGCAGCGGCTGCGCGGCTCCTGTCGCCAGGGAGTCGGGGGCACGATCGGGCGCCGGCTCGCTCGCCTCGGGGGCGAGCGACTCGACCTTCCGCTGAAGCAGCGCCATGTCCCGAGCCTAGAAGAGGGCCATCCCGGGCGCGACCGGGACCTCGACCAGCTCCGGCTGTGAGGAGGCAAGCGCCTTTGCCAGCGCGCCGGCGACCTCGTCGCGCTCCTTGGCCCGGTGCGCAGTGACGCCGTAGCCCTCGGCGACGGCGGCGCAGTCGAGCGCCGGCAGGTCGAGGCCGGGGGCGCCCTGCACCTGCTCGACGTCGGCGAACCACTTGAGGATCGCGTACTCGGAGTTGCGCAGGACGAGGAAGGTGACCGGGGTCTTGTAGGCGACCGCGCTCCAGAAGGCGGTGACTGCGTACTGGACCGAGCCCTCGCCGAGCACGCAGACGACCGGGCGGTCGGGCTGGGCCAGCTGCACGCCGATCGAAGCGGAGAGGCCGAAGCCGAGGCCGCCGCCGGCGCCAAAGTAGTAGCTGCCGGGGCGGGAGATGCGCAGCTGGTTGCGCAGCGCCAGGGTGCTGGATGGGGATTCGAGGACGACGATCGCGTCCTCGGGAAGCACTTCGGCGAGGGCGGAGTGAACCGTGGAGGGATTGAGCGGGTCGGTGGCGGGGATCTCCTGCGGCGGCTCATTGGGCTCGGGCGCGGGGCGGCTGGACTCCGGTACCGCCTCCAGCAGCGCCTCCACGGTGAGCTTCACGTCGGCGACGATCGCGTCACCCATCGGGGCGCGGGCGGCCTCGTCGGGGTCGCTGGTGATCGCGACCAGCTTCCCTCCCTCCGGCAGCAGCGCGCCGGGGATGTGAGGGTAATAGGGAAAGACCGAGCTGCCGATGACCAAGATCAGGTCATGGCCCTCCAGGGTCTGGGCGACAGGGCCGATCGCGGGCGGCAGTACGCCGCGGAAGTTGGCGTGCCCCTCGGGGAAGCCGATCCGCCCGCCACCGGGCGCCGGCGTCGCCCAGACCGGCAGGCGCTGACGCTCGGCGAGACCGATGGCGGCATCCCAGGCGCCGCTGGCGTCGATGTCGGGGCCGGCGACGAGGACCGGGTTGGCGGCGGCGTCGAGCCGCTCAGCCAGCGTCCGCACCGCCTCGGGGCCGGCGACAGCGCGCCCGGTGACCGTGCGCTCGATTGCGTGACGGGCATCTGCCTCGGTCAGCTCCGCATACCAATCGTCCATCGGCAGCGAGACGAAGACCGGCCCCTTTGGGGGCAGTGAGGCGAGGTGGGCGCCGCGGGCGAGTGCCAGCGGCACGTCCTCGGCGCGCGGAGGCTCATAGGACCACTTGACGAGTGGGTGGGGCATGCGGGCGGCGTCACGGTTGGTGAGGTTCGCCTGAAGGGTCATCTGCGCCCGGGTCTGCTGACCCGCCGTGATCAACAGCGGCGAGTGGTTGGCCTGCGCGTTGAAGATCGCCCCCATCGCATTGCCGACACCCGGCGCGGTGTGCAGGTTGGCCAGCGCGGTGCTGCCAGAGGCCTGCGCGTAGCCATCGGCCATCCCGACCACAACCGCCTCCTGCAAGCCGAGCACGTATCGGAAGTCGCCCGGGTAGTCGGCGAGCATCGGCAGCTCGGTCGAGCCGGGGTTGCCGAACATCGTCGTCATTCCCTGTGCGCGGAAGAGGTCGAAAGCGGCTTCGCGGACCGTCGGCATCGGGTCGAACCCTATCCCGGAGCCTGTGTTGCGAGGCTTAAGCCCACCCCCCATCGCGGTCGATAAGCGGAAGACGTGGCGATCAGGGACGACAGCACTCCGCGGCGTTGGGCTTTGGGCGTCGTGCTGGGCCTTCTGGGCCTCGCGCTGGCCGCGTCCCTCTGCCTTCCAAGCAACTCGCGGGCGAGCGCCGTGCCCGGCCCCGTGCGGCTGATCTACGGGACCGGCGAGATCGTCCCGATTCCGGCCGCGATCCCACATGAGGAGGGCGACATGGTCGACCGGCGCATCGTGCCCGACCTGCGCTGGATCGCGAAGCGCTTCCCGATCTACGTCAGCGACGGGTACTCGGGGCCGCTTCCCAACGGAGAACACGCCGGCTGCCACGGCTGCCACGTGAGGCATTCCGACCACTACAACGGACTCGCGGTCGACATCGTGCCCCTGAGCTGGAGCGGCCGCTGCGACAGCCACTGGCGCGGGATCACCCGCCTCGCGAAGTTGGCCGAGCCGCGCCAGAACCGCCCCCGCCCGCCATTCCGCTGGGTTGGCTACGACGGCGACGCCGGCCACGGCTGCGGCGACCACCTGCACATCTCTTGGGAACACGCGCCGGCGCCGCAGTTCCAGCTCGCCGAATGGGTCAGCGTCTTCCCGGCCGGCATGGGAGCCGGCATACCGCCGACCACCCCGCCGGCACCTACTCCGCCCCCGACTGCGAAGGAGCCCACTCCCCCACCGGCCCCGTCGGGTGGCATTTCGACCGTCCGCGGCGGCGGCATCTCCCCTCGCGGCGACTGACGACGCCTCGGGTGTAACGCGTTTGACATGAAATAGGTGCACAACGCGTTACACCCGGATTCTGGGGGTTCGTAGGATGCTGCCGATGCGAAAGGCGACGGCACCCTCCGTGGCGATCTTCGTCGCCACGGTGGCCATTCTGGGCTCGATGGGCTGCGGGAGCACGGACGACTCGACCCCGGTCGCCTGCCTCGAAGGGACGAAGGCATACCTGAGAGCGCTTGGCGACGCGCCGGGCGAGGTGAGGTTGAGCGGCGAGGTGCCGATCAGCGACTGCCTGGCGGAGAACCAGCAGGGCGGCGACCTGGCGACGGTGGGCGAAACGATGGTCTCTGCGGCGACGGCCCTGAACGCGGAGGCCCGGGCAGATCCGGGCGGCAGCGCAAACCTGCAGCTTGGATATCTGATCGGCGCTGCCCAGCGGGGCGCCGAGCAGACCGGTGGCATCCACGCCGAGCTGCTCCGCCGACTCGCCGCCGCCGCCCGCTACAGCCCGGACAACCGACCCCTGCCGACAGCATTCCTGGTCACCTATCGCCGGGGTTACGACGCGGGGCACAGCCGCGGCTGACTACGCTGCGGGGCAACAACTTCCCGATGGAGGCACTGACTTGACTGAGCAGTTGTGGGGTGGAGAGACCACCAAAGCGGTTGACAACTTCCCGGTATCCGGAGAGCGCGTCCCGGTTCCGGTGATTCGCTGGCTGGGCAGGCTGAAGGCTGCGGCGGCGGAGGTCAACGGCGAGCTGGGCATCCTCGACGCGGACCTCGCCGACCGGATAGCGACCGCCGGGGAGGCGGTAGGAGCGGGAGAGCACGACGACCAGTTCCCGGTGGACGTGTTTCAAACAGGGTCGGGGACCTCCTCGAACATGAACGCAAACGAGGTGCTCGCCAACCTGGCCGGCAGCGGGGCGCACCCCAACGACCACGTCAATATGGGCCAGTCCTCCAACGACGTCTTCCCCTCGGCCGTGCACCTGGCGGCGCTCGGCGAGGTCACCCACGACCTGCTGCCGGCAATGGACGGCCTCGGCGCCGCCCTGGAGGCGAAGGCGGAGCAATTCGCCGACGTGGTGAAGGCGGGGCGAACCCACCTGATGGACGCGGTGCCGGTCACCCTCGGCCAGGAATTCGGCGGCTACGCCGCCCAGGTGCGGCTGGGCATCCAGCGGATCGAGTCGACCCTGCGCCGCGTCGGCCAGATCCCGCTCGGTGGCACCGCGACCGGGACCGGACTCAACACCCATCCGGAGTTCGCCGCCAAGGTGCGGGAAAAGCTGGCAGCCGAAACCGGGCTGACGATCTCCGAGCCGCTCGACCCCTTCGAGGCACAGGGCAACCGCGACGCCCTGGTCGAGCTGTCGGGGATGCTCAAGGTCTACGCCGTATCCCTCAACAAGATCGCCAACGACCTGGCGCTGATGGGCTCCGGCCCGCGTGCAGGGCTGGCCGAGCTGCGCCTGCCCGAGCTGCAGAAGGGGTCCTCGATCATGCCCGGCAAGGTCAACCCGGTGATCCCGGAGGTGGTGATCCAGGTCGCCGCTCAGGTGGTCGGCAACGACGCGGCGATCTCCGTCGCCGGTGGCCAGGGCCAATTCGAGCTGAACGTGCGGGTGCCGCTGATCGCCCGCAACCTGCTCGACTCGATCAAGCTGCTCGCCTCCGCCTCGCGCCTGCTGAATGAAAAATGCGTCGCGGGAGTAGAGGCCAATGAGGAGATGACCGAGCGCCATGCCGAGGCGACGCTGGCAACCGCCACCGCGCTGAACCCCCACATCGGCTACGACCGCGCCGCGGAAATCGTCAAGACAGCGGCAGAGTCGGGGCGCTCCCTGCGCGAGGTCGCCCTCGAAAAGGGGGTCGAACCCTCCGTACTAGAGGAAGCCCTGGACCACCGCCGCATGGCTAGGCCCCACCAGTAGGGACCGGGTCCCTACTAGCCCTGCAGGGTGACGAAGCGCTCCTCGGTCAGCTCCTGGACGGCGAAGGCGGGGCCCTCCCGGGTGTTGCCCGAGTCCTTGACGCCGCCGTAGGGCATCTGGTCGGCGCGGAAGGTCGGCACCTCGTTGATCAGAACTCCGCCGAATTCCAACGTTCGAGCCGCCTCGAGACCGCGACCGACATCGCGGGTGAAAACGCCCGCCTGAAGGCCGAACTTCGAGTCGTTCGCCATCTCCAGGGCCCCCTTGAAATCGGAGTAGCGGTCGATCGTCGCCACCGGACCGAAGATCTCCTCGCACCAGACCTTGGCCTCACGCGGGGGCGCTCCAAGCAGGGTCGGCGCGAGGCAGCGGCCTTCGTCGACCAGCTGGCCCCCGCTCAGCAGCTCCGCTCCGGCGTCAACCGCCTCGTCGATCCAGTCCTTGACGCGGTCGCGATCGCCGGGAGAGATCAGCGGCCCTACGTCGGTTTCGGGGTCGAGTGGGTCGCCGACACGCAGACCCTCGACATTGGCGACGAGACGTTCGGTGAAGGCCTCGGCGACATCCTCGTGAACGAGGATTCGCTGGACCGAGATGCAGCTCTGCCCAGCGTGTGAGAACGCGTGCAGCCTCGCTTTGTCGGCGGCCACCTCCCAGTCGCCGTCGTAGTGGACGATCAGCGGAGCGTTGGAGCCCAGCTCCAGGTTGACCTTCTTGTGAGGGACGCGGCTGCGAATTCCCCAGCCGACCTTGGAGGAGCCGGTGAAGGTGAGGGCGCCGATCAGCTCGTGCTCGACGATCGCATTGCCGACCTCCGCGCCCGGTCCCGGGACGACGCTCAGCCAGCCCTGTGGCAACCCCGCCTCGATCAGGATCTCGGCCAGCTTCAGTGCCGAGATCGGTGTCTGACCCGCGGGCTTGAGGACGACCGCGTTGCCGGCGGCGATCGCCGGCCCGAGCTTGTGGGCGACCAGATTGAGTGGGAAGTTGAAGGGGCTGATCGCGCCGACCACCCCGTAGGGGATGCGCAGCATCACACCGAGCTTGCCGGCGCCGGCGGGGGAGGCGTCCATCGGCACCGTGCCGCCGGTCAGCTTGCGAGCCTCGACCGCGGAGAAGGAGAGGGTGTCGACGCAGCGTTGCGCCTCGACCCGGGCGGTCTTCAGCGGCTTACCCGCCTCGGCCGCGATCGCCTCGGCCAGCTCATCACCGCGCTGGGCGACCAACTGCGCGGCTCGGTCCAACACCTCTGCCCGCTCGTGCTGGGAAAAGCCACCCGACTCGAAGGCGGCCCGTGCCGCGATCGCCGCGCGATCGACCAGCGCCGCGTCGCCCTGCGAAACCCGGCCGACGACCGCTTCGTCATAGGGGCTGCGAACCTCGGCCCAATCGCCGGTTTCGACCCATTCCCCGGCCGCCAGGAGCTTGTGATCCACCGCCTTCACGGTCTGCGTCGCCATGCCGGTCTCCTCTCGCGGTTTGACTGAAACCAGCGTAGAGCAGGCTGGCGGCGAGCTCAGCCGTCGGGATACGGCTGGATCGGGATGCCGTGGTCGGTCTCGCGCATCCCCAGCTCGTAGGCGCCGCCAGCGGGAAGGGTCAGCCGGACCGGCGGGCGGGTCGGGCGTTCTACGGTCAGCTCGAGGTCGGCGACCGAGCAGTTGATCGTGTTGTGCTCCGGTCCCTTCGGGTCGGCGTAGACCCAGCCGACGAAGTCCTTCTTGGGAGCGGAGACCCGGCCGCGGACGACGATGTCCTTGCCGGGCAGGACGAAGGCGCAGGACTCTGGGGTCTCCTCGACGCTGGCCGAGCGGATCTGGCCGAAGCCGCCGAGCCGGTGGGTCTCGCCGTTCAGCTTCAACATCCCCGATGGGACCCAGGGGGTGATCCAGGGGCCGATCGCGATGCGCGCCGCGCCGGCGTCGAAGTAGGCGTCGGGAGCGTCGGCAAAGCCCGTTCCCTCCAACCAGACCCAGCGCTCGGCATGTTCGGTTCCCCAGTTGTGACCGATCATCCCCGGCCAGCCGGAGACGCCGAACTCCTCGCCATCGACTTCGAGGGTGCCGTCGAAGCTCGCCCGCGGATAGGGGGCAACGAACTTGGTCCGCGGCAGCCGCGCCTCGTAGAGCCAGTCGGAGGGCAGGTATTTGCAGGGTGTGTCGTCGCCGGCGAAGGAGAGATCCCAAGTGGCCTTCAGCGCGTCGGTCTCCACCCCACCCTGCGCTCGGCCCGGGCCGATTTCCGCACCGGCGACATTGATCCACGAGCCGGCCGGCGCCGACAGCTGGTCCGCCGAGACGGTCACCTTGGTCGCGCGCGGCCCGTTCGCGTCGCGATCGAAGAGGACGAACCAGATCGAGGCATTGGGCTCGGCGCCGGGACGCTTGTGGACCGTGTGCCGGATCCAGACCCCCCGCCCGCCGCCTGGCCGACAAGCCTTGACGTAGAAGCTCTCGTAGTGACCGGCGCGCGGCGCAACCGCGGGGAACCTGGCACCTTCCTCCATCGACCGAACTCTAGATGAGGCTCAGACCTTGATCGTGATCACGTCGCCGTCGGCGACGACATAGTCACGGCCCTCGATGCGGAGTAGGCCGCGGTCGCGAGCCGGCGCGTAGCCGCCGCACTCGACGAGGTCGCGCCAACCGATCGCCTCCGCTTTGACGAAAGCGTCCTGGATCTCGGTGTGGATCGTGCCCGCCGCCTCCCACGCGGTCGAGCCGCGACGCAACGGACGAGCCACGGCCTCCTTGCCCTCCCCGGCGGTGAAGAAGACGATCAGGTCCAACAACTCGTAAGCGGCGCGGACCAGGCGGTCGAGGCCGGAGCCCTCGACCCCATATGACTCGCGCATCTCCTCAGCCTCGGCAGGATCGAGCTCCGCCAGCTCGCCCTCGATTCGCGCGCTGACCGCAACCGCCCCCGCCCCGACCTCCTTGGCATGGGCGGCGACCGCCTCGGGCACCTCGGCGTCGCCCTCATCCACGTTGGCGACGTAGAGAACCGGCTTCGAGGTAAGCGCCTGCAGGTTGCGCGGTCCATCGGGAGCCGCCTCGGGAATCGGGACCGAACGGGCGGGACGCCCGGCGGCAAGCGCCTCGACCACCGCCTCCAGCCAGTCGCGCTCGGCGACCGCGGCGGCGTCGCCCGTCTTGGCCTGCTTGGCGACCCGCTCCAGGCGTCGCTCCGCCTGCTCGTAATCGGAGAGCAGCAGCTCGGTCTCGATCGTCTCGATATCGGCGAGCGGGTCGACGCAGCCATCGGGGTGCGGCACGCCGGAATCGGCATGACAGCGAACGACGTGGCAGATCGCGTCCGTCTCTCGGATCGAAGCCAAGAACTTGTTGCCCAGCCCCTCCCCCTCCGATGCACCTTTGACAAGACCGGCGATGTCGTGGAAGGCGATCGTCGCCGGCACCAGCTTCGAGCTGCCGACCGTCTCGGCCACCTGCTCCAAGCGCTCGTCTGGCACCTCTGCGATCGCCACGTTCGGCTCGATCGTCGTGAAGGGGTAGTCGCCGGTCTGCGCTCCGCCCTTGGTCAGCGCGTTGAACAGCGTCGACTTGCCCGCGTTGGGCAGCCCAACGATCCCGACCTTCATAGGGAGAGGGGAACGATCAGTCCGAGCGCAATGCCAAGCAGGGCGCCGGCCAAGACGTCGGAGGGATAGTGCATGCCGAGGTAGGGGCGGCCAAGGGCCAGAGCGGCAGCCAGCAGGAAGGCAAGCGCCGCGACCGGCTCAACCCGTGTCATCGCCGTTGCAACGGCGAACGAGGAGGTCGCATGAGCCGAGGGGAAGCTGAGCGAGCTGGGCGCGCCGCCGAGGGGCGCCAGCCCCTTGAGCACCGGCCGCGGCCGCCTGACGAGAAGCTTCACCAGGTAGTTCAGCGCGATCGCCACCGGCCCAAGCGCAGCGCAGATCAGCCAGGCCTCGCGGTTGCCGGAGTCGAAGTGGGCAAGCAACGCGCAGATCACGACCCAGACAGCCCCGTTGTTCCCGGTTTTCCCCAGCGCCTTCGCAGCTCTCTCCATTCCGGGCGTGTGCCCGCGCGTTCGCATGGCACGCAGAAGCTGTAGGTCGAGGTTCCCCATCGGCCGGAGCAGGATAATCCGCACTCGATGCCATCCGTTCCCGGCTATGTCCACACACCCGGCCACCACTGCGGCTCTACCGCGCTGCGCAACCTGCTCGGCCACCACGGCATTCTGATCAGTGAGGAGATGGCCTTCGGGCTCGGCGCCGGCGCCTGCTTCTACTACGTGACGCTGGAGGACGCCTCCCCAAGCCGCTGGTTCAACGGCCGCACCGCGCGCCTGGAGGAGACCTTCGACGAGCTGACCGGGGCGGCGCTGGAGCTGCGCACCTTCGAGCAGGGCGACGGCGACGCCTGGGAGGCGGCCCGCGCCGAGATCGACGACGGCAACCCTGTTCTCCTCCTCACCGACCTCTATTACCTGGACCACTACGGCAACTCCGCGCACTTCCCCGGCCACGCGGTCGTCCTCGCCGGCTACGACGAAGAGGTCGCGCATCTCTCCGACACAGGCTTCGAGGAGCTGCAGGAGACCCGCCTGGAGAGCCTCGACCGGGCCCGCCACAGCGACCACCCTGCCTACCCGCTCTCGGGCCACATGTTCACCGCCACGGGCAGCGTCAACCCCGAGCAGCTTCGCGATGCGATCCCGGCCGCGATCGAGCGTGCCGCCACCGCGATGCTCGACCCCGAGTTCCGCGGGTTCTCCGGCCTCGGAGCCGTCCAGCGCCTCGCCGAGGAAGCCGGCAGCTGGCCCGAGGTCGCCGAGGACTGGCAGTGGTGCGCGCGCTTCGGCTACCAGGTGATCGAGCGCCGCGGCACCGGCGGCGGCGCCTTCCGGCTCATGTACTCGCGGTTCCTGGAGGAGGCGGGACGCCCCGAGGCGCCGCTGGCGGCCGACGCCGCGGCGCGCTGGACGGAGCTCGCCGGGGCCTTCCACGCCGCCAGCGAGAGCGAGGACCCCGAACCGCTCCTCTGGCGGGCGGTCGACGAGGCCGCCCGCGGCGTCTTCGAGGCCGAGCAGCGGCTCTGGACCTCGCTCGCGGAGGGCTGACGGCCGCGAGGGCGCACTCGAAGGGTTTCCAGCGGGATCGCCGCGGGTAAACAGAGGTCATGACAATCGCCGCCGCAATATTCCTGATCGCCGTGGGTGCAATCCTCCGCTACGCGACCAACGTCCACGTCGAGGGCGTCAGCGTCGACACCGTCGGCCTGATCCTGATGATCGCCGGCGCGGCGGGCCTGGTCCTCTCCTTCTTCCAAGAGGCGATCTGGTCGGACCGCAGGCGGCGCCGCGAA
>DASVDE010000006.1:0-48296 GCA_036381235.1 Solirubrobacterales bacterium | reverse complement strand
AGGATGTTGATCGCCTTGCCCGCCTCGGCATAGGCGCGGAACGCCGGCTCGGACTGTGACCCGAAGCTCATCGAGCTGATCACGATCGGGTAGTCGTGATGACCGACGGACACGTCCACCTGCGAGGCGCCGACCGGACCGCGGTCGGGCTCCTTGCGGAGGCCCATGATGTGCCGCATCGAGATCGGACTCTGCGCCTCGAGCTCACGGACCTTCTGGGAGAACTCCTCGAAAGGCGCAGTCCCGTTCGCGGCTGCGATGGCGGCCTTGTAGACCTTGGGGTAGAAGCGGAACGTCTTCGCCGGTTTGGCCTCCTCGTCGCCGGCGAGGATCCGCGCCCGCTCGTTGCTGTCGTCGTCGAGGTCGCCGAAGCCGACGCCGCCCGACTCGGTGGCCGCGAAGGCCTCGGTCTGGAAGATCTCGGCGAGCTCGGGCTTGACCCCGATCGAGGAGAACTGGCGGGCGTAGCCGCGCACCTCGTGGATCCCGATCGTCGAGATCACTTTCTCGATCCCCTTGGTCAGCGCCGCGCAGAGGTTGGAGACGTCGGTCTCGTAGTCCTCGACGCAGATCACCTCGACCATCGTGTAGGGGCAGACGCCGTTGGCGCCCAGCCCGAGGGCGAGCATCGTGTCGTGGACGTTGCGAATCGCCGCCGAGCGCAGGACCAGGCCGCAGCGGCGGCGCAGGTTCTCCTCGCCGGGCTCGACCTTGAACTGCTTCAGCGCCTGGTCGACCGCCGAGGTCGCCAGGTGCGGGTCGAGGTAGCGGCGCTCGGCGTCATGGACGGTGCGGTCGGTGAGGACGAGCAGCTCGGCGCCGTCGCGGACCTTCTTCACGGCCTCCTGCTTGATCCGCTCGATCGCGCCCTGGGTCGTCTCCGACTCGAGCAGCGAGATGTCGACCGCGGCGGCGCGGCCGCGGAACTCCTCCCAGAGGTCCTCGAGCAGGTAGGTCTGGTGCTCGCGGGCGATTCGGCGGTAGGTCTTGTCGGAGAGCGGCGCCATCCCGTGGTGGCCGCCGAGGATCACCGGGAAGGCGATCTCGACCGTGCCGGTGTCCCGGCCGGCGTCGTCGACCGGGGGCCGGCGGCCGAGCACCGAGCGGGTCGAGAAGTGCTCCACCTCGCGCTCGCGGTCGATCGCCGGGTTGGTGACGACCGCGACCGTCTCCTTGAAGTAGTCGGCGAGGTTCTGGCGCTCGGGCGAGAGCGCCGCCAGCGGCCCGTCGTAGCCGAGCGAGCCGACCGGCTCGGCCCCGTTGGAGGCCATCTGCTGGACCAGTTTGACGTCGTCGCGCTGCCAGCCGAAGCCGGCGAGGATGCGGTCGGCGACCTTGACCGGCTCCTCGGGTCCCGCGTCGGAGTAGCCGGGGACGTCCTCGCCCTCCAGCGGGCCACCCGTGTCCAGGGCACGCTCATAGGGGCCTGGCGCCTCGGCGCCGGTCCGCGTCAACCAGCGGTCGCGAACGAGCCTCAGCATCTCGTCGTGGGGGCGCAGGGTCGAGCGCTTGCGCTCGCGGTCGATCAGGACCAGGGCCTTCTCACCTGGAGCGAGCGGCTTCGGCTCGGCGGTCATCGCGGAGACCGAAACGACGCCCGGCTCGGAGCTGAAGACGAAATCCTCGCCGGTCTCGACCTGCCAGAGCGGGCGTAGGCCCAGGGCATCGGCGGAGAACACGCACTCATCGGCGTGGCGGGCGATCAGCGCCACAGGGCCTTGGGCGAACGGCCCCATCGCCTGGTGCAAGTACATGTAGAAGGAGTGGAGGTCCGAGGGCAGCGAACGGATCTCCTCGAAGATCGGCGGCACCACCATCTCCATCGCCTCGGCAAGGCTGAGCCCGTCGCGGCTGACCAGGGTGTCGATCGTGCGGTTGAGGTCCTGGGAGTCCGAGGAGCCGGGCTGAATCGGGACGCCGAGCATCCGCGCCTCCTGGCGCAGCTGCTCGATCGTGTTGATCTCACCGTTGTGGCCCAGCACCGAGAAAGGCTGAACCCGCTTGAAGGAGGGCCAGGTGTTGGTCGAGTAGCGGTTGTGGCCGAAGCAGCCGATCGTCTCGAATCGCTCGTCGTGCAGGTCGGGGTAGTACTCGCCGAGGGTCTTGGGGGCGCCCATCACCTTGTAGACGCAGGTGGTGGCCGAGAAGGAGGGGACGTGGACGTCGAGCTTCTGCTCCAGCTCGATCAGCAGGTCGAAGAGGACGCGGTCGCGGTTGGCCGGGTCGGCGACGAGGCCGGCCACCTGCCAGAAGTGGGGCTCTTCCTCGCGGGCGGTCGGCCCGAGCGCAGTCGAGTCGACGACGCCGATCCGCTCGGCGAGGATGCGAAACCCTCCCTGGCCGAGCAGCTCGCGAGCGTCGTGCTGCACCTTGCCCAAGTCCTTGGAGCGATCGACGAAGACGTGGGCGACGGCAAAGGCGTCATCGAGCGTCAGCGAGGGATCGTGTCCCCCGGCACGCACCTCCTCGGCCCAGATCACCCGCGGCAGATCGAGCAGCAGCCCGCACCCGTCGCCCTCTCCATCGACGTTGCCTGCTCGGTGGAGCATCTTCTGTAGGGCCGGGATCGCGAGCGCGATCGGCGCATGGTTGGGAGTCGCGTCCTTGCGCACCGAGGCGTAGATCGCGCAAGCGTCCTTGTCCTCGACGCTCGGCGGTGAGACGAGCGGCCGGTACGGAAGCTCAGGCGAGTAGCGCTGCGCGCTCTCCCCAGTACGTGACTGGTGCTGCGACATCTAAACCTCCCGGTTTCCACGCCTTCTTCGAGCGGGCGCGCGACGGGGTTGACGAGTCGCCGCATTATAGGGCGCTGTAAGACCCGCGACTAGGCCCAGGACATCGGCTCGTAGCCGCCGCTCGGGTCCACCCCGATCAGAAGCGCCGTGACCGGCGCCTCGGAGCGGTTGAGGATCGTGCGACTCACCGCCGGCTCCATCGTGGCGAAGGTGCCAGCCGGCGCCGGATGGTCCTCGCCGGCGATCCTCAGGACCGCCTCGCCTTCGAGAACGATGTAGACCTCATCCTGGCCGCTCTGTGACTCGTCATGCTCGGGTATCTGCCCACCCGGCGCGATCTCCACCAGGTTGAAGCCGAAGGATGAAGTTCCAAGCGCCTTGCGTGCCAGCTGCCAGGTCGCGCCTCCAGAGCCCTCCATCGACTCGAACTCGTCGCGGTGCTTGATCTCGTATCCCGCCATCATCTGCTCCAATCGGGTTCGAAGGCGTTGCGGGCGAGGACTCTCCCACGGCCGCCGCTGTACGGGACGCTGACCACGTTGTGGCCCGGGCCGGGCTCGAAGCCGCCGGTGGCGCCGAGGATGAACTGCCCGTCGGCAGAGAGGGCTGCGCCGGTGAAGCCCGTCTCGAAGTTTCGCGTCAACGGCCGCTGGGCGCCGGTTCTGGGGTTGAGGGCAACGGCGTAGCTGGTGTCCTGGCCGCCGAACTCGGCCAGCAATCGGCTTCCATCGGCCGACCAGTCCGTTGGAGTCAGCCCCTGCAGCAGGGGATCCACTCTCGTATGGGTGAGGCGACGCGCTCCCCTCCCGTCCGGCTGGATCAGGAAGAGCTCGTTCTTCGGACCGTAGCGCCGCTGTCCGGCGCCGAGCTGCTTGGCGAAAACGATCGTGTCCGGCCCCCAGAGCGGGCTGAGGGAGCGATGGTCCCTGGTGATCCGCGTTCTCGGCCCTCCCCCGACCCCGGTGACGTAGAGGTCGCTGCGCGGCGGAAAGTTGTCTTTCGCTGCCAGCGAGTAGACGAGCCGGGTGCCATCCGGGGAGAAGCTGAGGCCGTTGACGAAGCCGCGCGCCACCGTGCGCTGGGCGCCGCCGGCGACGTCGATCAGGACCAGCCGCTGCCTGCCGATCTCTGGCCCGCGCACCGCGGCGATCGTCGCCGAGTCGGGAGACCAGGCGAAGGAGAAGGGCACGCGCCAGCCGGCGAAGAGCCGCCGCGGTGGCGAGCTGCCGTCGGCGGGCGCCACCATCATGTCCGGCCGAAACCCTCTACCCATGCGCAGGAAGGCGATCGTCCTCCCGTCCGGCGAGACCTGCGGCTCGGTGCCGGCCGCCAGGCGCCTCACTTTCGAGCCGTTGTCGTTCGCCACCCAGACGACCGGTCTCAACGCGTTGCGGACAAAAGAGAGCGTCGCCTGCGCCGCCGGCGCCGACACGAGCAACCCCGCTATCGCGAGCGACAATGCCCATCTCGCCCTGCCCGTCACAGAGCGATCGTAACGCGCTCGGGCGCCTTGGAAACCCTCAAAGCTCGGGGACGTCGGCGCCCTGGGGGACGAAGGGAAGGCGGCGGACCTCGGCCCAGCCTTCGCAGCGGGACTCCAGCTCGATGGTGACCTTGCCGGCGTCCTGCCAGGTGGTCCAGACGAGAACGGTGGGGCCGGCGCCGGAGATCGTCGCGCCCAGGGCCCCCAGCTCGCGGGCGGAGTCGACCAGATCCATGGAATGGGGATAGAGGTTGCGACGCCGGGGCTGGTGGATGCGGTCGTCAAGGCCACGAGCGACGAGGTCGAGGTCCGCCGTCTGCAGCCCGAGCACCAACGACGATGCGGCAGAGACATTGGCGACTGCGTCGGCGAGGGGAATTTCCGCCGGGATCGCCTCTCGGGCGCGCCGGGTCGAGACCTCCTCCGAGGGAATGACCGCGATGCCCTCCAGGCCGCCCGGTGGATCGAAGCGAACAGCGCTCGGCGCACCCCCCTCCCCCGCGCCGCAGATCACGAACCCGCCGTAGATCGCGGCGGCGACGTTGTCTGGATGTCCCTCCAGCTCGGTCGCCCGCACCAACACCTCCTCCCTGGAGAGCGCAAGCTCGAAGAGGTGATCGGCGGCGAACAGGCCGGCGACGATCGCCGCTGCGCTGGAGCCGAGGCCGCGGGCCAAAGGGATCTCGCTGCGCAGGCGAAAGGCGATGCCGTCAGCGGGATGCAGCGCCTCGAAGGCCCGCACGACGAGGTTGTCGCGCCCGCTCGAGACGTCGAGGCCGCCGGGGTCAAGAGAGAACTCTCCCGTCTCCTCAACCTCCAGCTCGAGGTGCAGGGACACGGCCGCGGCCATCACGTCATAGCCCGGCCCGAGGTTGGCCGAGGAGGCGGGAACGCGGACTAGTCGACGCCGGCTTGTCACCGAACGCAGCCTATCCGTGGCGCTGCGGCCTCAGTCGAAGACGGCGCGCTCGACGTCGGAGAGATCGTTTTCGCAGTTGATCACCGCGGGGGCTTTGCCGAGCGCGGTGTCGGGATCCTTGAGGCCGTGGCCGGTGAGGACGCAGACGACCGACTCCGGTGGCGCCGAGCCCTCTGCGACCGGCAGCCCGTGGGCGAGCAGGCCGGCGACGGAGGCCGCCGATGCGGGCTCGCAAAACACACCCTCACCGGCGGCGAGCCAACGGTAGGCGTCGAGGATCTGCTCATCGGAGACGGCGGCGACCCTTCCCCGCGAGCCGGTGAAGGCGTCCATCGCCTCCTCCCAGCGGGCCGGATTGCCGATCCTGATCGCCGATGCGACCGTCTCCGGATTTGCGACCGGGGCGCCGTTCACCAGCGGCGCGGCGCCCTCCGCCTGGAACCCGTAGAGCACCGGGGCGGTGTCCAGCTCCTGGAAGCCCCGCCAGTAGGCGGTCACGTTGCCGGCGTTGCCCACCGGGATCGCCAGCGCCCCCGGGGGGCCGCCGAGCTCTTCGACGACCTCGAAGGCGGCCGTCTTCTGTCCCTCGATCCGATACGGGTTGACCGAGTTGACCAGCTCGATCGGGTGCTTGTCGGCAAGCTCCCGGACGATCGTCAGCGCATCGTCGAAGTTCCCGCGCAGGGCGACCACGCGCGCGCCGTGCATCAGCGCCTGCGCGAGCTTGCCGATCGCGATCTTGCCCTCCGGCACGATCACCGCCCCGCGCATTCCCGCCCGCGCCGCATAGGCGGCGGCGCTGGCGGCCGTGTTGCCGGTCGAGGCGCAGATCACCGCCTCCGCCCCACGTCCCTTTGCGCGCGACACCGCGACGGTCATCCCTCGGTCCTTGAAGGACCCGGTCGGATTGGCGCCCTCGAACTTCAGGTAGGCACGGGCGCCGATCCGCTCCGAAAGCCGCGGGGCTTCGATCAGAGGGGTGGACCCCTCGTTCAAGGTGACGACCGGGTCGCCCGGCTCGAGCGGAAGCCGGTCCCGGTAGCGCGCGATTAACCCCTCCGCCATCAGACGAACTCTTCTTCGATCACCCTGATCGAGCGCGGTGCGGCGCGCATGAACTCGAGCGCGGCGATCGCCTCGACCGCTGCCGCAAAGCGCGACTCCAGGCACTCGTGGAGCACCATGACCAGGCGAGCGTCGTCACCGATGCCGCGCTGCACGACGCTCTTGACGGAGATCTCGTTGTCCCCCAGCACCTGGGCGATCTGCGCCAACACGCCCGGCCGGTCCGCGACCTCCAGGTGCAGGTAGAAGGAAGACGTCAGGTCGGCGACGATCGGCAGCTCCTCGCGCGTCTGATGCACGGGAGCCTCGCCGGCGAGGATCGAGACGACGTCGCCGAGCACCGCCGAGGCGGTTTGCAGCCCGCCCGCACCAGGGCCGGACATCGTCACCTCGGTGATCTCCGGCGCCTCGACCATCACCGCATTGAAGGGACCCTCGACCGGTGCGAGCGGATGGCCGCTGTAGAGGAAGCAGGGAAAGACACGGACGCTGATGCCACCCTCGCGACGCTCGGCGACGCCCAGTAGCTTCAGCGAGAGTCCCAGCTCCTTGGCGTAGGCGAGATCGTCGGGCTGAATCGTCTCGATCCCCTCGTAGGCGACCTCGGAGAGGGTGACCGGCGTGTGGAAGGCGAGCCTGGCGAGGATCGCCATCTTCGCCGCGGCGTCGGCGCCGTTGACATCGTCGGTCGGGTCGGCTTCGGCATAGCCCAGATCCTTGGCTCGGGCCAGAACCTCCTCGTATGCGGCGCCGGTGGCGGCCATCTCGCTGAGGATGAAGTTGGTGGTGCCGTTGACTATCCCGAACACCTTGTCGACCTCGGTGACGCCGAAGCTCTCCTGAATCGCCCGCACGATCGGGATCACCCCGGCCACCGCGGCCTCGAAGCGCAGCTGCACCCCCGCCTCGCGCGCTACCGCAAACAGCTCGTCGCCGTGCTGGGCGAGCAGCTGCTTGTTGGCGGTGACCACCGGGCGGCCGGCGCGCAGCGCGTCGAGCACGAACTCGCGGGCGGGGTCGGTCCCCCCCATCAGCTCGACCACGATGTCGCAGCCGTCGAGGATCGCGCCGAAGTCACCTTCGGAGCGGGTCAGGACCCCGGAAACCTCCAGCCGCCGCCCAGTCGCCGCCTTGACGGCGCCGGCCCGCTCGGCGAGCAGCTCGGCGAAGGCGCCACCGACCGTGCCGCGCCCCAGCAGCCCGATGCGGACAGGACTAGACATCACACCACTTCGCCATTCGCTCGTTCGCGCTCAACATCACCGGCGATCTCGCTCCCCGCTCATGCCTCATCGCGAGCGGTGAGGTCCTCGTAGGTCTCGCGGCGCACGACGACACGGGCCTCACCGTCGCGACAGAAGACAACCGGGGGGCGCGTAACGCCGTTGTAGTTGCTCGCCATCGCGTAGCCGTAGGCCCCGGTCGCGGCGGTGACCAGCACGTCGCCGACCGCGGGCGAGGTAAGCATCGTGTCGCGGACGAGGATGTCGCCGGACTCACAGTGCATGCCGGCGATCGTCGCCAGGGTGTCGGGCGGGGTGGCGGCGCGATCGGCGATCAATGCCTCATAGCGCGATCCGTAGAGCATCGGCCTCATGTTGTCCGACATGCCGCCGTCGACTGCGACGTAGGTGCGCACGCCGGGGATCTCCTTCACCGTGCCGACCCGGTAGGCAGTGACACCGGCGTTGCCGACCAGCGAGCGTCCTGGCTCGACCAGGATGCGCACGCCTTCGCTGAAGACCTCGGAAACGCCACGGACCTTGACATCGGCGTAGGCATCGATCGAGGGAGGCTCGTCCTCCGCCGTGTAGGCGATTCCCAGCCCGCCGCCGACGTTGACCACACGGCACCACTCGCCGGCCAGTTCGCCGATCGCGCGAATCGCCAGTGTGTAGGGCTCCAGCTCGAAGATCTGCGAGCCGATGTGAGCGTGCAGGCCGACCAGGTTGAGGACATCGGAGGCGAGCACCCGCTCGATCGCCCGCTCGGCGAGACCGTCCGCTAGTCCGAAGCCGAACTTCGAGTCGAGCTGACCCGTCTGCACGTAGTCATGGGTGGAGGGCTTGATCCCGGGCGTGACGCGGATCAACACGTCCTGGCGCTCATCCAGCAACCGCTCACAGCGATCGACCTCGTCGAAGGAGTCGAGGATCAGGTGAGCAACCCCCGCGCGGGCCGCGAAGAGGATCTCCTCGTCGGTCTTGTTGTTGCCGTGCATGTGAATGCGCGAGGGATCGAAGCCGGCGCGCAGTGCCATGTGCAGCTCACCGCCGGAGGCGACATCGACCGAGAGGCCCTCCTCGGCGAACAGTCGATAGGCGGCGGTGCATGGAAAAGACTTGCTGGCGAACAGGACCTCGCAGTCGGCGCCGCGGCGCTCGAAGGCCTCGCGGTAGGCACGGGCACGGGCGCGCATGTCGTCCTCGGCGTAGATGTAGGCGGGCGTGCCGTGCTCGGCGGCCACCTCGACCACGTCGCAGCCTCCCACTTCCAGGTGGCCACGCTCATTGACTCGACTGCCGAGGGGGTATACCGCCGACCCCTCGATCGGGTTGGCCACGACGCCTGCCTGTCCACGCTCCGCCATAGGACGGGCATTGTGACGGTTGAGAGGGCGGGCCCGGCTAACGGTTGGCGTCGAGCAAGCCTCCGACCGCATCGACGGCTTTGTCGACCGCTTTGCCGACGGTCGAGTCAGGGCCGGCTACCCCGTCGACCACTCCCTGGGTGGCTCCGGTGACGCCGGTTTTGTCCAGCGTCCCGCCAAGAGCGTCGTCGACGTCGTCGACGGTGTCGTTGACGGCTCCGGTGACCGCGCCGGAAACGCTGTTTGCGCCGCCTCCGGCGTCGACTGGATTACCGCCACCACCGCCCGAGGGAGCCGATCCCGACCTCCCCCCGGCGGACGGGCTCGAAGCGCTCGTCGGCGAGGTCGAGGGCTGGTTTCCGGCACCGCCGCCCCCACTTCCATCTTGATTTCCGGACGTAGGCGAGCTCGCCGTCTCCTGAGCTGCCCCCCCGACGACACCGCCCTGCGGAGTGCCGGCATCTGCCGACCGGACCGCCTCTCGCCCCGAACCGGTCCCAGCGGTGCTTGCCGAACCGGCACCCTCGCCTGAGGGGACCTCGGAGGACACCGGTTGCGCCGGCGAGACGGAGGCGCTTTCCCCTCCGATGCCCGAGATCGGCCAATCGCGAAACGCCTGGGCGGAGACGAGCAGCGCAACGAAGATCCCGACCGCCACTGCAATCAGGGCGGCCCCGGACACCGCGCCTGCCAGATATGAATGGGCCTGGCGAATCATCGATTGCCTCCAGCTCGCCTATTCCCAGAGTCGCAGGGACGACTCCAGCCGACATACCCACTAATGGGATTTCCGGCCCGATTTGGCCGAAGTGGCAACTGGGTTTTGCGCGCGGTGCTTAGAGGTAGCCGAGCGGATCGGTTGGAGCGCCGTTGATCCGCACTTCGAAGTGGAGGTGATCGCCGTAGCAGTGGCCGGTGCAGCCGACGTAGCCGATCACCTCGCCCTGGGAGACGCTCTGGCCGGAGCCGACCGCGAACGACGACTGGTGGGCGTAGCAGGTCTGCAAGCCACCGCCATGGTCGAGGCAGGTGAAGTTGCCGTAGCCGCCACTGCTCGCCTCCGACTGGAGCAGGACCACCGTTCCCGATGCGGCGGCGCGAATCGGCGTGCCGGCCGGGACGGCGATGTCGATGCCCTCATGCATCCGACCCCAGCGATATCCGAACCCGGAGACAACCGGCCCGCTCACCGGCCAGACGAGGCCGGCGGCGCTGGGCGCGGTCAGCGGCCCTGCCGGCAGCGGCGCCGAGGAGGTCGACTGCAGCTGCGCGGTGATCTCCGCCTGGATCTTTGCCATCGCCCCCTCGACCCTGTGCTCGTGGTCGTTGATCTTGGCCAGCGCCGCCTCGCGCTTGCGGCGGACGGCGACCAGCGAGGCCTGACGGCTCTGGATAGCTGCCCGGGCGCCGGCGAGCTGCTGCTTCTGCGATGCGATCGCGTCGCGCGCCGCCTCGATCCGATTCTTCGTGGCTCGCAGCCGCGCAACGGTGCGCTTCACCTGATTGCGCAGATCCCGCACCCGGCCGACGACCGCCTCGTCGAGCCCCTGAATCCGTTTCAGGTACTCGGTGCGATCGACCAGGTCGTCGTAGCCGCCGGAACCGAGGATGACGCTGAGCACATCCGGAGTGCCTGTCTCATAGATGGCCACCAGCCGCTCACGCAGGGCGACGAGCGCCCGCTTGAGGCGGGCGCGCATCACCGCGAGATGCTTCTTTGCCACGTCCAGCTTGGCAACCGCGCGATCCAGCTCTTTCTGCTTGGCATCGAGCCGAACCTGGACGGCTGCCTCGCGCGTCCGCAGCGCAGCCACTTCGGCTGTCAGTCGCTCGATACGGCTCCTGTAGTGGCTGATCGTCGACGTCAGCACTCCCTGGCGCTCGTGGATCTTGTCGAGCTTCGCCTGCTTGGCGTCAAGCTTGGACTGCAGATCCTCGGCAAGGGCGGAGCCGCCGCACAGAGGCAGCACGACGAGCGCCGCCACAGCGGCGAGAAGAGCCGCCAAGGCAAGGCGAGTCTTGAACATGGTGAAAGAGGCTAGCCAAGACCTCTTCTAACACCGGGGAATGAGCGCCTGGTTGCAACCCCGATTGCGCTCCGCTATGCGGGGACCGGCTCCTTCTTCTCAGCCTCAGCCTTGTCGGCCATCGCCTCAGCGGCGACTTCCGCGGCGTAGCCGAGCCGCTCGGCGTACTCGCGGGCCTGCATGCGGGAGATGACCATGCGCTGGATCTCTGCCGTGCCTTCGAACAGCTGGTAGATCTTGGCGTCCCGGAAGAACTTCTCCAGCGGGCATTCGCTGCTCCAGGCGTAGGGACCCACCAGGTCCATCAGCGTGGTCGTCGCCCACATCGCCACGTCTCCGCCCTTCAGCTTCGACATCGAGCCCTGGCCGCCGGTCATCGGCACCCCGTTGCGGCCCATCCAGGCGGCGCGCTGGACCAACAGGCGGGCGGCCTCGATCTCGGTGGCGACGTCGGCCAGCGTCTGCTGGATGCGTTGCTCGGAAAGCATGGGGCTGCCCCCCACGCTCTGGCCGTCGAGGTACTCGAGGGTCCACTCGTAAGCCGCCTGCGCGATGCCCAACGCCGAAGCGCCGACCAGCGGCCGGGTCATCTCGAAGGTGGCCAGCGCGTCGGCCGAGCGTGACTTCTGTCCAGAGCGACCGCGCTCCAGCTTGCGCTGCAGCTTCTCCTCCCCGCCGAGCAGGTTCTCGACCGGAATGCGGCAATCGTCGAGGACGACCTCGGCGGTGTGAGAAGCGCGGATGCCGAGCTTGGACTCCTTTTTGCCCTGGCTCAATCCCGGTGTCCCCTTGCCGACGATGAACGAGGCCTGGCCGCGGGTGCCGAGGGTCGGGTCGACGGTGGCGACGACGACATGGACGTCGGCGATCCCGCCGTTGGTGATGAAGACCTTGGTCCCGTTGAGGACCCACTCGTCACCGTCGCGCTTAGCCGTGGTCTTGAGGCTCTTGACGTCGGAGCCGGCCTGCGGCTCGGTGACCGCGTAGGCACCCAGCTTGATCTCATCGCCGCTGCCGAAGCACTCGGGAACCCACTGGGCGATCTGATCGGGAGTCCCGGAGGACGCGATCCCGGCTGCCGCCAGGCCCGAACCCGAGACCGCCAGCGCGATCCCGGCGCAGCCCCAGTGGAACTCCTCTGCCGAGATCACCTGCATCTGGCCCTCGGCGTCGCCGGCCGCGCGCTGAATCCCCTCCAACCCGCCAAAACCCTGCTTACGCGCCTCTTTGATCACATCCCACGGAATGCTCTCTTCCTCATCGTGCTTGCGCGCGGCGGGGCGAATCACCTCGCGCGCAAAGGTCCGACAGCGGTCTTTGAACTCCAGCTGCTCCTCGTTGAGTGCGAAATCCATGGGTCCCCTCTGAAGGTCGGCGCCCGAGGCGCGGTATGTGTCGGCGGGCTGATTGACTGGTCAGTCAACCAGTAAGACTAACTGACCAGCCAGCCAGTAGCGCCCATGTAGCGTTCCAACCACGTGACCGCAGAGCGACCGATCAACGCAGACGTGCCGGCCACCGATCCGCGGAGCCCGGCGAAAGAGCCGAGGGATGACGCGCCGCGCCTCCCGATCCCCAAACCGCGCCTCCCGATCCCCAAGAGAGTGAAGAAGCCGGGTGGGCGGAGGCGGCAGCACAGGCCAATCCCCGGGGCGCTGAAGGCAATCGCCGCGCTGGTCGCGCTCGCGATTGCCTTCCTCATCGCCGCAATCCTCGGTGGCAGCGGCTCCGAGAACAGCGGCGCGCCATCGGGCGCGGCTGCCCCTCTCGGCGGTGCCGAACGAACTACTCCCGAGGAGCCGGCGGCCCAAACCTCGACCGAGCTCGGCTATCCCGCCTTTGCGACCGCCAACACGACCAGGGTCGGCGGTGCCGATCCAGCCTCCAATGCAGCCGGCGCCGCTCTGGCGGCATTCCCGTCGACCCAGCCCGGCCTGCGCCCCGCGGCGATCACTCTGGTCGATGAGGAGGACTGGCAGGCGGCGATCGCCGCCGCCGTGCTGATCGCCGAGCCGGTCGGCGCGCCGGTCTTGATCTCCTCGGCGGACGGACTGCCGGAACCGACCGCCGACGCCCTATCCGCGCTCGACCCGCAGGGGAGCGATGCGACCGGGGGCGCCGCGGCGTTCGCGATTGGGGCGGTCGACAGCGGCGGGCTGGCGAACGTGACCACGATCAAATCGCCCGATCCCGCCGCGGCCGCGGCAGCGATCGCACGGCTTCGCGACCGCTTGTTCAAGGGGCCCCCGGCCCACATCGTCATCGCCCCGGCGCAGGAGGCGGCCTTCGCGATGCCCGCAGCTGCCTGGGCGGCCCGTTCGGGCGACCCGGTCCTGTTCGCCGAGCGCAACGCCCTGCCGAAATCCACGGCGGAATTCCTGCGGAGCCATTCCAAAGTCCCCGTATACGTTCTCGGCCCCTCGGCGACGATCTCCTCAGCGGTGGTTCGAAAGATCGGTACGGTCGGCAATCCCGTGCGACGGGTCTCGGGAGAGGACCCGGTAGCCAATGCGATCGCCCTGGCGCGGTATGACGACGGCGACTTCGGTTGGAACGTCAACGACCCTGGCCATGGCTTCGTCATCGCCCGTTCCGACTCGACGCTCGCCGCGGCCGCGGCGGCGCCGCTCTCGGCGTCGGGTGCCTGGGGGCCGTTGCTGCTTACCGACAGCGCCGATACGCTGCCAGGCACGCTGCGTGGGTATCTACTCGACGTCAAGCCGGGCTATACGACAGATCCGACGCGCGCCTTCTACAACCACGTTTGGGTGATCGGAGACCAGGAGGCCATCGACGTGAACCAGCAGGCCGAAATCGACAACCTGGCGAAACTTGCCAAGATCGGCGACAAGCCATGAGCGAGGCGGAGAGCCCGGAGCTGCTCGCTCCCAGCCATGAGGTCACGCCCGAGGACATCCGTGCCCTGGCCGGTGCCTCCACCCCCCACTTCGCCCTCCAGGTGCGTAATCGGATCCGGCGGCTGATCGAGCCACTGCCCGCGGATCACCCCACCAGGATCGAGGGCGAACGCCAGATCGCCGCCCTGGAGGACCTCGCCGATCACAGCGGCGACCCCCGCGGCACGCTGGGAATCTCCCACTGATGAAGAACCTCGCTCCCGGGGTCTGGCGCCTCAAGCAGTTCCCGGCGCCAAGCGTCAACGTTTATCTGGCCGAGGACGTACTGATCGACGCCGGCACTCGCTGGGACCGCCGCCGCGTCTTCGCCGAGATCGAGGGACGCGAGCTTTCGCTGATAGCCCTGACGCACGTGCATCCCGATCACCAGGGCGTCGCCAAAGACGTCTGCGAGGCGCGCGGCATCCCGCTCGCCTGTCACGCCGACGACGTCGACGCGATGGAGGGTCGGCGACCGATCCAGGAGGCGGCGCCGAACAACCCGTTCAACCGGATCATCAAGCGATTCTGGGAAGGCCCGCCGTACGAGGTGAGCCGGGTTTTGAGCGAAGGCGACGAGGTGGCCGGCTTCCGCGTTGTCCACGCCCCGGGCCATGCCCGCGGCGAGGTGATCTTCTTCCGCGACTCCGACCGGGTGGCGATCTGCGGCGATGTGATCCGAAACATGAGCTACGCCACCGGCCGGCCGATGATCGCCGAGCCGCCCGAGATCTTCACCTACGACCCCGCCGAGAACCGTCGCTCGATCCGCAAGCTGGCCGAGCTCGACCCAAGCCTGATCCTCCCCGGTCACGGTCCGGCAGTGACCGACATGGCGAAGTTCGAGTGCTTCGTTGCCGCCCTCCCCGAATAGCCGAGGCTCTCGCCGGATGATGAATTAACCACACTATGGTGGGGTCGATTCATCATTGGGCGATAGGGTCCGCTAGATGGCAGAGGTCAATCGCCAGTTCCTGCTGAAGGAACGCCCCAACGGGCGGATCGGCCCAGATACATTCGAACTCGTCGAAAACCCGGTGCCCGAGATCGATGAGGGGGAAGCGCTCGTCCGCACCGAGTGGATATCGCTCGACCCCACCAATCGCGCCTGGATCAGCGACGTTCCCACCTACCTTCCCCCGGTCGGGATCGGCGAGGTGATGCGCGGCCTCGGCCTCGGCCGGGTGGTCGCCTCCAAGCATCCCGGCTATCAAGAGGGACAGCTGGTCCAGGGGCTCCTCGGCTGGCAGGAATGGGTCGTGACCTCCAGCGAGAAGCCGCTGTTGCCGGTCATAGAGATCGACAGCGACGTCTCGCCCAGCGCCTACCTCGGCGTCTTCGGCATGACCGGACTGACCGCCTGGGTCGGAATGAAGGAGATCGGGCGCCCGCAGGCGGGAGAGACCGTCGTCGTCTCCGCCGCCGCCGGCGCCGTCGGCTCCACTGCCGGCCAGATCGCCAAGGCGCTGGGCGCTCGCGTCGTCGGCATCGCCGGCGGGCCGGAGAAGTGCGCACTGCTGACCGAGCAGCTGAGCTTCGACGCCGCGGTCGATCACAAGGCCCCCGATTGGCTCGAGCAGCTCGTCGCGGCCACTCCTGACGGCATCGACGTCGACTTCGAGAACGTCGGCGGCGAGATCATGGACGCGATCTTCGCTCGCCTCAACCTGCGCGCCCGGGTCGCACTGTGTGGGTTGATCTCCGGCTACAACGACGCCGGGCCCCCACCTGGGCCGCGCGCATTCGCCAACCTACTGGTCCAGAGGGTGACGCTCCAGGGCTTCATCATCCTCGACCACTTCGATCGCCAGGTCGAGGCAGCCGCCGAGATGGCTGGATGGGTCTCCGAGGGCAAGCTGAAGCCGCTGGAGACCGTCGTCGAGGGCTTCGAGCAGCTGCCGACGGCGATCAACATGCTCTTCGACGGCACCAACACCGGGAAGCTCGTCCTCCGGCTAGCCCCCTGACCGAATCGGGCGTGGTTCGCGAACCAGCGTGGCGCCCATCGCCAGCAGCCAGACGATGAATCCGAGGAAGGCGATCAGCCCGAGCACCCCATCGGAGGGCGAGAAGGCGCCTGTCTCGCTGAAGCTGGTGACCACTCCCACCACGAACGAGTAGATGGCGAGCCCGACGCTGTAGAAGCAGAGCAGGTCGGGTACGGCTTTCTTCCCCGCTCGAATTCCGAGCGCGCCCGTGGCGGCGGTCAACACCGTGAGGCCGACGAGGAAGAACGTGTAGCCGAAGATGCTCATGTCCCAAAGGGCGAGGACAACGCCGGGGTCGAGCGATTCGACGTGGTATGCGGCGGCCGCGGTTGCGGCGCTGCCGATCATCCCTCCCACCCCGATCAGCACTCCGCCGACGAGCGCCACGACCGAGAGTCGCGCCGCGGGCTCCGCGCCGCGCAACCTGTAGAAGACGCTGCCCAAAAACCACGCCACGGACACGATCGCCGCGAACTGGAAGGCCACCGCGGCCTGGATCGCGCTGCGATTGTCCAGGATGAACGCCCGCACGTCTTCGGCGCTGTCGTCGAACCCGGGCGGCGCGTCGCTCGGGCCGAACACGAACGAAAGGATCAGAAGGACAGCGGCTGCGATCCCCATCGACGCGCCAACCTTGGGCCAGGAATCCTCAGACATGGCAACACCTCCTGGGAGGAGTGAGCGGACCAGTCGATCCTATTGCGTAACGATCGGCACATGCAACCTTGCAACATTCATACCTCGAACTCGCGGTCCGCGGCCTCCGAGCGCTCGGCCTGGCCCACCACCCCACCTCCCTAGGTCGAGCGCGGACCGAAGCTCTCGATGATGCGGCTCTGGTACTCGGAGAGCTCCTCGGGAGAGATGAAGTAGGTGGGGGGCGTCAGGAAGAGGCCGTCGGCTCGCTCCGCCGTCGCCTCCACTCTGGCCCGGACCTTGTCGATCGGGCCGGCGGCGCAGTAGACCTCGACCATCTCGTCGCTGATCGCTGCCGGCACGGCGGCGAGGTCGCCGCGGCGGAAGGCATCGCCGGCGGCGACGGCATTGTCGGCGAAGCCGTGCAGCTCCCACAGCGGCATGTAGGTCTTAACCGTCGCGTAGAAGGAGATCGTGCGGCGCGCCATCTCGATCGCCTTCGCCTCGTCGTCGTCGATCGCACAGCAGACGGTCGGCAGGTAATCAAAGTCCTTGCGCTCGCGACCGCTTCGAGCCAGGCCCCGCTCGAAGGAGTCGACGACCACCTCGTCGATCCAGCGCAGGCTCTGGATCGGGTGGCCGATCAGCCCGTCGGCGACGTCACCGGCCATCCGGCACATCCCACCCTGCACCCCGGCGGTGTAGATCGGGACCGACTCTCGCGGCGCCGGGTGCGGGCGGATCCAGCCCTTAATGTCGATGTCGTAGTACTCACCCTCGTAGCGAATCGGCTCGCCCTCGCCGGCCTGCTGCATGATCAAACGTGTCGCCTCGATTGCCTCTCGCAGGTGTGGAGCGGGCTTTCCGTAGGAGGCGTTGTGCCAGGTCTCGTTGAGGCGTTTGACCCCCGAGCCGAGCCCGAGGCGGAAGCGCCCACCGGACATCTCGTCGATGTCCAGGGCGCTGACCGCGGCGATGAACGGGCTGCGGGTGAAAGCCCAGGCAATCCCGGTGGCGACGTCGATCTTCTCGGTCTTGCCCGCCAGGTAGGCGGCCTGGGTCACCGAGGAGCGAAACAGCTCCGGCGCCCATACGCACTCGACCCCGGCCTCCTCGGCGCGCTTGGTCTCCGCCTCGAGGTCGGCCACTGTCGTGCCGATCGCGGCAACCGAGATGCGATCGAGCGCAGACAAGCTCAGGCCGGAGCCGCCGCGCCGAACTCGGCGAGCACCGCGTCCGCGACGCGATCGCGGTGCCACTTGGCGTCGCCGAAGGTCGCCGCGTTCGCCTTGCCACGCTTGAGGAAGAAGTGGAGATCGTGCTCCCAGGTGAAGCCGATCCCGCCATGCACCTGGATCGAGGCGTCGGGAACGCGCCAGCCCGCGTCGGAGGCGTAGGCCTTGGCCATCGACGCGGCCAACGGCAGCGACTCGGGCTCCGCATCGGCGGCCCAGGCGGCGCCGTAGACGGCAGAGCGGGAGTTCTCGGTTTCCAGCAGCATCTGGGCGCAACGGTGGGAAACCGCCTGGTAGGAGCCGATCGGGCGGCCGAACTGCTTGCGGTCCTTGGCGTACTCGACGGCCATCTCCATCGTGCGCTGCGCGACCCCGGTCGACTCCGCCGCGATCGCGGTGCAGGCGCGCCAGAGGACGGGCAGGTAGTCCTCCTGCCCGCCTTCGAGGGTCGCCTCGGGGCCGACGCGGACGCCGTCGAAGCGGACCGAGTAGAGGCGGCGAGTGAGATCGATCGACTTCTCCGCCGAGACGCTGACGCCATCGGCGTCGCGCTCGACCAGGTGACGACGCCCGTCGGCGGTGGCAACGAGGAGGAAGTCGGCGGCTGCCGCGTCCATCACCAGCACCTTCTCACCGTCGAGGACGATGGCACCTCCGTCGGCCTTGGCCTCCATCTCGAAGCCGCCAATCGCAGCCGGGGTGCCGGCGTCGAACATGGCGAGTGTGCCGCGGGCCTCCCCGCTCGCCAGGGGCCGCAGCCAACGCTCGCGCTGCTCGTCGGTTCCGTTCCTCGCCAAGGCCAGGCCGGCGACGGTGGTGGAGAGCAGCGGCGAGGGAGCAAGCGCGTAGCCCATCTCCTCGAAAAGGACCGCCAGCTCGACGATGCCGAGGCCCTGGCCTCCCCACTCCTCCGGCAGCGCCAACCCGGGCCAACCGAGCTCCGCCATCTCCTCCCAATCGCTCTGCTCGAAGCCGTTCTCGCTCTCGGCCAGCTCGCGAATTCGCTCTGACTTATAACGGGCGGCGAGGAACTCCCTCGCGGTCGAGCGGATCGCCTGCTGCTCGTCGGTGAGGTCGAAGTACACGGCTAGCGCATCCTCGGCAGGCCGAGCACCCGCTCGGCGATGATGTTCTTGAGGATGTCGGTGGTGCCGCCCTCGATCGAGTTCGCACGCGAGCGCAGGAAGCGGTACTGCCAGGCGCCATCGCCAACCGCGTGCTCGGCGCCGCGATCGAGCACGGCGTAGGGGCCCTCTATCTCCAGCGCCAGCTCGGCTATCCGCTGGTTGATGTCCGCCCACTGCCACTTGCCCAACGAGCCCTCCGGCCCGGGGATGCCCGACTGCATCGTCTTCGTCAGGCCGCGGTAGGCATTCAGTCGCATCGTCTCCGCCTCGATGTGGAGTTGAGCAATCCGTTGGCGGATCACCGGATCGTCCGCCGCAACACCGCCGTTGCCGCGGGTCGCGGCGGCCAGCTCGTTCAAGCGCTTGAGGCTGTTGGCGATCTGCGAGATGGCGCCGAAGGCAAGCCCGGCGCGCTCGTTCATCAGCGTCGTGATCGCAACGGTCCAGCCGTTGCCCACCCCGCCGACCACGTTGGCGTCGGGGATCCGCGCCTCTTCGATGAAGATCTCGTTGAACTCCCCCTCGCCGGTGATCTGGACCAGCGGACGCACCTGCACGCCGGGCTGCTCCATGTCCATTAGGAAGTAGGTGAGGCCCTTGTGCTTGGGGGCATCGGGGTCGGTGCGAGCGACGAGCATGCACCACTTCGAGAACTGGGCGAAGGTGGTCCAAACCTTCTGCCCGGTCACCACCCACTCGTCGCCGTCCTTCACCGCGCGGGTCTTCAGCGAGGCGAGGTCAGAGCCCGACTCCGGCTCCGAGAAGCCCTGGCACCAGATCTCCTCGGCGGTGAGGATCGGCTCCAGGTAGCGCTGCTTCTGCTCGTCGCTGCCATGGGCGATGACCACCGGTCCACCCATCGCCAAACCGAGCACGTTGGCCGGGCTCGGCGCTTCCAGCCGCGTCGCCTCCTGCACGAAGATCGCCTGCTCGATCAGCGTCGCACCGCGACCGCCGTACTCCTTTGGCCAAGAGATCCCCGCCCATCCCGCCTCGTGCAGCTTGCCCTGCCACTCGCGGCGGAAGGCCATTACCTCCTCGAGGCCGGCCTCCGGCTCGGGTCCGGGGTGATTCTCCTCCAGCCAGGTCCGAACCTCGTCGCGGAACTCCTGCTCGGAAGGCGAGAGTGTGAGGTCCATCGGCTCAGGAGACTACTGGCTGACCGGCCAGTCCGGGTCAGATCCGCTGGATCAACGTACCGGTGCCGAGACCACCGCCGCAGCACATCGTCACCAGGCCCATCTCCTTGTCGCTGCGCTCCATCTCATGCAGAAGGGTGGTGATCAGCCTGGCGCCGGTCGAGCCGAGCGGGTGGCCGAGGGCGATCGCGCCGCCGTTGACGTTGACCCGGTCCATGTCGGGGTCCAGCTCGCGCCGCCAAGCGGCGATGACCGATGCGAAAGCCTCGTTGATCTCGACCAGATCGATGTCCTCCATCGTCATCCCGTTGCGCTCCAGCAGCTTTTGGGTGGCGGGAATCGGGCCGGTCAGCATGATCACCGGATCGACACCGACCGTCGTCTGATCATAGATCCGCGCACGGGGTTGCAATCCCAGCGCCTCGGCCTTCTCGCGCGCCATCAGCAGCACAGCGGCGGCGCCGTCGGAGACCTGCGAGGAGTTGCCGGCGGTGATCTTGCCGTCCTCCTTGAAGGCGGGCTTCAACTTCGAGAGGCCCTCCAGCGTAGTCTCGCGCAATCCCTGGTCTGTGGTGTAGGTGTCGCCGTTGACGCTGAACGGGACGATCTCGCGATCGAAGCGGCCCTCTTCGGTTGCCTTCGCGGCTAGCTGCTGCGAGCGCAGCCCGATCTCGTCCAGCTCCGAGCGGGGAATCTCCCACTTGTCGGCGATCATCTCGGCGGAGAGGCCCTGCGGGATCAGGTCGTAGCGCTCCATCAGCTCGGGTGAAAAGGGGCTGCCGTGCTCTTTCATCACCTCGTAGCCGTCGGCGAAGGAGATATGCCCCATGTGCTCGACTCCCGACCCGATCGCGACATCGTGCACGCCTGTGGCAATCAGCGCGGCGGCGAAATTGACCGCCTGCTGGGCGGAGCCGCACTGACGATCGATCGTGGTGGCCGGAGTCTCGATCGGGAGGCCGGCTTCAAGCCAGGCGTTGCGGCCGATGTTGACCCCCTGCTCACCGAACTGCTGCGCACAGCCGGTGACCACGTCGCCGGTTTCGGCGGGGTCGACACCCGTGCGCTCGAACAGCTCCCCGTAGGCCTTGGCGAGGAGGTTGGAGGGGTGGACATCCTTGTAGTAGCCCTTCTCCGGATGGCCGCGCCCGATCGGCGTCCGAACCGCCTCGACGATGACGACCTCGCGGCCACCGAACCTGCCCTGACCGTTCTCACCCATCGCATGCCTCCGTTCCTCTTTCCAAGTTCCGACCGCCTCACTTGACGATAGCCGATTGACTGGTCAGTCAGCCAGGGCCTCAAGGTCCACCCGACGCCCTCCCGTGATAGGAACCCGGGCCGAATGAACGCGAATCAGGGGTACGAGAGTCCGGGGATCGCGGGCAGTGGGGCCATCGCCACCGGCCTGGCTGCGGTCTCGACAACCACTGCCGACACGATCCTGCTGGCCCGCAGCGAAGCATCCGCCTGGCGCGCCGAGGAGAAGGTGGTCGCCGCCTGCGCGAAGATCGAGGGTGCCGACCCCTCGCGCCTGCGCGTGACCACCGACCCGGCCGACCTCGCCGGCTGCGACATCGTCGTCGAGTCTGTGATCGAGGAGCTGGGACCGAAGAGCGAGGTGATCGCAGCGGTCGCGGAAGCCTGTCCGAGCGCCGACCTCGCAACCACCACCTCTTCGCTGGGGGTCCGCGAGATCGCTAAGGCGAGTGGCGTCGGGGGGCGCCTCTTCGCCCTGCACGTCTTCAACCCCGTGCCCCGCATGCAGCTGGTCGAGGTCTGCTTTCCCGCGGGCGTCGCCGACCAGGCGCGAATCAAGGCGCTCGCCTGGTGCGCCGCCCTGGGCAAGACGGCCGTCGAGGTCCCCGACCAATCCGGCTTCGTCGTCAACCGCCTTCTCTTCCCCTATCTCTTCGACGCGGTGCGAATGGTCGAGCGAACCGGCATGGAGGCCGGCGAGGTCGATACCTGCATGAAGCTGGGCGCCGGCCACCCGATGGGGCCGCTGGCGCTGCTCGACTTCGTTGGGCTCGACGTCGCTGAGGCGATCGGCGACGCCCTATACGCCGACTCCGGCGAAGCCGCTCACAGGCCGCCGGGCCTGATGGTGGAGATGGTCGGCGCAGAGAAGCTGGGAAGGAAGTCCGGCGAGGGCTTCTACACGTACGACTAGCGGTTAGCGCTTCCCCGCCAGGTCCCAGATCACATCCGCCTCTGAGATGCCCTGGCGGCGGGCGATGGACTCGATCTCCTCCCAAGGCAGCTCCGCTTCGGGCAGGTCGTCCCAACGAGCCAGGTCAAGCGACTCCAGGGCTCCTTTCAGAACGGGGCCAAGGTGCACTTCGGAGCGCAGCAGCGCCCTCAAGACCTCCAGCTGCTTGTCGCTCAGACGAACAACCCACATGCTGTACCTCCAAGTCTCTGCAGGGTGCGGGTTGCCGAGAGAAGCTAGCTGTCCGCGCGGACGGAATCGGGCTCATCCCGACTCGAGATGCGCACCGCCTCGATCCGGTTCTCGCGCACCGACTCGACCCGAATCTCATAGCCGTTCGCGGTGATCTTGTCCCCCCGCTTGGGCAGCCGACCCAGCTCGCCGAAGACATAGCCGCCCACCGAGTTGTAGGCGTCGGTGGCAACCGGGAGGTCGATGCCGGCATCGGAGAGGTCACCCAGCGAGACATGGCCGCGAACGAACCAGTCGCCGTTGGTGAGGCGACGCAGGGCCGCGGCGCGGGGGTCGGTCTCATCCTCGATCTCCCCTACTACCTCCTCCAGGATGTCCTCGACCGTGACGATTCCGACGGTGCGCCCGTACTCGTCGACGACAACCGCGATCGACGTGCGCTGCACCTGGAGGTCGTGGAGGAGGTCGTCGAGCGGGCGGGTCTCGGGGATGATCACCGCATCGCGGATCGCCGGCTCGAGCGCGGCCTCCGGCCCTTCGCTCATATAGAGGCGGGCAAGGCTGTTGTTGTGGACCATTCCCTTCACCCGGTCGGGGTTGTCGTCCTCGATCACCACCAACCGGGTATGGCCGGAGGTGACGCAACGCCGCAGCGCCGCCTCCACGGTCTCCGAGGAATCGACCGTCACCACCGCCGGGATCGGAGTCATCACCTCGCGCGCCACCTGCTCGTGCAGATGGAAGACGCCGCCAAGCATTCCGGCTTCGCCGGGATCGAGGGTGCCGCCGATCTTGGAGCGGTCGATGATCTGCTTCAGGTCCTCGGCCGTGTGGCGCTCCTCGATGTCGGTCGGGTCGACGCCGAAGAGGCGAATGATCGCGTTGGAGAAGGCGCTCAGCGCGAAGACCACCGGGGCGGTGATCGCACGGAACCAGTTGAGTGGCCGGGAGACGCGTCGGGCGGTGCGCTCTGCGTGGTTGATCGCCAGCATCTTGGGAACCTGCTCGCCGACGCTGATGTGCAGACCGGTGACCAGGGCAAACGCGATCGCCACCGACAACCCCGCCGCCATACCGTGCGAGAAGCCACCGAAAATCGGCTCCAGCAACTTCGCCAGGGAAGGCTCGCCGAGGAAGCCGATTCCGATCGATGCCATCGTGATCCCGACCTGACAGGCGGAGAGAGATTCGTCGATCCGATCGAGCTGTTCGATCACGGCAGCCGCCCCCGCCTCGCCCTCCTCGACGAGCTGCTCGATTTTGCCTCGCCGACTGCGGACAAGCGCGAACTCGGCCGCAACGAAGAAGCCGTTGACGGCGATGAGCAGGAAGAGCAAGACGAGCAGCAGGACGCTCATCGGTTATGTGGCCCGGTACTTCGGGGAAGGTCGTCTTCGGCCATGCGGCGCACGGAATATAGCTCCCCGTCGCGGCGTACTTTCGAGAAGTGCCATATTGACCGCCGAATGCGTATTGCGAGCCTCGTACCCTCGGCAACGGAGATGCTGTTCGCCATTGGACTGGGTGACAGCGTGGTTGCTGTTACACATGAGTGCGACTACCCGGCCGAGGCTCGCTCACTCCCCCATCTGACCCGGACCGTGCTGCCGCAGGCGCTCGACGCGGGTGAGATCGATACGGCGGTGAAAGCGATCGTCGGCGAAGGCCGCGCGCTGTACGAGCTCGATGAGGCAAAGCTCGCCGAGCTGTCCCCCGATCTGATCGTCACCCAGGCGGTCTGCGACGTCTGCGCAGTCTCCTTCGAGGACGTGCTCGAGGTCGCTTCCCGCCTGCCCGGGAATCCCCGCGTCCTTCAGCAGGACCCGAGCACCCTGCGCGAGATGCTCGACGATGTGATCCGCCTTGGCGAGGCAACAGGGATGGCGGAGGGGGCCCATGAGCTGCGCGGCGAGCTGGAGGGTCGGCTCGCGACGGTACAAGCGGCGGTGGGCGGGGCAAGGCAACCGCGGGTGATCGCCCTGGAGTGGCTTGACCCGCCCTTCGTCAGCGGACACTGGATACCGGAGATGATCGCGCTCGCGGGAGGCGAAGACGTTGCCGGGGCGCCTGGCCTGAAGTCGCCCGAGGTCTGGTGGAACGAGCTGTCGGGCCTCAACCCCGATGTGGTGATCGCCATGCCCTGTGGCTGGGGCGTCGAGGACTCCCGCGCACAGGCGGTAGAGCAATGGGAGCGAATCCAAATACTTGGAGCGGGTCGGGTCTTCGCCGTGGACGCGGCCGCCAGCTTTTCCCGACCCGGGCCGCGCTTGGTCGACGGCGTCGAACTGCTCGGCCATCTCCTCCATCCCGACCTGATCGAGCCTCCGGGCACCATCGGCTTCGCCGAAGTAAATGCCCCGGCCCCGCGCGCTCACCGCTCCCCCTGAGGTAGGGAGACTTCTCGTCAGGCGACGGCCAGCGCGCCGGCGATCGAGACGATCGCGATCGCGATCATCGCGAGCATCTCGGCCGGGAAGCGGTTGGAGCCGAACGCACCGCGCTCGCCGGCGACGATCGCCAGCGCGCAGAGCAAACCACCCACCAGGCCGCCCAGGTGGCCGCCGATACTGATCCCCCGGATGCCGAAAGTGAGGGCCAGGTTGATCAAGAGGATGAAGCCGATCTCCGAGGCGATCGCGTTCATGCCGCGGCCGCGAGCGATGACGAAGGCGGCGCCAAAGATGCCGAAGATCGCCCCCGAGGCACCAACCGTCACCTGCCCGGGATCGGTCAGAGCCAGCGCCCCGAAGGCGCCCGCGAACAGCGAAGCAAAATAGAGGGCGAGGAAGCGCGGGGTGCCGATCGCGGGCTCCAGCAGCCGGCCGAGGACGTAGAGGGCGAACATGTTGAACCCCAGGTGGATCAGCCCGGCGTGCAGGAAGCCGCTGGTGAGCAGGCGGTACCACTCGCCGTCGGCCACCGAGGCACCCCGCAATCCGAGGTCGTTGATCACCGAGCTGCCGCTGCCGTTCAATCCGCCGGCACCGGCGGCGATCTCGGCGAGGAAGAAAAGGGCGTTGATGCCGATCAGGGCGTAGGTGGCGGGGGCGTCTGCCCGCCCGGGGCCGAGAGCGCCCCTCGTTACTCGGGTCCGTTGCTTAGCGCACTCCGGGCAGCGCATGCCAACCGGAGTAGGGGTCATGCAATCGGGGCAGATCGGTCGTCCGCAGGAGGAACAGGAGACGCCGGTCTCGCGATCGGGATGGCGGTAGCAGGTCTCTGCCATGGGGCTGCGGAGCCTACAATCGCCGCCATGGAAGGTCCCAGCCCAGCCCGCCTCTACGCGAGCCTGGCCGGTGCGGTGCTGACGATCGCCGGAATCGTCGGCTTCTTCTACAGCGCCTCGCTGGGCAGCCCCGGCAACGTCGACGACGCGCTGGGGGCCTTTGCCGTCAACGGCTGGATCAACCTCCTACACATCGCGACGGGCGCCCTCGGCCTCTGGATGGCGAGCTTCGCGGCGCGTCGTTACGCCCTCTACGCGGGGGCTCTCTACACCGCGATCGCCGTCTGGGGCTTCGTCGTCGGCGGCGGCGGAACGATCCTCAGCCTGATCCCGCTCAGCGTCGGTGACAACTTCCTCCACCTGGCATTGGGGGCACTCGGCCTCGCCGCCGCCTTCGGCACTCCGGCTCGCGTGGGGACCGCCCCCGCTACCTGAGGCGGTCGGTCAGAGCCCGCAGGCGGCCACCGGCCTGTTGACGGCCTCGACGCCGCATCTCGAGCAAGATCAGGGCGCCGGTCGCCGCGCCGCCGGCCCCCACCGCAACCACCGGTCGAACCCAGTTGCGGGGATCGCGCAGCGAGCGCAACTCGCTCTCCGACAGCTCTTCGGCCCAGTCGGACAGCTCTTCGGCCGCGGCCTGGGTGACCGCGGAGAGAGTGTCCTCGACCCGCCCCGAGAGGCGCTCGGGCGGATCGATCGGGCGGAGCGCGTCTGCCAGCAGTCGCTCCACGTCACTCATCGGCCATCTCCTCCTGCAGCTGTTTGATCGCCCGATGGATGAGCACCTTGGTCGCACCGTCGCTGCGGCCCAGCGCCCGGGCGATCTCGCGGTTGTCCATGCCCAGCGCGAAGCGCATGATCAGCGCCTCGCGGCGATCGTCGGGAAGGTGGTCGAGATTCTCTATCACCTGGCGAAGCTCCTCCCGCCCCTCGGCGATGGCCTCGGTCCCATGTCTCGCCGCTATCGGCTCGGTGCTGTCGAGCGGTGTCTGGGGCCTGCGCGAGCGATCGCGGTGGTAGTTCGACGCCAGGTTGTGGGCTATGCGGATCAGCCAAGGCCGCAACGGCCGTCCGTCGGACTCGCGGCGCGCCCGATCGAAGTGCCTGTAGGCCTGAAGGAATGCCTGCTCGGTGAGGTCCTCTGCATCGTGATGATTGCCCACCCGGTAGTACGCGTAGGAGTAGACGTCGCGCAGATGCGCACGGTAGAGATCCTCGAAAGCGCGATCCAGCTCCGCTTTCGCGGCCGGATCGAGGCTCGCCGGCTCGACGTTCTCCTCGGGGCCGCTCACCCATTAAGCGTATTCGCATCAAGCCGCCTCCCGGGAGCGCTCGGTACGCCGCAGAGCCGCGACCCAAGCCACGGGATCGATCTCGCCGCGGATCAGCGCCGCCAAGCCGCTCAATGCCTCTGCCGGGATGCCGGAGGAAGAAATCGCCCCGGCAAGCAGGGGCACTGTGTCGAGCCCCTCCGACGCCTGCCCAAGCACGGCGGGGATCTCCGCCGCAGGCATGCCCCCTCCGAGCAGCTCTCCGGCGCGCCGGTTGCGGCCACTCGGCGCCATCACCGTCGCGGTCAGATCGCCGACCCCCGCCAGGCCGGCGAAGGTCTCCGCGTCGGCGCCGCGCCCGATCGCATAGGCAATGCACTCGCGCCAGACCTCGGCGGCCGCGATCCCCGCCGCGTTCAGCCCCTGCGGCTCGGCGGCGGCGGCGGCCAGGGCGGCGGCGTTCTTCGCCGCACCGGCCATCTCCACCCCGGTGACGTCGCTGGAGCGCTCGCAGATCAGCCCGGCCCGGTCGAAGACCTCACCCAGCTGGTCGCGCAGATCGAGGTCGTTCGAGCCAAGCACCAGAGCGGCGGATCCGGAGACGGCTTCGCGAGCGTGCGCCGGCCCGCCGAGACTGGCCAGCGCCCGCGCCCGAATCCGCTCGCCGACGTACTCGGAGGGAAGCTGACCGAGCGGCGCGATCAGCCCCTTGGTCAGCAACAGCACCGAGCATCGCGAGCCGACTCTGTCGGCGATCGCGCCGACCGCCTGCGGCAGCGACTTCGACGGAATAGCCAGGCAGAGGAGGTCCAACCCGGCCAGCTCGATACCGGAGGCCTGGCGGACCTCGATCGACTCGGGCAACCGCACTCCCGGCAGGTAGCGTCGGTTTTCCCCCGCCTCCATCAACTCCGTCGCCTGCTCCGCGGTACGGGCACCGAGCTGCACCTCGAGGCCGCCCCGGGCAAGCAGCACCGCGACCGCCGTTCCCCAGCTGCCGGCGCCGATGACCGCGGCGCGGCGCATCGGCGGCAGGCCTCCCATGTCCTCCCACTGCAACTCGACGTTGGGCCAGATTCGCGCGGTCACAGTCTCGGCGAGCGCCGGGGATGGGCGGGCGGCGCGAGGGAAGGTCATCGCGCGACCGAGCCGGACCCTCACCTTGCGGGGGCGAATTCGCCAGCCGCGCCGCACATGTTCGGTTCCAAGCACAGCGGCCGGTATCACCGGAGCCCCGGTCTGCAGGGCGAGGCGGCCGACACCGCGCTTCGGCGAAGCGAGCGCGCCGCGGCGAATTCGCGTTCCCTCGGGAAAGATGCAGACGGTGCCCCCCCGCTCGACCACTTCCCGAGCCGTTTCCACCGAGTCCTCGTCGGACTCGCCGCGGCGGATCGGAAAGGCGCCCAGCCGCGACAGGATCCAGGCCTGCCAGCGGCGCTCGAACAGCTCCACCTTGGCGACGTAGTTCATCGGCCGTCGCCAGGGCAGGCTGCCGCCGATCGCAAACGGGTCGAGGAAGCTGCGGTGGTTGGCGGCGACGATCAGGCCGCCCTTGACGCCGCGGGCGTGCTCACGGCCGGCTCGGGCGTAACGGAAGTAGACGAGGAAGAACGGAGTCATGAAGACCCGCGCCAGCAGGTACAGGGGCCAGTTGACGCCATGGCGGCGGGTGTACCGGTGGTAGCGAAGAAGATGCTCTTCTTGCATGAAGAGCGCTACACGGTTGAGGGACCTGAGTTACCGGCGGGCGGGTCCGCCCGAGACTGCTACCAGGCTGCCTCGATCAGCTCCCGAAGCTCTTCACGCGTTGGGGAGTCGGGGGTAAAGGCCAACTCGGGCCGCACGAGGATCGAGTCAAGAGCCCGATCGAGCTTGCTCCTGTCCGCGCCCGCCTCGCCGAGTCCGATCGGGTTTCCCAGTTCGCGTATGCGAGTCGCCAGGTCACCGGGGGCGGCGCCGATGGCATCGGCGAATGCCGACATTTGGTCGGGCACTCGGGGGACCAGGAAGGCCATTGCCGGCGGCAGGATTGCGGCGTTGGTCTCAGCGTGAGGGCCGCCGCAGATGCGGACCAGGGTCTGACAGATCACATGGTGCAGAGAGAAGGCTGCGGAGTCGATCGCATAGCCGCAGAGGGTCGAGCCCAGGGCGAGAGCGGCGCGATCTCGCTCCTCTGCCGGCTGGTCCAAGGCGACCGCGATCAGCTCGGCGCCGCGCAGCGCGGTCATCCGGGAGACCGGGTTGGCGAATGGCGTGTAGAGGGAGTCGGCGCCATGCGCGAGGGCGTTCATCGCGCTTGCGCGGAGCCGGGCCTCGGCCAGGCTGGTCATCGCCTCCGGGTCGGCGATCGCCAGCTCGGGCCGAACCAGCCCGCCGACCCTGGCCTCGGCGCCGGCGGGCAGGCGGTGGATGCCGGTCATCTCCGCCCCGGACAGGGTGGTCGGAATCGCCGCGACTCTGGCGCCGGTCACCGAGGCGACCGCCTTGGCGGTGTCGATCACGCGGCCGCCGCCAAGCGCGACGAGGTTTCGAGAGAGGGCCAGGTTGAGGATCGTCGCGGCCGCCTCGGGGACCCCGCCGGGCGCGACCTCGTGCACGGCCGTGGCCGCCTCCTCCAGATCCGCGGCGCCGGTGAGAGCCCGCGGGGTCGAGAGCAGCTCAAAGTGCTCCATCCCGTGCTCGACGAGCAGCTGCGGAGCATCCCGGACCCCCGTGCCCCGAAAGACGATCGTGCGCCCGGCGTCCCTCCAGACGAAGTTCCCGCTCACCGAGCGGCGCCCGCCCTGGGATTGACCACGGGCCGCAGGTTCGGCTCGACCTCGGCGCGCAGATGTTCGAAGTCGGGAGGCAGGGAGAGCTTCTCGCCGAGGTGCTCGAGCGGCTCGTCGACGGTAAAGCCCGGGCCCAGAGTCGCGATCTCGAAAAGCACCCCGCTTGGCTCACGGAAATAGATCGACTTGAAGTAGAAGCGGTCGATCACCGGCGTCGGCTGCGCGCCGGCCGCTATCGCCCGCTCCCGCCACTGTTCGTGCTCGTCGATCGCCGAGGCCCAGGCGATGTGGTGGACGCTGCCTGCGCCCTGCAGCGCCCGCTCGGCCGGCGGCTCGTCGTAGAGGTAGAGGCCTCCCCGAGTGGCGCCCCGCGCTTCCCAGCCCTCTCCGGAGCGCTCCATCTCAAGCGCCTTCAGCAGCTCGTCGCTCGCGCCGGGCACAGCGCTGAAGGCGCGCGCAGCATGGAATCCCTGCAGCGCCAGCTCGGCGGGGACCTCCGGGTGGTCGGCGATCAGCGGCTCGTCCTCAAGCGCAACAACGACGAGCTCGTGATCGAGGCCCTCTGGATCGGAGAAGCGCAGCGACCCTTCCGCCCGCTCGGTTTCGACCCCTTCGCCGGCGAGCCGCCGCTCCCAGAAGTCGAGCGCTTCCTCGGAGGCGACCCGCCAGACGATCCGGTGCACAGCTCCCGCCCCCGCCCTTCCGCGCGACACGCCCGGGAACTCGAAGAAGGTGAGGTCGGAGCCGGCGCTGCCCTGCTCGTCGGCGAAGAAGAGGTGGTAGACGGTCGGGTTGTCCTGGTTCACCGTTTTCTTGACCAGGCGAAGCCCAAGCACCCCGGCGTAGAAGTCGACGTTTCGCTGCGCGTCTTCGGTGATTGCCGTGATGTGGTGAATTCCCTCTAGCTTCACTCAGTCACGTATAGCATCCTGGTGTGGTGAAGAGTCCGAACCGCGGACGACGACGCACGGTCAAGGCCCTTGTCGTGCTCGGTTCGGTCCTGGCCTTCTTCAGCGTCTTCGCGATCTGGACAGAGCGCCAGGCGCTGAACACCGACGACTGGGTCGACACCAGCGACCGGCTTATCCAGAACTCGACGATCCGCACAGCGGTGGGCAACTACCTGGCCGATCAGCTCTACGAAAACGTCGACGTCGAGAAGGAGATCGAGGGCATCCTCCCCGGCGACACCAAACAGCTGGCCGGGCCGGTCTCCGGCGGGCTGCGACAGGTGGCAGGCGATGGCGCCGACCAGCTGCTGAAGACATCCACCGCTCAAAGCCTCTGGCAGGATGCCAATCGCGCCGCGCACGAGCAGCTTCTCGCCGTGCTCGAGGACAAGAAGGAGGCGGTCTCCACCGAGGGCGGCGATGTCACGCTGAATCTCGGCAGCCTGGTCACCAACCTCGCAGAGCAGGTGGGCATTGGGACCAATCTCGCGCAGAAACTGCCGCCGGATGCGGGACAGATCACGATCCTTCGCTCCGACCAGCTGAAGACGGCGCAGAACATCGCTGTCGCGATCAAAGGACTGGCGCTGGTCCTATCCCTGTTGACCTTCCTCTCTTTCGGGCTGGCGATCTACCTCTCCCGCGACCAACGCTGGGTGACGGTGCTCTTTTGCGGAGTTGGCCTACTCGCCGCCGGCTTTGCCGTGATCGTCGCCCGCCAAGTCGCAGGCGGGATCGTCGTCGGCCAGCTCGTCGCCGAGGAGAGCGCCAAGCCCGCGGCCGACGCCGCCTGGTCGATCTCCACCTCGCTGATGTCGAGCATCGCCACGACCGTGATCGTCTTCGGCATCCTCTTCGCGATCGCCGGGTGGCTGGGCTCCCCGACCGGCTCCGCCCGGGCCACACGCAGGTTCCTCACACCGGCGCTTCGCGACTACCCCGCATACGTCTACTCGGGACTGGCGATCGTGGTCTGCATCTACTTCCTTTCCGCCCCCACCCAGAACCTGCGCTCGTTCCTCACCGCTCTCCTTGTCGCCACCTTCGCCGCCTTCGGCATCCACGAGCTGCGCAAAGGGACCGCGACCGAGTTCCCCGATGCCTCATTTGCGGACTACTTCGGCGGCGCCAGGGAAAAGGTCGCGGGTGCGATGAAGAACGCCAACATCGGCGAGCGGGCCTCGAAACTGCGCCTGCCCGATGTGGGCCGGGGAGGAGAAACGCCTTCCGCAGGTGTGCCGGCATCGGCCGCGGACGCCGAGGATGCCCGCCTCCATCGCCTCGAGCGGCTCGCTTCCCTGCATGAGAAAGGTGTGCTCACCGACGAGGAATTCGCTACTGAGAAGGCCCGAGTGCTGGGCGGCGGTTCGTAACCGTTCAAGTATCTGGCTTGTCCGCGAGAGCTGAATCGTCATACCGAGATGGACGCCGATTACTCAGATACCTTCTAAGATGTGCATCAGCTGGGCAAGGGTCGCTGGGCACGCTGGGAAGGGCTTGCAGATCGACGGGACGAGAAATATCTTTCTGACAGTGCTCGGGGGTAGGTTTATCTAATGCTCAGCGAATTCAACGTCCTTATCGGCGGTGCTATCGGTGGCCTGGTAAGCGGGGTTGTCGCTTTAGCGCTTAACCGCCGGGAGCTGCGTCGCGCAGCGAGACTGCGCGAAGAGGGCCATGAAGAGTTGGCCTGGGAGCAGCATCAGTCTCCTGAGCTAGCCACCAATCTCCTTGTTCTCGAGGTCGTTGGCGATGAGATCGAGACCAGTGCCGTCGACGTCGCGGTCCGAGCTCGCCTTACACCGACCGAACTACGCTCGGCAATTGACGGTTTGCGCGAGGCGGCTTTAATCGAGTTTCCGAATTCCAACCGAATCAAGTTGACGGAGGCTGGGCGCAGCGTGCTCGAGCGGCATAAATTGGCTTTCGAGGAAGTTGTCGCACAGCGCCCGCGGGACGAGCGCCAGGTAGCCCAGAACTCTGAAGATCTGGATCTGGCGATACAGGACGCAGTCCAAACTCTGCGGGCTCGACACGCCCACTGAGTAATGCTTGCCTACCTGCTCGCTGCCGGGGTGGCCGGAACGGTGACCTACCTAGAGATGGATCAAATCTTCACCATTCCCGACAGGTCACCTGGTCGATGGGTAATTCGCCGGGCAATGGCCGTCTTCGTTCTGCTGAACGCCGGATTGGCCATAGCCCTTTACGCCCTGCTAACCGAGGCTGGTTTTTTAGACAGCATCAACCCTGTTCTACGAGGACTGCTTGTCGGAGCCGGCTACCTCAGCCTAGTGCGCCTGAAGTTCGCAACCGTAGAAGAAATACCGTTCGGTTTTGAGTACTTCTACAACCTCGCCAAACGCTCGGCCTACGCAAGAATCAATCGTCGGGTGATCGACGCAAGGGACAAAGCTAATTCCGAATTGGTTGAAACAACTCCCTTCGACGAGCTAGTCATACGAGCGACATCTCGTTCAACTTTGGACATGTTGGCGAGCGACGAAGAGAGAGATGAAGCCAAAGACTGGGTCCTACGCGTCATCAATGACGATCGGACGCAAGAAATCGAGAAGAAACTGGTTCTCGCCGACTTCATCCTCTCCGGCAGTCGAGCTGGCCATAGCTAGCGTCCACAGGTGCAGGCAATGAGCAAGCCCGCCTCCGGGATCGAACCGGAAACCTCCGCTTTACAAGAGCGGTGCTCTACCAATTGAGCTAGGCGGGCAGACAGTCGAATATAGAGCGGATGGAGGCGACGTTCCGGTTTCTTCGTCCCGACGAGGGGGCGATGCTGAGCGAGGCGATTCGGGTCGCCTACGGCGACAGCTATGACGTGCGCTGGGTCTATGACCCGAAGGAGGTGTCGGCACGACTGGCCGCCGGAAAATACGTGTCTTGCATCGCCGAGTCCGAGGACGGCTCGCTGCTCTGCCACGAGGGAATGAGCCTCGCCGCCCGCGGCGATGCCGTCGGGCACTCCGGACAGGCGGTGACGATGCCCGCGGCGCGCGGACAACACCTGTTCACCCGCACCAAGCGCTTCCTGATGGACTGGGCGCGGGAGAAGGGGATGGCGGGGATGTTCAGCGAAGCGACCGCCGCCCACCCGTATAGCCAGCGCGCCAACCTCGAGCTGGGCGCGCACGAGACGGGCTTCCTGCTGGGCTGGATACCGGCCACCGTGTCCAACGACGCGGCGGCCGAGCAGCGTCCCCGACGCCAATCGGCTGCGCTCTTCTACGCGAAGCTGAACGACGGCCAGGAACGCGCGGTCTATGCGCCCGAGCGCCACTACGACATCGTTCACCAGACCCTGGAGCTGTGCGAGCTGCGCGGCACCCTCGCCGAGCCGCCCGCTGAGACGCAGCTGCCCGAGCGGACCGAGCTGCACGTAGAGGTCGATGGGGACCACAACCTGGCGCTGATCACAGCGCAAGCGCCGGGCGCCGATCTGGAGGCCGCGGTCGCCGCCGAGCGCCACCACCTCTTCCACCGCCTCGGTCTGGACGCCGTCTACCTTGACCTCCCCCTGGAGCATCCGGCCACAGCGCTCGTCGCCGACCATCTCGAGCGCCTCGGCGTCTCCTACGCCGGTGTCTTCCCCAACCCCCGCGCCGATGGCGACGTTCTGCGCATGCAGTCGCTGCACCGCGCCCGCATCAACGCCGACGACGTCGAGGTCGCCTCCGAACACGGCAGGCGGCTGCTCGACTACGTGCTCACCGATCTGGGAGAGAGCCGGGACGCCACCGCGCCTGGCTGATCGGGCGGCGAGTGTCGATGTCGTTACCGTGCGGGGATGGCGACCAGCGGTGCGACACCCGATGCGACGCCGCCCCAGAGCGGACCGATCGCCATCTATGGCGCCACCGGGTTCACCGGGACGCTGATCGCTCAGGAGCTGCGCCGTCTGGGCGCCGAGTTCCTGATCGCCGGGCGCAGCGCAGACAAGCTCGAGGCCCTCTCGGCGGACCTGGGGGGAATCCCCTTCGCGGTGGCCGAGGTGAGCGATGACAGGGAGTTGCGCAGGCTGCTGGAGCCATGCTCGACAGTCGTGGCCTGTGCCGGACCGTTCACTCTGCATGGCGAGCCGGTGCTCGCCGCAGCCACAGAAACCGGCACTCATTACCTGGACACGACCGGCGAGCAGCCCTTCATCAAGCTGAGCTTCGACCGCTATGGGGAGCGCGCCGCGGCGAACGGAGCGGCGATCGTCTCCGGGATGGGTTTCGACTATGCGCCGGGAGACCTGATCGCGGCGCTGACCGCGGAAAGGATGGGCCCCCTGGACGAGATCACCGTCGCCTACTGCGTGCACGGCTTCGCCCCCACACACGGCACCGCGCTGTCCGCCCTGGAGATGATGAGAGGCGGCGACGTCGTCTGGCGGGACGGGGCATGGCAACCGGCTCCCCGCAGCGCCGGCGGCGGCAGCTGGCAATTCGCCGAGCCACTCGGCAAGCAGCGAATGCTGCGCTATCCCGCAGGCGAGCAGATAACTGTGCCCAAGCACATAGATGTCCGCCGGGTTCGGACGCTGCTCAACGGCATGGTGGTCCCACCCCGCCTGATGCCCCTGGCAACTGCGGCGGCCCCCATCATGGGACTGGCCATGCGAACCCCGCTGCGCCGAGCGACCGGAGGGCTGATCCGCCGCCTGCCCACCGGCCCCAACGAAAAGCAACGTGCAGTGGCGAGGTTCGTCATCGAGTGCATGGCGAGCGTCGGGACGCGGTCGCGGCGCGGCGTTGTGCGGGGCACCGACGTCTACGGCCTCACCGCAGCCGGCCTGGCCCACGCCGCTCTGCTCTGCGCCGACCCCTCATTCGAGCGCAGCGGCGCCTTGGCGCCGGCACAGGCCTTCGAGCCGGCCCCGTTCCTCGACGCGATGGCCGGCTCAGGCCTCAGCTACGAGGTCGACGCGCTTCCGGCCGCGGCCGCCTTCACCTGAGCCTGTTTTTGTGGCCGTCAGGCCAAGACTTCGCGAGAGGCGAGATGGGCGCCCACCTTGCGCTTGACGCGCTGCAGAGCATTGTCGACGGTCTTCGTGTCGCACTCCAGCTTCTCGGCGATCAGCTCATAGGAGTGACCGTCCAGATAGAGGGAAAGGACACGGCTCTCGAGATCGGAGAGGACGCCGGACACGCCCGAGAGACAGGAGACGAGGCTCTCCAGCTCTTCGGTGGCAATCACCTGGTTGACCGGATCGTGGACGCCGGGGCCAGGCAGGATCTCATCGAGGGTCGTCTCCGAATCGCCCGCCGCAGCCGGCGTCTGGCTGAACGAGACGTACTGGTTGAGAGGCGTGTGCTTGTTGCGGGTCGCGGTCTTCACCGCGGTGATGATCTGTCGGGTGATGCAGAGCTCCGCGAAATTGCGGAAGCTGGACTCTCGATCGGTGCGGTAATCGCGAATCGCCTTGTAGAGGCCGAGCAGGCCCTCCTGAATCAGGTCGTCAGCCTCCCCGCCGAGTAGGAAGTAGGACGACGCCTTCAACCGGACGAAACCGCGATAGCGACGGACGATGGTGTCGTAGGCGTCCGCCCGCCCGTCCTTGGCGAGGGCGACCAGATAATGGTCATCAAGTTCAGGTTGAGGGTTAGTGCTTGCCGGCCGAGCAGAGCCGTTCAGGCGCCCGGAAGGGAGTCGCATTTCCTGCGTAGGCGTAGATAGAGCCACAGATCCTTCTCCTTGGACGAAGGGTCGTGGCGCCAATTACCTCCCCTGAGGCGCCCTATTGACTGGGAAATCTCAGACTCAAGCTGAGGTTCACCCTTTGTGGCGCGGTAGTTTACGTCCGCGCGGAGTTCTGTCAACCCCAAACTGACGTTCGTGCAACCGCCGTTGCATTTGTTAGACCCTCTGGCGCGCCGCCTCGAAGAGCAGCGCAGACGCGGCTGCTGAGACGTTTAGAGAGTCGACCTTGCCGTGGGACGGAAGAGCGATCAGGTCGTCGCACATGGAGGCGACGCGGGGGCGGATTCCCTTTCCCTCGCCGCCGAGGACCAGGACCGTCTTATCGGTGAGATCGACATCCCATGGAGCCTGGGTGGCTTCGGCGTCGGCGCCCCAGATCCAGAAGCCGGCGTCCTTCGCCTCGCCAAGCCAGTCGGCGAGGTTGCGGACGTGAGCAACCTCGAGGTGCTCCACCGCGCCTGCCGAAGCCTTGCAAGCTACTGCGGTCACCTCGGCCGCGCGTCGGTCGGGGATGACGACGCCCGCAGCGCCGGCGAACTCCGCCGAGCGACAGACGGCGCCTAGATTGCGCGGATCCTGGACCTGGTCGAGGGCGACGATCAGCGCCCCCTCCCGCTTCAGCAGTCCTCCGGGATCTCCGTAGGGGTAAGGATCGACCTCGGCGACGACCCCCTGGTGGTCCGGCGATCCACAGAGGCGCTCCAGCTCCGCGACGGAGGTCTCCGGCGCGCGCCAGACACGATGCACCCGCCGCCTTCCCCGCTCAGCCTCGAAAACCGGCTGCTTGCCATAGATCAGCTGGCTCGCCATCAGCCCTTGCGCACGAGCCTGGCGCCATCCGCCGAGTCCCGCACCTCCCAACCCATCTCAGCCAACCGATCCCGAATCTCATCCGCCCGCTCGAAATCCCTGGCCACCCGCGCCTCCTCGCGCTGGGCAAGGAGGGCTTCGGCCTCCGGGTCGGCCCCCGCCCCCTTATCTGGCTGGGTAAGGGAGCCGAGCCCCACAAGCTCGAGCATCTCTCGAACCGCCTCGGGCGCCTCAGGCATCTCTTCGCGATTGGCCTCAGTCACAAGCTCAAACGCTTCGGCCATTGCCCGTGGAGTGTTGAAATCGTCGGCCAGGGCGTCCTTGAATTTCTGCAAGCGCTTCGCTGCCGGAGAGTCCGGGGGGGTCCTGCCGGAGCAACAGCGGGGAGGCTCCGTTCGGACCCCCCCGGACTCTCCGGCAACCGGATTCTCTCGGAAGAAATTCCTAAGTCGCTCTACCTGGGCCACCGCCTGCTGCATCTGCTCGGGCCCGAAGGCCAGTGGTTGTCGATAGTGCCCTGAGATCAGGTAGGCAACCACGGCCTCTCGCCCGTAGCGGTCGAGCGCCTCGGAGAGCTGGAAGATGTTGCCCTCCGACTTCGACATCTTCTCTGCATCCGTCTCGATCATCCCGTTGTGCATCCAGGCGCGGGCGAACGGGCGCCCCGCCGCCTCGGACTGGGCGATCTCGTTCTCGTGGTGGGGGAAGACGAGGTCCGACCCGCCGCCGTGGATCGCGAATGAGGGCCCCAGCTCCGCTTCCGCCATCACCGAGCACTCGATATGCCAGCCGGGACGACCCGGTCCCCAGGGAGAGTCCCAGGAGGTGTCCTCGTCAGCCTTGTGTCCCTTCCACAGGGCGAAGTCGAGGGAGTCCTCCTTCAGCGACGCCGAGCCGGCCTCCTCGCCCTGGTCCATGTCCTCGGCGCGGCGATTGGAGAGCTTGCCATAGCCGACGAAGCTGCGCACCCGAAAGTAGACATCCCCCCCGGCCTCGTAGGCATGCCCACGGTCGATCAGCGTGGCGATCATCGCCACGATCCCGTCGATCGTCTCCGTCGCCCGCGGCTCGGCATCGGGACGGCCTAGCCCCAGCCGATCCGTGTCTTCGAAGTAAGCTTGCGTCATCCGCGCCGCAAACTCCCCGGAGGGTTTCCCCGCCTCCCGTGCCGCATCGTAGATCTTGTCGTTGATGTCGGTGACGTTGACGACCAGCTTCGCGATATAGCCCTCGGACCGCAGAAAACGGGCTAACAGCGAGAAGACGACGAACGGCCGTGCGTTTCCGATGTGGATGCGGCTGTACACGGTCGGGCCGCAGGCGTAGATCCCCACCTCCCCATCGGGCTCGATCGCCCGCACCTCGCCACTCAGCGTGTCCTTGATCCTCACCTCGCGCATCGCGAGGCGGAGCCTAGAAGGTCCGGTAGCCGGCGGCTGACGCGCCGGCTTCGGCGCGCGCCCAATCGGGAGCTGTTTCTTCGGCTGCGGCCATCGCCTCTCGCTTGGCTCGGTTGGCCGTGGCTCGGATCTCCTCCTCGGCGACCCGTCGCGCTCGCTCCTCGCGCTTCTCCGCCTGGCTGCGAATCCGTTCCGACTCCGCCTGAAGCTGCTCTTCGGCGCGCGACCGCGCCCGCTCCTCGGCCTCGCGCTCGACCTTCTCGACCAGGCTGCGGACCCGCTCCTCGGCCTCGCGCCGAACATCCTCGGTCCCCTCCATAACACGTTGCTCGATCTCGGTCTCGAGCCGGATAGCGACCTCCTTCGCCTCGGCGGCGGCCGCCTCGGCATCCGCGGCCCGCTGCTCGGCGACAGCGATCCGGCGATCGGCTTCCGCTTCGGCCTTCTCGACCGCTTCCCGGATCCTGCGCTCGGCATCGGCCTTCAGGCCACGCACCTTCTCCAGCAGCACTTTCTCGGCATTCGCGCGAACCCCGGTCATTTGAGCAGCGAGCGCCTCGCGATCCTCCTGGGCACGGTGCTGGACCTCCTCAAATGCCCTCTCGGCGCGATCCCGAGCCGCCTCGGCTCTCTCGATCCGCGCTTCGACCTCGCGGCGTTTGGCGCGTTCAACCGCGTGGCGCTGCCGACCTTCCTCGGCGAGCTTGGCCAGCGTCGACATCGCGCGCTCCTTCACCTCGGCGCGCACCTCCCTGGTACGAGCCTCCGCTTCGGCGGCGCGACCCTCGGCAGTTGCCAGGCGCTCCTCGCTTACACGCACCCATTCCAGCGCCTGGCCGGCGATGCCGTGCATCTTCTCCGTCGCCTCGTCGACGACTCTCAGTTTGGCCGCAGCCTGGCCCATCCCGGAGCAACCTACTATGGGCGCCGGAGGCGACGCCACCCCGCCCGGCGTCGGAAAACCGCAATTTGCGTGGGCCGCTCAGCCCGAGCTCTGCGCTTGCGCCTCGCGGTCGTGCAACTCGCGCTTCAATACCTTCCCGGTCGCGTTGCGCGGCAGCTCGTCCAGGAATTCGACCTCACGCGGCGCCTTGTAGCCGGCGAGGTTGGACTTGACGTGCGCCTTCAGCTCCTCTTCGGAGACCTCTACTTCGGCGGCAGCGACGACAAATGCCTTCAGCCGCTGCCCGTACTCGTCATCTTCGACCCCGATCACCGCTACCTCGACCACGCCATCGTGATCGGCAAGCAGGTCCTCCACCTCCCGGGGGAAGACGTTCTCGCCCCCGGAGACGATCATCTCGTCGTCTCGCCCGTCGACGAAGAGCCGGCCGGCAGCATCGAAATGACCGACGTCGCCGCTGCTCAGCAAGCCGTCCATGATCTCTTTTCCGCCGCCACCCGTATAGCCCTCGAACGACATGTCGTTTCCGACGAAGATGCGGCCGACCTCGCCCCGCGGCACCTCGCGCCCGTCGTCGTCATAGAGGCGCACCGTCGTTCCGCGCGGCGGGCGGCCCGCGGTGCCGGGGGCGGCGCGCAGATCTTCCGGGGTGGCGACCGTCGCCCAGGAGACCTCAGTGGAGCCGTAGAGGTTGTAGACGCTGTCGCCGAAGCGGTCCATCCATTCGAGCGCCAACTCGCCCGGCAGGGCCGACCCGGAGATCGAGGTGATCCGCAGCGACGACAGGTCGTACTTGGCCAGCGTTTCCTCGGGCAGCTGCAGGATGCGCTGGACCATCACAGGCACGACCGCGAGCACCTGGGCGCGGTAATCCTCAGTCGCCTGCAGGGTCTGCTCGGGATCAAAGCGCCGGCGAAGCACGATCGTCGACGCGGTAGGCAGGCTGACCACGAAATGGAAGAAGCCCCAGGAATGAAAGAGCGGCGCCGCGATCATCATCGTCTCGCGGCTGCGGTATGGGATCTTGTCGATGATCGCGGCCATCATCAGCAGCCCGTCGGGGCTGGAGCGCTGCGCCCCCTTCGGCGTTCCCGTCGTGCCCGAGGTGAGGATCACGAACCTCGGTTTGTCCGGCGGCGGCTTCAGATCGGAGTCATCACCCGCAGCGATCAACGACTCCAAGGTCTTAGACTCGCTCGGGCCGTCGGTCCAGGCGACGATGTGCTCCACTCCTCCGTTGAGCCCGTCGAGCAGGCCGGCGAACTCCTCGTCGTAGACGAGCGCCTTCGGGCCCTCGCGCTCCATCACCTCGACGAGCTGCGGCCCGGCGAACATCGTGTTCAGATAGAGGGCGCTGGCGCCGAGCTTGGCGGCAGCCAGCGTCGTCTCGATGAAGCCGCGATGGTTGCGGCACATGACCCCTATCCCGTCGCCGTATCCGATGCCCATCGCAGCGAAGGAGTTGGCGAGCGCGTTCGAGCGGCGATGGACTCGCTCGAAGCTGAGCGAGCCCAGCTCGTCGACGATGAAGGTCTCGTGCGGATGGTGGATCGCGGCGGTGGCGATCCCGGTGGCCGGCGATGCTCCCCAACGGATGAAGGTCGAGCCGATCTTGGCCGCCTTATCCGGGCGCACCGGCCCAATGACCCCTGCTTCATGCAAGACCCTTGCCTCGAATACGGCGTCCGCTACAGACTGCCGCATGCCCGCGACGATTGAGTTGAAGCTTGGCATCGGACCGGGAAGCCTAGTGCCTATTCGACCTCAACCAGCACAACCGCCATGCAGGCAATTCCCTCGCCGCGACCGATCCAACCCATCCCCTCGTTGCTGGTCGCCTTGACGCAGGCCCGGGCCGAAGTCGCCTCGGCGAGGATGCGCTCCATCTCAGCTCGGTAGGGGGCCAGCTTCGGCGCCTCGCAGACGACGGTGGCGTCGATGTTGACGATCCTGCCGGGAACGGTGCCGACCACGGTTCGCAACAGATCAATCGAGTCGGCATCCCGCCAGCGCTCGTCGTCGTCTGGAAAGAGGGTGCCGATGTCGCCCATCGCGGCGGCGCCGAGCAGAGCGTCGATCACCGCATGGGTGAGCACATCGGCGTCGGAGTGCCCGGCCAGGCCCTTCTCATGCTCGATCTCCACGCCGCCGAGGATGAGCCGCCGCCCCTGCGCGAAGCGATGGCTGTCGTAGCCGATCCCGACCGGGCTCATCCTTGAATCCTTGCGGACAGCGGATCCAGTCGTCGCTCGCGATCCTCGAACACGCAAATCTCAGAGACGCCGAGGCCATCGAGGAACTCGACAGCGCGGTCGTAGCCAAAGCCGACCTGCTCGGGAAGGTGCGCGTCAGAGGAGAGCGCGAAGACGGCGCCCGCCTCCGCGCACATCTCGGCGAACGCCTGGGCGGGATAGATCTCGCCTACCGGCTTGCGCAACCCCGCCGTGGAGACCTCCACGGCGATGCCGCTCTCGGCGATCGCCTCGACCGCCGGCTCGTAGAAGGCGCGCGGGTCGCGCTGGGGAAGCGGCCGAGCGCTGCCCCAGACCTTGACCAGGTCGGGGTGGGCGAGGATGTCGAAGAGGCCGGAGCGGGCACACTCGGCGAGCGCCTCGAAGTAGCGGCGCCAGACCTCGTCGGGATCCCCCTTGCCCTCCCACACATCCCAGCCCTCGTGGTCGACCGCGCGCTCGCCGACGAAGTGGACCGAGCCGACCACGTAGTCGAAGTCGCGTGCCTCGAGCATGTTGGCGGTCCGGTCTTCGGCCCCCGGCACGAAGTCGCACTCGATCCCCAGCTTCAGCGGTGTCCCGCGCACGAACTCGCAGTAGGCGTCGAGATCGTCGCGCGCCTGCTCCTCCCAGAAGGGGTGGCGCCAGAGGTCGAGCGCCTGAGTGAAGCGGTAGACGTGCTCGGAGACCCCAAGCTCCTCGATCCCGGCCTTCGCCGCAGCCGCCAGATACCGCTCCACGTTCTCAGCCGTGAAGTAGACCTCCGATGGTGTATCCGGCTCGTCGGGCCGTAGATGCAGGTGGTAGTCGGTGAGCACATGGCGAGCCTATAGCGCCGGTTTGAGGACCCATCCCGGTAGAGGTGGAGCGTCTTGTACTTTTTCGCCTCCTCCTATCGCGGACAGCCGCGAACGACGTCGAAAAAGTTAAGCGGAACCCCTGCCGGGATGGGCCTGACTACGCTCCCGCCATGGTCCACCTGCGGATCGTCGTCCCCTCGGACCGCTCGCGAAAGGCCTTGAGCCTGCTCGAGGCAACGCCCTCGGTCTGCAACCTGATCTTCCTCGCGGGGGCAGCTCGGCAGCCGGTCGGTGACGTGATCCTCTGCGACGTCGCCCGCGAGGACGCCAGCGTCGTGATCGACGACCTCAAAGAGATGGGCGTCCACCGCGACGGCTCGATCGCCCTCGAGCAAATCGACTCCCAGGTCTCCCACGCGGCAAGGAGGGCCGAGCGCGCGGCGCGCGGCGCTCCCTCCGACGCGGTTGTCTGGGAGGAGGTCGAGGCCCGAACCTCGGAGACCATCGAGCTGGGCGGCAATTTCCTCATCTTCATGACGCTCGCCTGCTTGATCGCCTCGATCGGCATCTTCCTCAACTCGCCGATCCTGATCGTCGGCGCGATGGTGGTGGGACCGGAGTTCGGACCGATCGCCGGCCTCTGCGTGGCGATCGTCGAGCGCCGCTTCGGCGTTGCCCTGCGCTCGCTGACGGCGCTGGCAATCGGCTTCCCGGTCGGAATCACTGCGGCCTTCCTCTTCACGCTGATCTGCCGGGCGACCGGGCTAATCGACGCTGACTTCAGCAGCTCCACCCAGCCCCTGATCGAGTTCATCACCCGGCCGGATGCCTTCTCCTTCATCGTCGCCGCCTTTGCCGGAACGGCCGGTGTGCTCTCCCTGACCTCAGCCAAGTCCGGGGCGCTGGTCGGAGTGCTGATCTCGGTGACGACGATTCCCGCCGCGGCCAACGTCGGCGTCGCCGCGGCGACAGGGAACTGGTCGGATTGGCGAGGCGCGATGGCACAACTCGCGATCAACCTGACAGCAATCGCCCTCGCCGGCGTCAGCACTCTCTTCATCCAGCGCCGTCTCTTCGAGCGGCGGCGGAGCCGCCACCTGAGCGAAAGAAGCCAGGCCGAGCCTTCCTAGCGCTCGGCGAGGAGCAACTCGGCCAGCCGAAGATCCAGCGGCATCGTCACCTTCAGGTTCTCCGCCGGGGCCGGGTGGATCAGGACCCTGCCACCGGCCGACTCGATCAGCATCGCCTCGTCGGTGGCCTCGACGCGCTCGCCGGCAGCGACAAGCGCGTCCCGCAGAGCCTCCGTCCGAAACACCTGCGGCGTCTGCGCCGCCCACAACTTCTCGCGTTCCAGCGTCCCCGCGACGACGAGTGGTCGATTGGCCCCCGTATCCGGGGCCAAACTGTCCACTCGACCCAAGGCGCCGCCCCCAGGAGCCTCGCCTCTCTCCCCCACCTGCTTGATCGTGTCGGTTACCGGCGCGGCCGCGATTGCACCGGCAGCGTCGGAGTCCGCCGCCAGCGCCGCGACCACCTCCTCGATCAACTCCGGCGTCACCAGCGGCCGCGCCGCGTCGTGGATCGCGACCAGCTCGGTGCCGACCGCCCCCAGCGCATTCGACACCGACTCGGCCCGCGTCGCACCTCCCGGAACCACCCCGAGGTCATGGCCACCCAGATCGTGCACATGCCCCGGTGGGCAAGCGACGACGATCGAGCGCACCGATGGCGCGGCGCGGAAAGCCTCGACCGACCACTCCACCATCGGCCGCCCGGCAAGGGGAACGAAGGCCTTCGGGCCGCCGGCTCCGAGCCTCTCCCCGGAGCCGGCCGCCGCGATGACCGCAGTGACGGAGCTACGCGGTGGCGGCGAAGCGGTCCTCCAGCAGCCCGTCCAGGTACTCCTCCGCGCCCTCCTCGTCCTTGTCGAGCGCGTACATGAACTCCGACGCGAGGATCTTCTTGGCCCGCGTGTACATCTGCTTCTCCCCGGTGGAGAGTCCCTTCTCCATCTCGCGGAGGGCCAGGTTGCGGACCACCTCGGCGAGCTCGAACACATCGCCGGTCTTGATCTTCTCGCGGTTGTACTTGAAGCGCCGGTTCCAATTCTTCGGCATCTCCGACACGTCATCGGTGAGGACGGCGGTGACCTTTTTGATCTCCTCCTCGTCGATCACGCGCCGCAGCCCTGCCTTGCCGGCGTTCTCGCACGGGACCATCACGGTGAGCTCGTTGTGGAGGATCTTGATCGTGAGGTACTCACGCTCCTCGCCCATCAGCTCACGCAGCTCTTTCTTCATTACGAGGCCCGCTCCGTGGTGGGGATAGACGACCTTGTCCCCCTCCTCGAAGTCACAGACGTAGACGACGTCCTCTTCGAAGCCTGCCTCCATGGCTTCCTCTAGCTCGGGAATCGGTGTCTCCTTTCGGTTCGCGACGGCGCCAATCGCCATCAGCTCTGCAAGTAGCGGTCGACCAGGTCGACCTCTTGAAGTCTCCGCAACCCCTCGCGGATGTCCTTGGCCCTGGTGGGCCCGACCCCGTCGACCGCCTCGAGCTCGGCGTCAGAAGCCGCGAGGACTTCCTCCAGCCCGCCGAGCTCGTGGATGATCTTCTGGATCACAAGCTTGGGGATGCGCGGGATGCGCCCGAGGATGCGGTAGCCGCGAGGAGCGACCGGGAAATCGAGCGTGTTCAGCTTGCGGTCGTAACCGAGCAGCTCGGCGAGGCGACCGAAGTCGAGCACGTCCTGGTGGGGCATTCGGGCGAGGGACTGCAGGACGGTGGCGAGATTCTGCTCGGAGTCCTCGACCGAATAGTCGCGGACCAGCGCCGCCTTGTCGGCGGCGACGCCGACCATCGTCTCCTCCAGCTGCATCTCGATCAGGCGCCCCTCCGTGCCCAATTCGACGATGTAGCGCTCCACCTCGACCGCCATCCGGGTGACCAGCTCGGCCCGCTGCAGAACGCCGAGCACGTCGTAGAGGACGCCGCCGCCCTCGAACTCCAGCAGGGTCAGCCTGGAGGAGATCTGCTCCAACCTCAGGCGGTACTTCTCCAGCGTGGCCAGCCCCTGGTTCGCCTTGGCGAGCACCGCGGGAATGTCCTGGAGGATGTACTTCGTCCCCTCGACGTAGAGGGAGACAACGTCGCGGCGCTGGGAGATCGCGACGACCAGCGCGTCGGTCTGTTTGGAGACGCGCTCGGCGGTGCGGTGCCGGGTGCCCGTCTCCGAGGAGAGGATCGTCGGGTCGGGCATCAGCTGCACGTTGGCCCAGGCGATCTTCGTCGCCTCCGAGTTGAGCACGATCGCCCCGTCCATCTTCGCCACCTGGTAGAGCAGCGCGGGGGTGTAGTCGACGTCGAGCTTGATCCCACCCGAGAGCAGGTGGGAAACGTCTTCGAGGTCGCCGACGACGATCAGCCCCCCGGTGCTGGCATGGACGATGTTGTCGAGGCCCTCGCGCAGAGCGCTGCCCGGCGCGACCACGTCCAACGCCCTCAGAAGCCGGGGGTCCTGCCGCTCAGAAAGCTCATGGAACTCATCCCCAGGCAGCGGCGGCATCACTCTCTAGGATGGCAGAAACGGCTCTGGAATGCGGTCTGGGCAACTCCGAGTGGACAGGTCGGGATGTTCCTTGTCAAGGAATCGGGTCACCTAACCTGGATTTTGGCTCCAGACGCGGCCAAGGGCGAGGTTGACCGATTGGTCAGAGATGGACCAGGTCGCGGCCGGGATCGATGCCCCAGCGCTCGCCGACGGCGGCGAGGTCTTCGTCCAGCGCCCAGCGATCGGGGCGCTCCTCCCCCTCGTGCTCGGGGCTGGCCCCCTTCAGCGCCATGCAGCCGGTGTTGTCGCCGACCGCGCGGATCGCGGCGACGTCCTCGTCTGTGAGCCGCTGCTCGACGGGCATCCGCCCCAGCTCCACCCGCTTGGCCTCGATCGGGCAGGCGTCGGCGTCGGCTTCCTGGATAAGAGTCGGTGCGACGCACTCGACCGCTGGGTGGGCGAGGTTCCACTGGCAGGCGAGCTGGATCGGCGTCAGCCCGGCCCGTTCGGCGATTGGCATCAATCGCTCGAGCTTTTCCAGGCCCGCCTCGATCCAGCCGTCGGGACGAAACGCGCGGTGGTCGCCCTGCGCCAGCTCCATTCCCGGCCGCAGGTCTCCCCAGAAGAGGCCGCCGTAGTCGACGACGCGCGTGATCACTCTGACGCCGTGACGCTCCGCGGCGTCGAGGCACAGCTCGCCCGGCCAGGGCTCGAACGGGTTGAGAATGATCATCGCCCAGTCGATCCGCTCGCCGAAGCGCTCCAGGCAGGAGATCAGATCGAGCGTGAAGCCGTTGGCCGGACCGGGAGCGACCCCGATCTGCCCGGCGAGCCCCCCATCGCGCAGCGCCTCCATCCCGTCCCAGACCGCCTCGCTGGTGTAGCCGATGCGATCGGGGTTGTGGAGCAGCAGGAGGTCGAAGGAGTCGGCACCGATCCGCTCCAGGCTGCGCTCGGTGGCCATTCGCAGGTAGTCCGCGTAATCGCCCTCCCCGCGCAACCGCGGATCGGTGAAGCGGGGGAAGCCGCGCGGGCCGTCCCGCTCCCCTTCGTAGAAGTCGTGGCCGACGGCGCCGACCAGGCAGTACTCGTCGCGGGGAACCCCCGCCAGCGCTCGCCCCAGGGCGCGGTCGGCCTCGCCCTGTCCGTAGGCATCCGCCGTGAGGAAGGTGTCGATCCCCCCACCCGGGCGCAGCAACCGCTCAAGCCGTTCTTCGTCGATCGCCTCGCCGAAGCGGAGGAACCGCCCCCCGCTCCAGGTACCGATCGCAGCCCGGCCGGGCTGCCTCACTTAGCCGAGCTGTCGCCGACCTTTTCGGGCTCGGGCGCTTTGGGCTTCTTCTTCGGTTTCTTGGAGGGAAGGATCGTCAGTTTCAGCGGCCGATCTTCCTCGTCGCCGGAGGCATCGCGATCAACCATCACCGTCGAGCCGGCGGTCATCTCGCCCTGGCGCAGCACCTCGTCGGCGAGCGGATCCTCGATGTAGCGCTGGATCGCGCGGCGCAGCGGCCGGGCTCCCATCGAGGGGTCCCAGCCCTTCTCGACCAGCAGGTCCTTTGCCTCGTTGGTCAGCTCCAGTTGCAGCTCGTGCTCGGCGACCTGGACGCGGACCCGGTTGATCATCAGGTCGATGATCTCCTTCACCTCTTCCTTGGCCAGCTTGTGGAAGACGATTACCTCGTCGATCCGGTTGAGGAACTCCGGCCGGAAGACTTTTTTGAGGTCGCTCATGATCCGGTTCTTCATGTCGTCGTAGGACATGCCGGTCTCATCGGAGACGGTGAAGCCGATCGAGGTGTTCTTGGCGATCTCCGAGGCGCCGATGTTCGAGGTCATGATCACGATCGCATTGCGGAAGTCGACCGTGCGGCCCTGCGCGTCCGTCAGGCGCCCGTCCTCGAGGATCTGCAGGAGGATGTTGAAGACGTCCGGGTGGGCCTTCTCGATCTCGTCGAGGAGCAGCACGCTGTACGGCTTGCGGCGCACCGCCTCGGTCAGCTGACCGCCCTCGTCGTAGCCGATGTAGCCCGGGGGCGAGCCGACGAGCCGGGACACGGCGTGCTTCTCCATGTACTCCGACATGTCGATGCGCACCATCGCGTCCTCGTCGCCGAACAGGAACTCGGCGAGCGTGCGGGCCAGCTCGGTCTTGCCGACGCCCGACGGCCCGAGGAACACGAACGAGCCGGTCGGCCGCTTCGGGTCCTTCAGGCCCGCCCGCGACCGGCGGATCGCCTTGGAGATGACCTCGACCGCGGCGTGCTGGCCGATGACGCGCTTGTGGAGCTCGTCCTCCATGCGCATGAGCTTCTGCGTCTCGGCCTCGGTGAGCTTGAAGACCGGGATCCCCGTCCACATCGAGACGATGTCCGCGATCTCCTCCTCGCCGATCGCGGGGCGCTCCCCGCTCTCGCCGGACTCCCAGGCGTCCTCGAGCT
>DASVDE010000005.1:0-28128 GCA_036381235.1 Solirubrobacterales bacterium | reverse complement strand
GCGAAGGTGGGATGGCCGGAGAGCGCGACGGGCGCGGCGTAGAGGGCGAAGACGGCGAGAGCCGTCCCGGCGGCCCAGGGATCGAAGCGGTCAAAGCGCCAGGGAAGCGAGAGGATGAGGCCGACGATCGCGAGGGCGACCGCCAGCGGCGCGGTCAGCGGGGCGATTGCCTCGGTGAGCGTGGTCGCCACGCCGAGGACGACCATCGCCGCCAGGCCGACGGGCGCGATCAGCACTCCGGGAAGCCGTTGGCCGCTGATCGCGTCGAGCAGCAGCCCCAGCCCACCGCAGAGCGCCGCCAGCACCAGCGGATAGAGGACCCAGGCGGCGAGAAGGCTCATCTTCGAATCATCGCCGCCGGGCTCAGCCTGCCTCAGTCGGCGGGCTGGACCTCGGCGGAGAGGGCGAGGCTCATCGCCTCCTGCGCGGAGGGGTCATAGACCTCGATCTGAACGGAGTTGTCGGGGCTGACGAAATAGACACTCGTGGGGTTCTCGGTGCTGCTTATAACCTCGCGTCCGTCGGCGGCGGTCTTGACGATCGCGTCGGGACGCTGGGCGTAGCCCTGCAGCGAGGCGGAGGGGTCCTGCAGCGGATAGGTGCCGATCGTCAGCGTCTTTGAGATCGACGCTCCCGCCTCGCTGCCCTCGGGCAGGTAGCGGACCTGGGTGCCGGTCGGCAGCGCGCTCAGCTCGATCTCCGTCCCCTCCATCTCCCCGGCCCAGTAGATCGGCGTGTCGCCGCGAGCGCTCGCCTCGCGCAGCTGCTCGGCGCTGACGAGTTGGGGCGCAGCGCCGGCGCTCACCGGCTCCGAGGAGCTGTCCTCACCCCCGCCGCGGGCTACCAGCCAGACGATCAGGGCGGCGAGGATCACGCCCACGACTATGCCCCAGGGCAAGAGGCCCTTGCGAGGTTCCCTCAACTTAGGCGCAGCCGATGACTTTGCCTCCGCGGCCTTCGCAGTCGCCTCCTCCTTCTTGCCCTCGTCCCTGGTCATCTCGTCTTTGGCCGGCTTGTCCTTTGGCTCGGACTTCTCGGGTTTTCCTGAATTCATCATGCCCCCTTATGCAATGGCTGGTAGTGGTTCTTTCCCTCACCGCAATCGGTCTACCCCACGGGCTCGGGAAGGTTGGGTTGTTGCGGCTCGACCTCGGTGCCGGCGCCCAGCGAGGTTGCCTTCCAGGCGTTGCCCTGGCGGGCCATGGTCAGGTAGCTGAGCGGGCCGCCGCCGGCGGGCTTGTAAAGCACATAGGCGTCGTCGGGGCCAACGCGGATCGAGGTGATGCCGGCATTGGCGATCTGGTGAGTCTCAATCGTCATATGGGAAGCCGGGGTCGTCGGCAGCAGCTGCTCACAGGTTTCGCCTTTGGTTCCTCGTAAGTGATTGAGTACGCGCCTCATTGTGCGGCGCGTGTCGCTGTTGAGCTCGGTGCAGGCCTTGGCGTAGTCCTTGGCGGCGAGAGCGCTGTAGAAGGCGCGCATCGCGGCGGCGATCGCCGTCGCTTCGGCTTCCGTCGCCGCGCGGCCGTAGCTCTTTATCCGCCCCGCGCTCTCCCGGGCGCTCTGCGTCGCCGCCTCGGCCAGCTTCGCCCGCAGCAGCGCGCCTCTCATCTGCGTCGAGGAGCCCGGGTCTGAGCCGCAGCCCAAGCCGACCAGGGCAAGGCAGAAAACAACTGTCACAGGTGCGAGCGCTCTGCCCACGGGGAGAGTCATTTCACTTCGCCTAAAGGGGATCCAAAGCGCTCATCGCTACCGCACCCCCGCCCCGCGATGGCGCTTTTCGCTGCGCTTGCCCCGCTTCGCACACGGGCCCTTCAACTTCACGCTCTGTTTGCGCGCTTTGCCGTTTTGGGCCTCATAGGAGACCTTGATCGGCGACCTCACCCGGCAGAGGTCTGCGGTGTTCAGCAGGTAACCCTGCTTGCCGCCGTTCAGATCGAAGCGGAAGTGGCCGATCGGCACGTCGGGGATCACGGGAACGACGGTCTGCAGGTTGCCCTTGCCCACTGAGCTTGACTCCGCCTCGGGGACGATCATCACCTGGCCCCCCAAGATGAAGGCGAGGTGGGGCAGGATGCCGTAGCCCGATACGGCGTAGACGGGACCTGCAAGCGGCTGGTCGAGCAATGGGGTCTTCACCCAGGCGCTGCCGATCGTCTGGCGTCCCTCGCAGTGTTTGGCGATCAGCTCGGATTTGGCGCAAATGTTGCCCAGGTGGCGCTGGTCGATGGCAAGCGTCCGCGGCAAGGTCACCGCCAGGGATTTGAGGTTGGCGTCGCCGGGGCGGGTCCAGAGGTCGATGCGAAGCCTCGGGTTCTTGTTTCTCTTCGTCTGCTCTTTGCTTCCCAGCTGGCGGAAGGTCATCTTCGGCTTGAAGGCAAGCGTCGCGCAATTGACCGCATGAAAGTAGGAGGAGAAGTCGACGACCGTTCCCTGGTCCCCGACACCTTGGCTCTCGACGGAGAGGGCGGCGCAGTTGGTCGGGTTGATCGTGAAGCCCGGGCGGTTGATGTTGACCTCGATCGAGCGCATCCGGATCGGGATGCCGCCGACGATCTGGGGAACGGTGTCTGAGAGCGCTCTTACCTGGGCGGTCAAAGGATCAACGTGAAGGGCGACTCGGACGACGATCGTGCCGTAGTCATAGGGGCCGGCCAGGGCCGGGGTGATCACGACCAACGAGAGGGGCGCGCCCTTGAACGGCCCGGCCATGTAGAGGTTGCCGGTGGCGTGGAAGGGGTGGGAGCCCGGTCCGGCGGCGACGTTGGAGGTGCCGATCTGCGAGGAGGCGGGGCAGCTGGGCAGGGCCTGCTCTGTGCGTCCGGGGCGCTGCGAAGCGGCCGCGATCGAGGCCTCCGGGCAGTAGGCGACGCCACGCATATCGCCGGTGAAGCCCGGCGGCATCGTGAAGTTGATGTCTTTGAGGAACTGGTCGCCGTCGTCGCGGTCGAGCTTCAGGTTGAAGTCCGAGTAGGAGCCGGCCTGTGGGTTTGAGGTGCCGGCCACCAGGCGCGGGTTGAAGGGGCGGATTGAGCCGGGGCAGGGGGTCCCGTTTGGCCCGGACTCGATCGAGAAGAACTGGGTCGAGGTGACGTCGGCGAGCTTGTCGTTCCAGGGGAAGAAGCGTGCGACGATCGGGTACAGCGTGCAAAGGGTCGGGGTCGCCATCAAGCCTCGGTCCGAGGCAAAGAGGTGCAGCTGGAATTGATCGAAGGGGACCTGGGGAAGGTCTTTGATGTTGAAGAGGACCTTGCCTGTTTTGGGATCGGGAATGACCGAGCCGACGAACTTGGCGTGGATGCCGAAGCCGTCTGCGATCAAAAAGAGGCGGTACTGGTCTCCTGGTTTGGGCTCGCCGATGAAGATCGCGCCCTCGAGCGGGCCGTCCAGAGCGGGCGAGGAGATCTGGAAGGTGCCGATCTTCGAGCGGTCGGGGCAATCGGCCAGGCCCTCGGTGCCGAAGTTGGCCTGGCTGTCAAGGCAGGCCCCCTGGCCGTCTGCGGCGTCGGGGTTGACGGTGAAGCCGTCGGGCAGGGTGAGCACGACCTGATGGATCGAGGAGGGAGTGTTGGCCTGGCCCACCGGCTGGGGCGCCGAGAGGGTGATGTCGAGGCCCGAGGCCGAGTCGGCCTCCTTAGTGGTGGCCGTTGCCTGCAGGACCGGTTTGAAGGTCATCTCGTAGCAGCCGGTGCTTGCCGGGTAGGAGTCCCCTTTGTGAGAAGGATTGGCGGGGTCCTGGTAGGTGGTGACGTCGATCGAGACCGGCAGGTCTGCGCCGGTGCACTGGGATGGGTTGTTGATCAGCGGCTTGGGAATGATCCCCGGAGCCGTCTCGGCGCCTTTCAGGCAGAAGGAGCCGCCGACGCCCGCCATTGCGACGTCTGCGCAGCCGACGTTGCCTTTCGGGAAGCGCTCGCCGTCATGGTCACCCTTGGCCGGAAAGCCCCAGAAGACGAGGTCGGCGCTCGCCAGCGGCGCCGTCTGGGTCAGGTCGGCGACCGTGAAGCGTAGGCCGAAGTCAGAGCGGGTCCGCACCGCCACGGGGACGTTGATCTGCACACCGATTTTCGGCACGTAAAAGCTGAACAGGGCAGTTTGATCACCTTCGACAACGCGGTTGTAGATGGGGGCGGTGCCGAGCAGCTCAGCGGCCGAGCCGCCGTAGTAGCTGTAGTTGGCGTGGATAGTGATCAATCCGGCCTGCGATGCCGACGGACACTGTTTGAGCGCGAAGTCCTCCGAATTACACTTGGTGAGCGCGTTGGGATTGCCGAACACCCCTCCAGGTGTGTTAACCGAGATGTCCTTGGCGGCCTCCGGGGCACCCGGGGAGTCGAGCGAGAATGACATGGCGAGGTCGGGATGCCCACCGGCCTGCGTGTTCGAGGAGCTGACCGAGAATGTGTCGATCGCCTGCGAGGCCTGCGCTGCGCCGGGCCCGGCGAGCTGAAACAACATGAACAAGGCCATCAGTGACGCTGTCAACCCGCGCGCCCTCATCGCCAGCCCCTCACTCGCTCGGTGTTGTGCTTGCGGCGGGGCTGCCTCTTATGGTGAGCGTGGCGCTTGCGATGGTGCTTCTTCCGCTTCACGCAGTGCACCTTGCCGTGGCGCTTGACTTTGCGCTTGCCCTTCGGGCAGGGCTTCGGCTTCGGCGGCAGGTTGCCCACCGGGCTGCTCACCGTTCCGATCATCGGCGGAGCCGGAGCCGAGCTGCCGGCCCCGTGACATTCATCCGACGCGGCGCATTTCGGCGCGGGAGGGATCACGAAGAAACCGCCGTCAGCCCGGGCGTCGTAGAGCTTCACCAGGTTACCGTTGCCGTCGTTCGAAGTGAGTTTCTCGCGCGTGAAGAAGAAGGCGTCGGTTCCGTCCGCGGTTACGGAGAGGAGCCCGGAGTCGAACGGGCTCCGGCCGGTTGAGACCAACTCGACCTTGCCCTCCTTCCACTCGTAGGCGTCTTTCTTCTCATTCGCGTCGCGCAGGACGAGCGGCTCTGTGGTGGTGAAGAAGACTCGCCCGTCATCGGTCAGGCTCGAGCCGTCGGCGGTCAGGGTCGCATCGCTCGCCGGCCTCTGCCCCGTCGGGTTACACGAGGCGCACGCGATCTGCCCGTCGGCAGCCCGATAGCGGAAGAGCTCCTGCTTGCCGGCGCTGTCGAAGGAGCCGCCGTCAAGCGCCAGCACCGAGGGAAGCGCCGCGTAACTGCCGTCGCGGCTGAGCTGAAACTCGTCCGGGTGGCGAATCCCGGCTGCCCGCACGCTATCAATGACCAGCGGGCTGTCATAGGCGCGGCCGGCGGGGGTCGACGGCGGGCCGAAGCGCAGCGCCCCGACGAAGAGGCCGCCTTTGTTGATCGAAGCCGCGAGCTTGCCTGCATAGGCGGAAAGGCTGACCGAGCCGCCGAGCAGAGAACCAAATGGCGCGCCCTTGTTGCCGACCGGGTCGAACTCGACGATCTGGTTGCCCTGGTCGACGTAGACGTGATCGTCGGTCGGATCGACCGCCACCCCGTAGGCGGGCGGCACCAGGTTGAGCACGTGGTCGAACGTCCCGCCGACGTAGGCCTTGGTTGCGGCGCCGTCGGCGACGTAGACCCTGCCGGTCGAGTCGACCGCGATGCCGAGGGGCGTGCCGCTGACGTCGAAGGAGTTCACCGGGTCGCCGTTCGGGTCGAAGACGTAGACCCTCGCGCTGCCGGGGAAGCCGAGGAACCTCCCCACCCCCACGTAGAGGTCGCCATTGGTCGGATGGGTGGCGACCGCGGTCACGTAGTCGCCGGCGCCCAGACCGCCGCCCACAGTGATCTCGTCCTCCAGCGCACCGGTCGAGCTGAACCGCTTCACTGTGTCCGAGTCCTCCGGCACATAGAGGTCGCCACGGTTAGAACTGCCCGGCCCATTGTCGACCGCGATCGAGGTGGGCACGGCTTTGTCGGCATTGAGGGCGTTCGCCCCGTCGGCCCAAAAGCCGCCGAGGGTTCCATCGCCGTCGAAGCTGGTGGCGACGGTGCCCGCGGCGGTGTACTTCTTCACGCTCGCGACCGCCGCGCCGCCCCCCTCGCGCGGAGAATCGCTGCCCCGGCTGTAGATGTAGATGCTGCCGTTCTGGCCGTCGATCGCCGTGCCGCCCGGGTTCGCCGCAGCGCCCAGGGCGGGGAGGATCACGCCATGCGTAGCCAGGCCCAGCGGCGTGCTCGCGCTCGACTCGAGCGTCGCGACGAACTGCGGCGCCTCTCCCGGGCGCGCCAGGAAGAGGTTCGGCGAGCCGGGCTGTCCGTTGCCGTCGAGCTTCTCCGGCGAGAGGAGGTAGACCGCTCCACTTGCGGGAGCGACACCGCCGCCGCCGCCGATCGCCACCACCGAGCAGTCGGTCGGTCGCCCGGGGAGCACATTCCAATCCAGGTTGTTGTAGCTGTTGGCGGAGGGGTTGCAGAGGTCAGTGTTGCCGGCGTCGCCCGTTCCGCTCGAGACCCGCTCTATCGTTGCCGCGCCGCCTGAGACCGTCGCCCGGAACAGGTCGGCGGAGCCGTCGGTGTCATCGGCGAGGTTGTCGGTGGTGGTGAAGTAGACTTGCGATCCGTCGGCACTCATCCCCGCGTAGAGCGCCCCGTCGCCGGCGCTTGCGATCTGTATGGAGTCAGGCGAGCCCGCCTCACGCAGGTAGAGGTCGTAGTAGACGTTGCCGTCGGCGTCGATTTTCACCGGGGCGCCGATCAGCACTCGCGAGCCGTTGTTGGAGACATTGAGCGCCTCGACGTCGGTGCCGTTTGCGATTGTCGCCCCGCCGGGCAGGGTCGAGACGACCTCGGTGGTGTCAGTGTTCAGGTCCCGCTCGTAGATCGTCACATCGGTGCCGTTGGAGTTGCCCGCCGGCTCGAACTGCTGCGTCGAAGCGAAGAGGAAGTGCGAGCCGTCGGCGGAGAGGTGCTTCTTCACGCCGCCCGAGGGCTCGGGCGAGGCCACCGGCAGCGAGCCCGCCATTCCCTGCACAAGGCTGCCGTCAGGCAGCCGGATTGGAATGCCGGCGGTTCCGTCGGCGAAGCAGGGATCGCATAGGTCGGGGCCCGAGAAGGCAAAGGATGAGAGGCCTGCGTCGGCACCAGCTAGGGTCGAGGAGAAGGGTGCGTTCGAGGGAGCGTCGGCGGGGATGCCCACGTATTTGGTCACCCAGCGCCGATTTGCTTCATCGCGGGTGGCGACGTAGGGATCGAGGCCGCGGTTGGTCGGCTTGCCGGTCCCCGGGATGCCGCCGTTGTGAACCGCGTAGAGCGCCTTGCCCGTCGCCAGGGGGTACCCGTTGAAAGGTGTCTGGCCGTCGACCAAGTTCGACTCTACGTTGTAACCGCCTGAGTTCTCGGCGGAGACCAGCTCGTAGGCGCGACAATCGAGGATGAAGGCCGCGCCGGTCTGCTGACGAGCGAGGTTGTTGGGGCAGGAGGGGTCGAAGAGGGCGGTCGGAAAGGTGGTGAAGGTGCCGTCGGGGCTGGTGTCGGACCCCTTGCCGTTCTCGGCGATCACCCGGTAGTGGTAGGTAGTACCGGGTGTCAGGCCCTGGATCGAGATGCTTGCCTCTGTCGGCGCCAGCGCCGCGCCGATCGCGTCGGAGTCCGGCGCCGTCGTGCAGGCGTTGAGCGAGCAGTTGGCAAGCCCGTACTTGACGTGGACATCGGTCTCTGAGAGATGGGCCGCGACCTGAGCCGTGATCGTCGCCCCTTTCGACGCGACGCTCGAAGCCAGGAAAGAGGCTACCGCCGGCGCCGCGGAGGCCGGCAGGTCGAAGACGCGAATCTCGGAGCCGACCGCGGCATAGAGCCTGTGGTCCACTGAAGCCGCCATCCCCGTCGTGCCCTCGAGCGAGGGCACGACGGGGATGCTGCAGTCGACCTGCTGTCCGGTCGAGGCGAACTCGCGCAGGTGGGCCGCCTCCGGGCCGACCTGGCTGCACGCCGAACCGTTGTCCCACACCAGCAGGAAGTCGTTGCTCGGGTCGATCGCGGCAATTCGTGGCTGCGTGCGGTCTGCGAACAACTGTGCGGCACTTGCCGCAGTTCCGTCGACGTCGAACTCTCCAGCATCGAAACGCTTGATGATCCCGTGATCAAAGGCGATTGCGTCAAGTACGTAGACATCGCCCTCCGCATTTGTCGCTATTCCCCTGCTGAAGTTGATCCCTTGAGGCGTTGTATCACCGGGCGCGATCTGGCCCACGAAATCCCCATCGGAGTCGAATTTCTGCACCCGGGGCTCGGGGATCGCGTTTGGTTCGTTGACGTAGATGAAGCCGTTGCCGTCCACCGCCAACTGAGGAACGGAGGCCAATGTCCCCGACCAACCGGCGAACTCCCCCGGCGTGCTCGGCAGGTCGGGAATCGGCGGGACGGCTTGCGGATCGCCGGCGACCCCCGACGTATTGCCGCTCTTGCAGGTGTTCCCGGATGCCGCCGTGCATAGGTCCCCGCCGGTATCGAGGTTGACCGCCTTGCCCCAGGTCAAGACGAAGGTCCCGCCGGCGCTGAACTTCTGGATCCGATTGTTGGCGGTGTCCTGCACGTAGACGGCGCCGCTCGCGGGTCCGCCGGAGTTGTCTATGCCGATCCCCCTCGGTGAGTTGAAGGCCCCAGCCGCACCGCCCGTTTCGCCCGCTTTGCAGGTGTGGCCCGACACCGCCGTGCAGACGTTGGCGCCGGTGTCCTGGTCGACGCCCCTGCCCCACATGCGGATGAAGTTGCCGCCGGCGTCGAACTGCTGCACGCGGTTGTTGTCGGTGTCGGAAACGTAGACGTCGCCGGTGGTGTGGTTTACCGCGACGCCGGTGGCGTTGCTGAACTGCCCGGCACCGGTGCCGTTGCCACCGAACGTGAAGTCATAGGTCAGGTCCGCCCGGGCGACAGGAGCACCGATCGCTCCGATCACGCAGGCCACTGCCGCCGCGATCGCGATCCGCGCCCTCATCGGAGGGCGCTCCTCGCCCTGGCGATCCCCGCCCTGCGATGGCGCTTGCGCTTCTTGCAGGCGGTATCGAGCTTTGAGCGGAAGTCGTGCAGACGGCCGTTTTGGCCGTCCATCTTCACCGTCACCTTGCCCGCGCCGGCGCAGAGATCCTTCGAGTTCTGGATCAGACCCTTACGCCCGCTCTGCATGTTCAAGACGAACTTGGAGACCGGCACGTCGGGGATCGCATCGAAGGTGGTGCGAATCCCCTGGTTGCGGTCGGAGTCGATGTGCCCGGAGACCTCGATGTCGAACTGGCCGTGCAGGTCTGCAACCAGATCGGGTAGCTCCTTGCCCGAGGAGCGCAGGTAGACCGGCCCTCTGAGCGGATCGTCCAGCAGCGGGCTGAAGGCTGCGGCGCGGCCGTAGACCGACCCCGGCGGGCAGCTGTTCGCGGCGAAGTCCGCTCGCGTGCAGACCGAGCGGATGTGTGTCGAGTCAAGGAACTCGGAGTGCGGCAGAGCGACGACGGTGCGCGCCAGGTTCGCCTCGCCTGCGTTGGTCTTCAAGATCGCACGCAGCCTCGGGTGCCCGACGCGCTTCATCGGGCCCAGCACCTTGACCGCAAGCTCGGGCTCGAAGCCGAGCACCGCGCAGTTGGCGATCTGGAAGTGAGAGGAGAGGTCGGCCACCCCGCCCTCGTCTCCCGATGCCTGGGCCTCGACCGAAAGCGGCGAGCAGTTGGTCGGGTTGAGGGCGAAGTCGGGCCGGTCGAGGTCGACGCGGATCTCCCTCGTTCTCAGCGGGATTCCCTCGCGGATCAAGGGCAGCGGATCGGACGTCGTCGTCACCTGAGCGGTTACCGGGTCGACATCTATCGCCGCTCTGACCGCGACGTTGCCGAGGTCATAGGGACCCGAGACGGCGGGGATCACGACCACCAGCGAAAGCGGCGCCCCCTTATAGGGGCCGGCGAGGTAGGCCTTGCCGTTGACGTAGAACGGTTTGGAGCCGGTGCCGGCGGCGGCCACCGCTGTGCCGACCTGGGACTCCGCAGAGCAGGCGGAGGAGGCGATCTCGCTGAGGCCCGTGTAAAGTGAGTTGGAGAGCTGGGCGATCGCCGCCTCCGGGCAGTAGGGGATGCCCTTCAGGGTGGCGGCGAAGCCGGGCGGGGTGGCGACTTTCAGGCCGATGAGGCTCTGGTCTCCGTCGGGGCGCTTCAGATCGAGGCTGAAGGTCGAGTGCCCTCCCGCCGTGTTGTCCGTCACCCCCGCATCGAAGCTCGGGCCGAAGGGGCGCGTCAAGCCTGGGCAGGGCGTGCCGTTCGGCCCGGAGTCGATCGTGAAGAATTGGGTCGAAGTTTGCTCGGGGATGTCCGGAGCAGCCCACGGGGTGAAGGTGCTGTGCACGGGGTAGGTGCCGCAGCGCTCGGGCGTCGAGAGCAGGCCCTTCTCGGCGCCGAAGAGATGCATCTTGAACTCCTGGAAGTTGAACTGCGGCAGATCCTGCAAGGTAGTCATCAACTGGCCAGTGTTCGGATCGGGGGTTACCGTTCCCAGCTGCTTCACGTGCAGCGAGAAGCCGTCGGCGACCAGGAAGATCCGGTAGCGGTTGCCGGGCTTGGGCTCTCCGAGATAAATCGCTCCCGGCAGCACTCCCGGGAAGGAGGCAGAGGTGATGCCCAGCGTGCCGATCTTCGAGTGCTCGGGGCATTGGGCCGGATCGCGCGTGCCAAATTTCGCCTGCACGTCGGTGCACGACAGCTTGCCGTCGGCGGCGTTCGGATTGATCGTGAAGCCGGCCGGCAACTCGATTTTCGCCGCCCTGATCGCCGAGGGCGAGGGCGTGCTCGGGCTCAGTGTCTGCGGCACAGTCAGGTCGATGTCCAGACCGGAGGGCGAGTCCGCCTTGCTGGTCGTCGGCTTCGCCGCCAGGCTCGGGTCGAAGCTGAGCTGATCGCAGTCGGTCGTCGCCGGCATAGACGTCGTCGCGAAGTCGGTATCCAGGTCGTAGGCGTCGGTCCGCATCGTCGCGCTCAGCGGCCCCCCGCAGGTCGTCGGGTTGGAGAGAAACGGCGCGGAGGGGGCGGCCGAGGCCACTGCGCCCGAGCCGGCATAGGCGGGGCACTCGAGCGTCGGGAACTCGTAGCGGTCGATCGCCGGCCGCGGGTCGTTGGTGTTGCAGCCCGAAGCCCCCCGGCTGAGGACGCTGAACTCCGGTGGCCCCCAGTTGTCCAACGGCACCCGCAACGTATCGTGGACCGGATCCGCCGGCACCCCCCACAGGTAGTACGTCACCCGATAGGGAGGAAACAGGGTGGGGATCCCGTACGTCTTCACTTCCAGCCCGTAGTCACTCTCCGTTCGCGCGGTGAAGCTGCTGTAGATCGGCGATGGCACGACCGGCGTCGCGAATGCGAACAGCGCCAGCTGATCAGGCCGGGGCACCATATTGAAGATCGCCATTGCCGCCGTGTTTTCACCTGGCTCCACGAGGTCGAGGGCGACGATGCCGATCTGGCTTTCCACTGGGCATCGCGAGGCCGAGAACTCAGCCGCCGTGCAGCGAGGGACGTTTGCCGGAGTTCCCACGACTCCCGACGGGGTGTTGATCGTGATCTCCTTGATCGCATTGCACAGGCACGGCACCGCCGGCTCCGTCGCCGGGGTGCCGATCGAGAAGTCGATTTTCAGATCCGAATGAGCCCCTGCCGCCTGTGCCGCCTGCGAGGAGCCCGGGATCGCCTTCAGCGACGTCGCGAACGCGTAGATTGGCACCTTCCCCTCGGCGCGCTCGCTACCCGAACAGAGCAGTAGCGCAATCGCCGCCGTCAGCGCGGCGATCGTGCGCGGCAGAGCATGCCTTCCGCGCGCGCTCATCCGCCGGCCCTCCTCTGCGTGCTGTTGCGTGCCCGCTCGTGCTTGTGAGGCCGCTTGTGGTGCCTGTGCCGCTTACTGTGATGCTTCACTCGCTTCTTGCCGTGCTTCTTCCCCCGGCGCTGCGTCGCGTTGCCGCCGATGCCGAGATTGGCGCCGCTGGCGATGGTCGGCATCGCTGCCGGCGCCGAACCGGAGCCGTGGCACTCCTCGGCGGCCGCGCAGGGAGCGATCGACGCCGCCACCGGGAAGCCGCCGTTGGTCCGCGCGTCATAGACCTTCACGAACGGCCCGTTCTGATCCTCGGCGACGAGCGTCTCCAGGGTCAGGAAATACGCGTCGACACCGTCGGCGCTCACCCCCAGCAGCCCGATCGAAGAGGAGTACAGCGAACTCGACGAGAACACGCCGGTCGAAATCAGCTGTGGACGGCCGCCAACGTACTCATAGACGTCGGTCTGCTGGTTGGTGTCATGCGGCTGCAAGGCGTCGCCGGTCGAAAAGAACGTGCGGCCGTCGTCGCTCATAAATAGCCCGTTTTCGCTTGCCTTGACGTCGCTGCTCGGCCTGCCGCCGTCCGGCAGACAGGAGACGCAGGTAACCTCGTCATGCTCGGCGTCGTAGGCGTACATCTCCTCGCAGGCGGGGCCGCTGGTGGGATTCCCGTACGGGTCGCGCGAGCACACCCCGTCGGCCGAGGTGTTGTCGTAGCCCATGACCTTCGAGCTCGTCACGATCGCCGCGTGCTTGCCGTCGGGGGACACCTGGATGCGGCTGGCCGGCTTGTCGGCGTCCATCGTCGCCACGAGCTGCAGGCCGCTCCCGCGCGCGACATAGAGATTCCGCCGGCCCGGGATTCCCCGGCCGGCGACCAGCTGTTCGGGCGAGTAGAAGTAGACGTCTCCGGCATCGCCGGCGATCGCGTTGTCGGTGTCGGCGATCGACGCGCCCGCCTCGCTGCCGACGACCTCCGCTCCGCACTTCGCAACCCAGCCGGCATTACAGGCGTCGGTGTCGCCGGCTCCCCCACCCTGCGAGAGCAGGGTCACCGTGTCGGTGGCCTCGCTCCACATGTAGAGATCGACGCTCGAGTCCGTGTCGCTGCCGTCGCCGGTCAGGTCCTCGCTCGAGGAGAAGAAGATCTTCGTGCCGTCCCTCGTCATGCCCTCGAAGTCGACGAGATGTCCCTTGGAGACGTCGTAGGTGACGCCGCCGCCGACGCGCATGTAGAGGTGCGAGGGAAGCGAGCTGGGGCACGAGTTGAGAGTTATCGAGTTGCCGCCACCGGCCGATGTCCAACCACAGAGGAAGGGCAATGGCTGGTTCGTCGTTTTGCCGCTGATCCCGGTCCCCGAGGCCGCCATCAGGACATGGGAGCCATCGTTCGAAGCGGCGGGTAGCCCGAGCATGTCATCGGCGCCGACCCCGGGCTCCATCGGGATGTCGCCTCCGCCCGGCAGCTTCGAGGCGACCGCTATCGCGCCGTTCGTGGTGTCGTTGTCGTAGACGGAAAGCATGCCGCTCGACGTTCCGCCGGGCGCGAATACGACGCTGTGCGAGGAGAAAAAGTAGTGGCTGAAGTCGGGTGAGGGCTTGGCGTTGCCAAAGAAGCCGCCCGGCGGCCCGCAGTAGGCGCTCGCCGGCGGCAGCCAGCAGCCGAGATCGTTGAGCGCCGTCGGATATCCCTCGACCGCCGTCGGCCAGCGGTCGATCTGATCGCCGTACGCGTTGAGCACGTACGGCGCCATCGACCCGCCCAAACCGCAGCAGGTCCTGTTCACCTGCCCGCGATCCCAGGCCAGGAGCCGGTTCAGGCCCAGATCGGCCTCGATGCCCCCGCCCTCGCCCGGCGGCCCGCCGTAAACCGCCTTCTGGTCGGCGTCGAGGCCGACGAATCGCGTCGTCCAGCCCGAGCTGCCCCGCGTCGCCACGTAGTCGGCGTTGGCCGCGCTCGGGTTGCCGCCCGCGCCGACGATGGCGCCCAGCGATCCGGTGAACGCCACCCTCGCCGGGCTCGTCGCCCGCGGCGACTGTGGGCCGCCCGGCTCCAGGATCACGCCCGAGCCGGTGTCGCCCGGCGAGGCGATCTCATATGCTCGGCAGTCGGGCAGGCGTCCGGCTCCGGTCTGCTGGCGCACGGTGGCGTTGGGACAGGGCTCGGGATAGAAGGTGAAGGTCTGGCCCGAGCTCATCGCCGTGCCGAAGTTGTTGTGGGCGACGACGCGGAAGTGGTAGACGACGGGGTCGAGGCCGCCGATGTGGTTGCCCACTGCCACCGGCAGCACCCCATCGCCGACGCTTCCCTCGGCGGTGCTCTGGCCGTAGGCCGGGGTCCGGCCGTACTCGAAGTGATAGGTGGTCTGATCGCCCTGTGGGTTGATCGAGGCGTGCAGGTCGGCGTCGCTCGCGCTGACTCCGCTCGAGCTGAGCGCGGTGATCTGCGGCGGCCCCGCCGTGGTGCTCGCCGTCTTCGTCCCAATCACGGTCGCGAAGCCGGGCTTCTCCACCACGACTCGGAACTCGTAGTCGGTCTTCGCCTCCAGCCCGCCGACCCCGACGCTGAACGGCGTGGGCGAGTCGGAGGTGCCGGGCGAGACGTCGGGAGCGAACAGCGTCCAGTCCGGGTCCCCGACTTTGCGGTATTCGACCCGATACCGGGCCGTGACCGGGATCGGGTATTGGTCCGCATCGGCCGGTCCGTGTGGCGTAATCGTCCCCGAGATCGTCACGCTGTGCGCATCGATGCTCGACGGGCTCGCAAGCGACAGCTCCGGCGCTCCGCCGAGATCGCCAAACGCGTAGATGCGATGCTTGTAGCCGTTGGTCAGCGGAGTCGCCCCGGTGTAAGCCACGTACGGAATGCCGCCGACCGGGTCGATGGTGAGATTCACCGGCTGCTGGGGGCCTGGCCGGATCCGCAGGCACCCGACGCTCACATCCTGCACCGTCCCCGCGGTGTCGAGCCTCTGTATGCGGGCCTCCGCGCTGGACGGGACTCCGTTGGGGCAGACAACGGTGCCCGCGACGTAGTTCTTCAAGACGTAGACGTTGTCCGCATCGTCGATAGCGATGTCGAAGGGCGAGTCCGAGCCGGCGGTGCCGTTCGGCCCGCCGGTGACGACTGTGACGACAGTCGCCTGATCCGCCCCGGGACCAGAGCCGCCGCTCAACAGCGTCGACCCCTGCGACGGCTTGATCGTCAGGGCGTCGCTCTTCGCCAGCGGCCCGCCGTCGAAGCTGATCTCATACGGGCTACTATCGCCCGGCCCGCCCGTGACCGTCACCGAGCCGTCGCCGCTGGAGATCGAGGGCAGGGCGTTGAGCGCCGCCTGCACCGATCCCGGGCCGCTCGCCGGAGCGTCGTAAGGAAGATCGGGTGTGGTGTAGGGGAGATCGGAGGAAATCTGACGGTTAAGGCTGTCAGCTCCTGGGGGCTCAGACACCGTCAGTGTTCCAGGCCCGATCGCCGTGATGAACACGTCTACGGAGGCCGGCCAAAGGGTGAGTCCGGCTCCAGAAGTGGTGATTCGCTCGCCAACCTTGAACTGACTGGTCGAAGGGGTGACGTTGGTGACCGTGGTCGAGCCTTCGTGAAAATCACCCACTCCAGAAACCGCATCCGCCTGCGTCCCGTAGGAGAGACGGAATTGGCCGGCGCCGGCATTGACGGTCAGCTCCTGCATCTCATCGTTGCTCCCGAACAGGGATGGAATCAGCTGATCGCCGGCGGCCGGCGTGAGCTTCTGCACTCTGTACTCGTTGTCGTCGACGACGTAGATCGCGCCGCTGGAGTCCTCCGCCACTTTGAGCTCAAAGCTCGTGAATTGACCAAGTTGGGATCCATTGCGACCGGTCACCCCTGCCTTGCCCGCCTTGCAGATGTCGCCGGCGACCGCGACGCAGGTTTCGAAGGCGCCGCCTTCGGCAGTGGTCGATACGGTGGCCGATTTGCTGCCGCCGGAGACGGTCAGGCCCGTAGCCGAGGAGGTCATCTGCGCAAGATTGTCGCCGCCCAAGTTGCCGCCGAAGGTGACGGTGTATGGACCGCCGTCGGCGCCACTGACGCTGACCGAGCCCCCAGCGCCGCCAATCGACGACAGTGAGTTCAGCGCGGCCTCCACCTGAGCCGGAGAGGCGTTGTAAGCGATGTCGTTCCCTGTCAGGTCCTGGCCGACGGAGTTGGCGGTCGCCGCCGCCGACAGCGTTAGGGTATTCGCTCCCACTCCGGTGACAGTGGTCCCGACCGGGATGCCGGTCCCTGAATCGGCGGAGATGACCTGGCCGATGGCGAAGGCGCCGTTCGAGGTGGTCACATTGTTGACCGTCGTTGAGCCCGAGGTGAGTGTACCGGTTCCGGCCGCTCCGGTCGTCCTTCCGTTGTAGAGCAGGGAAAACCTACCCCCGGTCGTGTTCGCACCCAGGGTGACTTTCTGCACTTCATGAGCAGAACTGTCGTTCGGCCCGTGATCGATCACGTCCCAGCCGAATTCACGAACGAAGGTCCCGGTCGGGCTGTACTCCTCGACGCGGTGGAAGTTGGGTTCGCTCACCAACACGTTGCCCGCATTTGGTGCCGACGAGGGGGCCACCGCGATGTCGTCGGGGAAGTAGAGGCTGCCGCCGCGAGATTCGGGATCCACGGCTCCCTCTTTGCAGGTGTCGCCGGCGGCCGGCTCACAGATCTCGTAGCCTCCGCCCGCGGCGAGGGTGGTAATCGCCGCCAAGGGGCCGCCGCCCGTTCGCGTGAGGTTCAGTGCGGTTGTGCTCAGGCTTGGAGCCTGGTCGCCGGCCGCCGTGCCGCCGAAGGTGATCGTGTACGGGGAGTCGCCGGCGGCGTTGCCGACCCCACCGGTTACGCTCACGGTGGTTCCGCTGAAGACAGGGTTGTACGACGGAGCGATGTCTACGGCTTTGGCGAGCATCGCGTTGATCGTGTTCTCCACGGTTCCCGGCGAAGCGTTGTAAGGAATCGGGTCGGATACCGTCGACCGGGCATCGGTGCATGAGAATGGCACGCATACCGTGAAGGTGCCGGCATTGGCCCTGATGCGCAGCACAAGCTGCGCATCGGCGGCACTGTCACCTGGGCCGTAGGCAACGGTGTCGAAACCGAAGCGCCGCAGTAGGTCGCCCGTCGGGGACGAGGCGTCTACATAGAGGGAGCCTAGGCCGAACACCTCTCCCGAGCCCTGGTCGACAGCGATGTTTTTGTAGCCTCGATCCCACTGGTCCTTGAGAGCGCCCATGCTGGAGAGTCGCTGAAGTTGAGGCGGGTCGGTCAGAGTGGCAGTGCCGACGAACAGATCGCCGGGGTCGGCGCCCCCGACTCCGTCATGGTTGATTCCTAGAGGTCCGATCCACCCGCCGGATCGATCGACCTCGAGGCTTCCGATCGGTCCCAGTTCCGCGCCGGCAGCCGGCGCCAGGACGAGAATCGCGACAAGAGCAGCCGTGGGGAGGAACGCGCAGCGCGCGATTCTCAGTCCGCGTCGCCGGCAACGGCTTCCCTGTGTTCTGTGCTCCCTGATCGTCACTGCATGTGCCTCGAGTGGTGTGAATGAAATGAGTTGACTTCCGAGCGGCGGGCCCGGCGGCGCTTGTAAGCGCCGCCGGGCTTCACCGCTTATTGAGCGTTGATTGACTGTGCCTAGGGGTGCGCCGCCCAACTGCCCCAGTCATATGCTGACCCGGCTGCCGGGATGTCCATAACGAGGTACGCACCGGCGCCGCCGACGACGGGCGATAGCCCTGGGGTGACAACCGGCGACCCGAGGTTGGCGATTGCCCAGGGGCTTGGCTCTGCGTTGTTGTGGTCAAAGGCGCTCTCATACACGCAGAAGTAGCCAGGCGATGCCTCTGGGTCCGCGGGGCTTCCGGGACAGTGAGGATCGCTGTCACCAGCCGACACGAAGATGGGGGTCATTACTTGACTGCCATTACCAAGGTTGAACCCCCCTGAAATCGGAACGATGACGTTGTGCTCAGTGTTCCCGATGGCGCCGAGGAAGCTGTCGGTGGCAGATTGGTTGCTGGTGAAGCTCCAGGTTCCCATCGCCGTGCAATCATCGGCCAACTGGCCAGTCACACCGTGCCCCACGTCCACGCTTGCGAAGCACGTATCGTGGCCACCCTGGATGTCGACGGAAACCGAATCGCCTTTGCTGAAGGTGCCATTGCTGCCGACAGTGGCGTAGGCCAACCGTTTGTAAGCACCTTGATCCGCGATTTTAAGCACCCTGTAGGTGGCAAAGGTGGCCGGCGTCGTCTCGTCGGTCAGCGTTACATAGCCGCCGAGAGATTCGGCTAGGACCGCAGCGACATCACTTGAGTCGTTGTCGGTCTCCGCGATGTCAATAACCGGGCCTTGTCCACTGCCTGTCGGGCTGACCAACAACTTGCCCGATCCCGGATCGCTGTCGGTCGTGGAGTCGTTGAAGAGGTAGCTGAAGCCACCTCCGCCGCCACTGCCGGCGGGTCCGGTAGCACCAGTCGGACCAGTCGCGCCGTCAGCTCCTGCAGGACCAGCGGGGCCGGTTGCACCGGTCGGACCACCGGGATCGCCCTGCGGACCCTGGGGGCCGGTCGGGCCGGTTGCACCGTCGGGGCCTGCAGCTCCATCAGGACCAGGGGCACCGTCAGGTCCGGGGTTACCGTCGGGGCCTGCGGCTCCGGTCGGTCCGGTCGGGCCTGTTGCTCCACCGGCGGGGCCTTGCGGACCGGTCGGGCCGGTTGCGCCGTCGCTGCCGTCAGAGCCTGCCGGGCCCTGGGGGCCGGTCGGTCCTGCACTGCCCTGCGGTCCCTGCGGGCCGGTTGCGCCGTCGCTGCCGTCAGAGCCTGCCGGGCCCTGGGGGCCGGTCGGTCCTGCATTGCCCTGCGGTCCCTGCGGGCCGGTTGCGCCCTTGGACCCGGTCGGCCCGACCGGGCCCTGGGGGCCGACCGGGCCCTGGGGGCCTACGGCTCCATCGAGGCCGTTGGCGCCGGGGTTGCCCTGCGGTCCGCGTGGGCCCCTGGGGCCGCGTGAGCCGCGTTTGGATTTCTTGTGCTTTTTCTTGGAAGCGGTGGCGCTGTTGTCGTTGGCGTTGGCGGCGGCGGCTGTGCCGGCGCCGGCAACGGCAACGGTCAGCGCCACCACGGCGAGGGCCAGGACGGCCACGCCGAAGCGGTTGCGCAGATGCGAGAACATCAGTCTCTCTCCTTGGTTGATTCGGAGGGGCTGGCTATTGCTCACGCAGCTACGCCCTCCCCCGTCTTTGTGGTTGGTTTGCGTGCTGTGCGAATGAAGAGATCGGGCTCGCTCCGCGGTAAGTGCCTGCGCGGAGCGAGCCCTGGGGCGCCGTCTGCCAGGGAGAGCAGTCGCGCGCCGATTCAGAAACCGAAAGGCGGATTGCCTTGCTGATCAAAGTGGTCTCCCTGTTGTCCCGTGAGCCCTCTGCTTCTCGGTGTGGGCTTCCCGGCCCGTCCCGAGCCCCGGGCTCGTTTCTGTCGTAACCCTGCCCGCCTCCCTGGGCGGACCGGACTATGAAAGCACAGTCATATTCAAAGGGCAAGTCTTATTTTTTGAAGATAGTTGCTGCGCGCTCAAAATCACAGGCGCAGAGCGGAATCGCGCTCGGAAAAGCTGCTGCGGATTAGGGAACTAGGAGTTCGAGGAGGCGGCTTCGCGGGCCAATGTCTTGGCCGCCTCCGACCCCAGATACGGGGAGAGGACGAAGTCGACCAGGTCGGGCAGGCGCTGCTCGAGGGAGTCGTGCTCGCCGGCGAGGATCGAGCGGGCGGCGAGGACGATGAGACCGCCGAGGAGCGAGTCCTCGGTCGACTCCGGCAGCTCGGCTGCTTCGGGGCGCTCGGCGCGGCCGGGCTCCAGGTAGGGGATGCAGGAGACGACGACAGCGCGGAAGTGGGTGGCGATCTCGGGGCTGGCGGTGATCGGCTCGATCAGGCAGATGCGGGCGAGGTCGGGCTCGGCGGCGAAGAAGCGAAGGGCGGCGCGAAGGGCGGCGATCACCCGGTGGGGCCAGTCGGGGACGGGTTCGATCGCGTCGGCGACCAGATCCTTGACGTGGGCGACGACGGCGTCGAAGGCGGCGAGAAAGCAGTCCTCTTTGGAGTCGAAGTTCTCGTAGAAGGCGGCGCTGGAGACAGATGCGGCCTTGACAATCTCGGTGATCGTGGTCGCCCGGTAGCCGTTTTGGGCGACGGCGTGGGCAACGCCGGCGAGGAGTCGCTCGCGCTGGGACTCGGCGACCTGTTCGCGGGAGAGGCCGTGGTGGCCGCCGGGCAGAGGGCCGAGGTCGGATCGGGTCGTTCTCTCCGCCTGTTTGCCGCGCCGCGCCGCCACTGTCTAAGACTATCCGCGGTGGGCGCCCAGCGGCCGCGGCCGGACGCGGCTGGACGGAGGCGGGATGTAGAGCTCCTCGAGCGCGGCATCCAGGCCGGCGTAGGGAAGGACGACGCAATACATGAGCTCGGGGACGAGCTCGCGCTCGGGCGGCAGCGGGACCCCCCGCGCCACCGCCGCGTAGACCTGGTTGAGGATGCCGCCGCCGACCGCCTCAGCGGTGGTGCGGGAGATCGAGTCGGGGTCGTCGAGCTCCGAGCGGCCCGCGTCGATCAGGTCGAAGAGCGTCTCGATCCGCTGATCGGCAAAGACCCGGGCGCGCTCGCCGGCAACCCGCGATTCGACGACGATGAAGCGAGCGCGGCGCTCGTCGGCGACGAGGAAACGGAAGAGCGCGTAGAGAGTGACGCGAACCCGCTCACGCCAGTCGGCGCACTCGCCGGCGACGGGCGCAAACTCGCATCGGTAGCGATCCATCTCAGCCTCGAAAATCTTGAGGAAGCAGTCCTCGAGGTCGACGAAATGGCGCTCGAAGGAGGGACGGTCAACGCCCGCGCGGGAAAGCAGCGCCCCCAGGCCGAAGTTCTGAAAGCCCCGCTCGAAGCAGAGGTCGATAAGGGCCTCGTGAAGGCGGTCTCTCTCGTCCCGTTGAGGTGCCATCCATCCCAAAGGGCACCTCCTACCTCCCGGTCCGCCCATCGAGGATAGACCCGTAAGCCCCGCCTGTGGGGAATCGGCGAGCGCCCGGTCAGAAGGCGAACGGGTTCACGCAGCTGACGCCGGTCAGCTCGAAGTCCGCAGTGTTGCGCGTGGCAAGCGCGATACCGGCGATCCTCGCCGTGGCGGCGAGGAGGCCATCGACGACAGGGAGGGGGTCAGGCACATTCAGCCTCCCCCACTCCTCGGCGACCTGCCGGTCGACGGGAAGGATGCGATCTGCGTGCAACTCGCCGAGCGAGGTGAGCCAGCGATCGAGCGCCAGGGCGGAGTCGGCGTCGCGACGGCGGATGCTCTCGATGCCGCGACGAATCTCACCAAGCGTGAGAACGCTGAGGAAGATGTCCTGATCCGGGAGCCGCGCGAACCATGAGGCGACACCTGGGTCTGTCCTCTTCCCCTTGCGCAGTTCGGAGATGACATTGGTGTCGATCAGGTAACTCAAAGCTCGACCGGGCGGCCGCGATCGAGCGGACGCGCGAAGTCGCGATCCTCGCCTACATCGGGAATCGCCAGCAGCAACTCCTTTAACGAGGGCTGCGGGGAGCGCTGTGTCAGAGCACCGCGAAGGATTTCCCGGTGCTCCTCCTCGGCAGAGCGGCCATGGCGAGCGGCACGAATCTTCAGTTCACGGACTACTTCCCCCTCGATGTTGCGAACGAGCAATTGCGCCATAAGATGATGCTAGCATTGATAGCAGGCACCCTCGTCCTCGGCGCGATGAAGGGAATCAGCCGGGAAGTTGATCCCGATGGCTCAGGACACCGCCGATGCGGGCTCGTCCGTCTGCTGGGACCACTTGGCCCATTTCGCCGCCTCGGCCTCGCCGATGTAGGGGCGCAGCACGAACTCGATCGCCTCCGGCAGGAGGGTCTCGATGCGATCGGCCTCGCCGATGATGAGACGCTGGTAGGCGGACCAGAGGACGCCGCCGGCGAGCGTGTCCTCGAGCGTCTCGGGAAGCTCGTCGCGCTGGGGGCTCTGCTCGCGTCCCTGACGGAACAGGGGCGAGAGGCCGGTCATCGCTTTCTCGTAGCGCTCGATGATGATCGGCCCGACGGTGGGCGCCTCGACGATCGAGGCGCGGGCGATGAGCGGATCGGCGAGGAAGGCGTTGAAGAGAGCGCGCAGAGCGGCGACCACCTGCTGAGGCCAGGGCGAGTCCACCTCGGCGGCGAGAGCAGCGTCGACCTCGGCGCGGGTCTGCTCCATCACCATGTCGAAGAGCTCCAGGAAGCAGTCCTCTTTGCCGCGGAAGTGGGCGTAGAAGGTCTTGAAGCTGACCCGGGCGCGCTTGACGATCAGCTCGACAGTGACGGCGTTGTAGCCGCGCTTGGCAACCAGCTCACCGGTCGCCCGCAGGATGCGCTGGCGCTGATCCTCTTTGACGCTGTCCCGAGTGACGGCGGCCGGCGAGTCGGCGAGCGACCTCGAATCCCTTCCCGGTAGCGCACGCATATGAACGAGGATAGCTCCGAAGCCGGGTCTGTTGGGAAAGAAAGGCCTTGCCGCCTGCGATGCGGTTGACCTGGAACCTCGGCGAAGAATAGATTTCTTCGCTCGCACAAGTTTGAGCAATGATGCTCCCGCCAAAGGGGGGAGGATTCTCATCCCACAGACGTCGGTTGTCTCCGCCGAACAGCTCGGTCAAAGAATTCTCCTCCTCGTGGTCGTCGGGATCGTTCTCGTTCACTTCTTCTTCGCACACACCTACGTCGACAGCACCACGATCGGGCTGCTGGCCATCGCCCTGCTGCTCTTAGTCCTTGATCGCATTGAGGAGTTCAAGCTCCCCGGCGGCATCGGCGCGAAGCTGCGGAAGAACGTTGAAAAGCTCGGCGACATTGAGATAAGGGAGTTGCCCTGGGAGGACTTCGAGAGCACGGCCGACGTGGGGGGCAGCGCCCTTGAAGCGGCGGAGTCGACCGAGAGCCCGCTGATCGGGGTCGCCGTCCTGCGTGGACAGATCCGCAACCGACTCGGCTACATCAACTCCAGCTTGCTGGATGAGAGCTGTTGTGGGGACCCGTTCGGGGTGCTTGACCGGTTGGAGGCCGACGGGCGCCTCCCGAGTGAGCGAGTGGACGTCCTGGGCAACGTCTTGCTGACGACGGAGCAAATCCTGCTCCACGGTGGGATCAAGGACAAAGCCCTCCTCAACCTGTTGGAAAACATCAAGGACATTCACCGCGGCATCGCGCCGGTGGTCTTCGAAAAGCTTGTCGAGGAAGCTCTTCACCGCTTCGATGTCCTGATCACCAGCTCTCCGATTCCCGGAACAGAGAGCGGCAACAGGGGAGTCGATAGAGATCTTGCTGTGCGCACCGAGTTCACGGTCGAGCGGGGCAGGCGCCGATACCTGGTCCAGGCCAGGCTCGCCGATCTGCCCAACTCGCCGCTGCTGGGCAAAGTCGTGGATCAGCTGGCAGAGCGGAGGTCCCTTGAGCAACTGCCGGCCGGGCAGGTGCTGATCGCCGTCCCCAACGACTCCCGAAGCCTCGAGGACGAGGTCCCGAACTGGCTGCAGGTGTTGACGATCGACGATTTACGCCGAGGTGACTGGAGGTAACCCGCCGCCGGAGGCGACGAATACACCGAGCGCTACGAGAGAGCGCGCCCGACAGGATTCGAACCTGTGACCTTCGGTTTCGTAGACCGACGCTCTATCCAACTGAGCTACGGGCGCAAGTTCCGGGCTGGCCCGGAGGGGCGATTCTAGGGGTTCGGGCGAGCGCGGCTAGGCCGCTTCGGCCTCGGCGGGCTGATTGAGACGGACGTGCCACTGGACCGTTGCGGTGGCGACGCGAGTGCCGCCGGCGTCGACCAGTTCGATCTCGCAGGGGAAGAGGACTTTGCCCTCGGCGTCGAGGGTGACCAGCAGCTCCGCCGGGGCGGCGCCGAGCTTGGCGGTCGCGTCGATCGGGCCCTTGGCGATCTTCTCGTAGGAGATCTCGGCGCGGCGAGCGAGTGGGGTCACCTCGCCGAGGCGCTCGGCGAAGGCGCCGACGAAGGCCGCGCCGGAGGCTGCCTCGGCGGCGGTGAAAAGGGCGCCGGCGTGTTGGGAGCCGACGTGGTTCGTCAGCTCGGGGCGCTCGGGCAGGCGGACCACCGCCTCCCCCTCGCTCACGCTCGTTATCTCCAACTCCAGGAAGGCGGCGAACGGCACCGCCTGAGTCATGCCTTGCGCGATCGCGTCGAAGTCGGTCATCTGGCCGGGCACCCTACCGCCCAGATGAGAAACCGCGGCTGGTGGTTCAGGGAACCCGGTGGACCTCGAAGAGGTTGGTTCCCAGAGCCTGGGCGGGGAGACCGGCGGTGATCGCGATCAGGTCGCCGGATTTGGCGACGCCGTGGATGGCGGCGAGCGCGGCGCAATCGTCGAGCAGGCCGCGAATCTCGGTCTCGTGGTCGCTGAGCGCCGGCGTCACGCCGAACAGAAGGTTGAGGCGGCGCACCGTCTCTATATACGGGGAGATCGCGAGGACGGGGACATCGGGGCGGTGGGCGGAGACGAGGCGGGCGGTGCGACCGCTGGTGGTCGGCACCACCATCGCCTTGAGGCCGAGCCGGTAGACGGCGCCGACCGCCCCCTGCGCGACCGAGTCGCCGATGTCCTGGGTGGCCTGGTCGGTGCGGCTGAACAGCCAGTCCGCATAGGGAAGATCGGGCTCGGTGGCCGTGGCGATCCGGTCCATGACCCGGATCGCTTCAAGCGGATGGGCGCCGATCGCCGTCTCCTCGGAGAGCATCACCGCGTCGCTGCCGTCGAAGATCGCGTTGGCGACATCGGTCACCTCGGCGCGGGTGGGCCGGTCCGCGGTGACCATCGAAGCCAGCATCTGCGTCGCGGTGATCGCCGGCTTGGACTGCCGTCCGGCGGCGCGGATGAGGCGCTTCTGGACGACCGGAACCTCGGCCAGCGGCAGCTGCTCGCCAAGGTCGCCGCGGGCGACCATGATGCCGCCGCTGGATGCACTGACGATCTCATCAACCGACTCCGCCGCCTCCCGCTTCTCGATCTTGGCGATGAGGGGGATGTTCGAGTCATGGGAGCGGAGTCGCTCGGCGGCGCGCTCCATATCGGCAGGCGATGAGACGAAGGAGATGGCGAGCAGGTCGATTCCCTGCTCGACGGCGAAATCCACCCAGTCGAGGTCGTTGGGCCCGTCGGTATCGCCGAGGATGCCGACCTCGCGGCCGGTCCGCTCGGAAGCGGCGCGGATCGCCGCGACCGCGTCCGCGTGCCAGGCGCGATCGGAGTGGGAGAAGTTGAGGCGAAGGACGTCGGCGCCCGCCTCGATCAGGCCGTCGAGGACCCCCGGGTCGATGCTGGCCGGCCCCACGGTGGCAATGATCTTGGTCCGCCGCTCCCGCTGCACGCGTACGACTGTACCCAGGGCGGGTGGGACTACTCGCGAACGAAGACCGGGACGCCGAGCGGAACGCGGCGGAAGAGGACACGCATGGTGGCATCGGTGGCGCGAATGCAACCGTGGGACTCGGCGCCGCCGACGGGGCCGGGCGTGCCGTGGATCGCGATCCGGTCGCCGCCGAGCCAACCGGCCGGCAGCCGCGTCTGCCGGCCGCTGAGCGCAAGGGCGCAACAGCCGTAGAAGGGGCTGGAATCGAAGCGCAGCGCGTCGGTCACGGAAAAGCGGCCCGCGGGAGTCTCGGACCCCGGTCCGCCGACGGTGACGGTAAAGCGGTTGACGGCGCGCTTGCCGTAGCGGACGGTGAGGGTGCGAACGGAGAGATCGACACCCAGCGAGTATCTGGTCCAGGCGAGGGAGAGGCGACTTGGATCGAAGCGAATCCAGCCGAGGCGGCCATTTGGGAGCGCAGGGGTGTCGACACCCAACCAGCTGCGATGGCGGGTGACCACGGAGAGGACGACCTGCGAGCCGTACTCGGTCCTCGGCCCGAGCACATCGACGACCGGTCCGCGGGGCGCGCGCCGCATCGCGACCCGGGCGCCGTCGCGAAGGCTGACGATCGCGAAGGCTGTCCCACGGGCCGGCTTGTTCGAGACCGAGGGAACCGGCGAGGCGACCCCCCGTCGAGACGGAATGCGGTCCATGCCTTCACCACCTCCACGCTCCGCCATGCCGGCGCCGGCGGCGGCTTCCGGTGGCCGGGCTTCTTGCGACATGGCTGCCTGTGGCCGGGCGCCTTGCGCCTGCCCGGCTTCCTGCGGTGGGGATGAGACAATCGGGGCAGCCGCGGCACGCTTCGGCGAGGCGCCCTCGTCGAGAGCCGCAGCCACGGTCATGACCGTGGCCAATGCCACAGCCAAGGCTCCGATGCCGATCAACAGCCGACCTGACATAGCCAAATCATGCTGATCGAAGAGAGATCTGTCACCCCCGATCTGCTGGCCGGCAGCGTTCCCGAGTCCCTCGCCGGCCCGATCGAGCCCGAGGAGGCGGCCGCCCTGCCGGCCCCGCCCACCGTCCCGGAGCACCCGCTGCGGCAGATGCTGCGCTTCAACCAGCGCCAGATCGAGTACGTCTTCGGCGCCCGGCGCCGCTTCGGCGAGGTCTTCCGAATGCGCAGCCTGATGCCGGAAGGGCCGGTGTTCACCAGCCATCCCGACCACGTGCGCTCGCTCTTCACCGCCAAGCCCGAGCAGGCGCCGTCGTTGAACCGCGAGTCGCCGCTACTGCCGATCCTTGGCCCGAACTCGGTCCTCACCGCGATCGGCGAGCGGCACATGCGCCAGCGCAAGCTGCTCCTCCCCTCCTTCCACGGCGAGGCGATCGAGCGCTACGCGCAGATGATCGCCGACGCCGCCGAGCGGGAGATCGACAACTGGCCGGTCGGCACGCCCTTCGCGCTGGCGCCGCGGATGCAGGCGATCACCCTCGACGTGATCATGGCCGGGATCTTCGGCATCGAGGACCGGCCGCGGCGCGGCACCCCCGAGCATCGACTGCGCTTCGCGACCAAGCACCTGGTCGCCGCCTCGACGAAACCGCCGGCGCAGCTCGGCGAGCTGCTCCACATCGGGCGCGCGGAGGCGATCGGGCCGATGAAGCTGGCCCTCGACTTCCTCGACCGGCGCGCCTACGCCGTCATCGAGGCGCGGCGCCGCGCCGACGATTTGGAGGAGCGGCGCGACATCCTCTCCCTGCTGCTGCAGGCTCGCGCCGAGGACGGCGCGGCGCTAAGCGACAAAGAGGTGCGCGACGAACTGCTGACCCTGGTCCTCGCCGGCCACGAGACGACCGCCAACTCGCTGGCCTGGACCTGGGAGCGGCTGGTCCGCACCCCGGACGCCCACGACGCCCTGCGCGACGCTGTTCGCTCCGGCGAGAGCGGCGCCGATCGGGTCGAGGCGACGATCGTCGAATCGATGCGCTCGCGCCCTGTGGTGCCGATGGTCGGCCGCCGGGTGATGGTCCCCTGGCGCCTGGGCGATTACGCGGTGCCGGCCGACACTCCAGTCGGGATGAGCATCCTGCTCGTCCACCATCGCGAGGACCTCTACCCCGAGCCATTCGAGTTCCGCCCGCAGCGCTGGCTGGATCGCAAGCCGGGGACCTACGAGTGGATCCCCTTCGGCGGCGGCATCCGCCGCTGCCTCGGCGCGGCGCTGGCGATGGCCGAGCAGCGGGTGGTTCTGGAGGCGATGGCGCGGCGGCTGGACCTGGAGGCCGAGGACCCCGCCCCCGAGCGCGCCCTGCACCGCAACGTGACGATGATCCCCGCCCGCGGCGCCCGGGTAGTGGTCCGCTCCCGCCTCAGCTGAGCGACGACCGAAGCGACGGTAAGGTTTTGAAGCCCGGAGAGGTGGCCGAGTGGCTGAAGGCACTCGCCTGCTAAGCGAGTAGGGGGCGCAAGCTCTCTCGAGGGTTCGAATCCCTCCCTCTCCGCTGGGAGGCCCGGGAGGCGGCGTCACGCCGCCCGGCGCTTCAGGCGTCGGGGTCGGTGGGGTGGACGATCCGCGAGCCGGCGCGCCAGCGCACCCGCACGTCGCGGTAGCTGACGTCGGGCTCCACCTCCTCGGGCAGGTTCTCCCGTTCTGTTTCGGAGCTCGAGCGCTCCGCCGGCTCCCCCTCGAACCAGACCTTGGCCTCCGGCACCACGCCGAAGCGCAGCTCCTTCGCGCGCACCCCCGTATGGATCTCGACGTCGGGGACCTCGTCGTCGCCGAGGTCCCCGCGCCGTCTTCTCTCGCCCGCCATCAGCCTGCGGCCTTCCTGACGTCGCCGACGGTGATCCGGCCCTCGGCGCCCGACCCCTCGACGTCGTCGATGTCGATGCC